>NZ_CP030287.1:303295-606591 GCF_003287935.1 Streptomyces sp. ICC1
GCGCAAGGCCCTGAACCAGCGCTTCCCGGACGAACCCAAGCGCGGCGCCGTCGCGTACGGCCTGATGCGCACCCTCCAGATGCGCCGGCTCCGTCTGCCGAAGCCGCAGGTCAAGCGCGGGGAACGGCCCTGAGCCGAGGAACGCCCGGAGCGTTCGGCGGGGGCGGTTTCGCGGACGGTGCCCGCTTGTGGCTCGAGGGGCTCGGGGGGCTGCGCAACGCGGTCCGCCAAGAGCTCGTCGGCCGCCAGGTCGACGAGCAGATCGCGCACCGCTTCCCCGTCGGGCAGCGGCTGCGCGTCCTCGACGTCGGCATGGGCCAGGGCACCCAGGCGCTGCGCCTGGCCCGCGCCGGGCACAAGGTGACCGGTCTGGAGCAGGACCCCGACATGCTGGCCGTCGCCCGTGAGGCGCTGGCCGCGGAGCCCGCCGGGATCCAGGACCGCGTCCGCCTCATGGAGGGCGACGGCCGGGAGACCGGCGCGCACTTCCTGCCGGGCAGTTTCGACGTCGTGCTCTGCCACGGCGTCCTCATGTACGTGCCCGAACCGGACGCCATGCTCGCCGGGCTCGCCCGGATGCTGGCCCCCGGCGGGCTGCTGTCCCTGCTGGTGCGCAACGGCGACGCCCTCGCCATGCGGCCCGGCCTGGACGGCGACTGGCCGGCCGCGCTGGCCGCCTTCGACACCGTCGGCTACACCAACCGGCTCGGCCTGGACGTGCGCGCCGACCGGCTGCCCGCGCTGACCGCCACCCTGTCCGGCATCGGCGCCCCGCTGCAGACCTGGTACGGCGTACGCGTCTTCACCGACGGCACGGAGGCCGGGGCGGAGCTCCCCGCCGACGCCGAGCTGGAACGGCTCCTGGCCGCCGAGGACCGCGCCGGGCGGACCGACCCGTACCGCGGGATCGCCGCGCTGCTGCACCTGTGCGGCGTACGGGGCTGAGACCCGCCCCCGACACGCGCCGGAGCCCGGACCCGTCCATCGGGTCCGGGCTCCGGCATGTCCGGCCCTCCGGATCAGGCGTCGAGCGCCTCGCGCAGGCTCATCGTGTAGAGCTCGGTGCCGTTGTCGTCGGACAGCTTCACCTTCTCGGTGCCGCCCTCCAGCAGGTCCTTCCAGTACTCGCCGATCCACGACTCGGCGTCGCCCTGCGTGGTGAACTCCTCCGGCACCACCGACGGACCGGTCTCACTGCCGTCCGCCGTCTCGAACCGCCACGTCCACGCCATGTCCGCCTCCGTTGGTCGTCCGCCACTCGCACGCTTCTCACCTTGAGTGTGCCCGCAGACTAACCGGGCGCGCAGCAGTCTCGACGACGCGGGAGGATCATCCTGTGGAACTCACTCTGCTCGGCACCGGCACACCCGAAGGACTGCCCCGCCCCGGCTGTCCCTGCGCCGCCTGCGCGGTCAGCATCGGCCCCTTGGCGCGCGCCGCCACGGCCGTGCTCGTGGACGGGGCGCTGCTGCTCGACCTGACCCCCGGAGCCGTGCTCGCGGGCGCCCGCGCCGGGCACTCCCTGGCCGCCGTACGGCAGGTCCTGCTGACCCACCCGCACGACGGCCCGGCCGTCGAGCTGCCGCCGGGGCTGCCGGCGGCCGGGCGGGTGCCGGACGGGCGGGAGCTCGCCGTGATCTCCGGGCACCGGGTGCGGGCGGTGCCCATGGACGCGCCGGGCACCGGGTACGAGGTGACCGGGCCGGACGGCGCCCGGATGCTGTACCTGCCGCCCGGCGGCGCACCCGCGGGCGCAGGGGGCTCCCCCCGGACGAAGTCCGGGGCAGGCACCACCGCGCCGCGCCCCTACGACGTGGTCCTCGCCGACGTCCTCGGCCGGCCCGAGGCGCTCGCACGGCTGCGGGCCGGCGGGGCGGTGGGCCCGTCGACGGACGTGATCGCCGTCCACGTCGACCACGGCACCCCGCCGGGCCGGGAGCTGGACCGCCGCTGCGCGGCCGAGGGCGCGCGGGCGGTGCCGGACGGCACGACGGTGACGACCGGGGAGTACCGGCAGGCGCCGGCCGTGCCGCGCCGGACGCTGGTCCTGGGCGGGGCCCGCTCGGGCAAGTCGTACGAGGCGGAGCGCCGGCTGGCCGGCTTCCCGGAAGTCGTCTACGTCGCCACGGGCGGTACGAGGGACGGCGACGCGGAGTGGGCCGCCCGGGTCGGGCTCCACCGGGAGCGGCGGCCGTCGTCCTGGCGGACGGTGGAGACCTGCGAGCTGGCGGAGCTGCTGGCGCGGGAAGGGCCCGCGCTGCTGATCGACTGCCTGTCGCTGTGGCTGACGGACGCCATGGACCGGGCGGGGGCCTGGGACGACGCGGTCTGGGCGAACGGAGGCGCCAAGGAGCTGCGGGAGCGGACCGCGGCGCTCGTGGCGGCCGTCCGCGCGACCCGCCGCCCGGTGGTGCTGGTCAGCAACGAGGTGGGCTCCGGCGTGGTCCCCGCGACCGCGTCGGGGAGGCGCTTCCGCGACGAGCTGGGGCGGCTGAACGCGGAGGTCGCCGGCGAGTGCGAGCACGTGCTGCTGGTGGTGGCCGGCCAGGTGGCGACCCTGAAGGAATAGCCCCGTACCGCACCGCGATCCGGACCGCCGGGACCGTTCGGGCCCCGTGGGGGTCGGCTGTACCCTCTGGCAAATGACCACGCTGAATCTCGACGACTTCTCTGATCTGATCGAGCGCCCCGACGGGGGCGTGCGGCGTGATGCCGAGGAACGCCGTGAGCGGCTGGCCGTGCCGGTCGGTGCGCTGGGGCGGCTCGACGAGCTCGCCGAGTGGCTCGCGGCCGCGCAGGGGCGGGTGCCGGTCGCGCCGATCGAGCGGCCGCGCGTCGTCCTGTTCGCCGCCGACCACGGGATCGCCGCCGAGGGGGTGTCCGTACGGCCCGCCGGCAGCGCCCACGAGCTGGTGCGGGCCGTCCTCGACGGGAAGAGCCCCGTGGCCATCCTGGCCGAGCGGCTCGGCGCCACCGTGCGGATCGTCGACGCGGGCCTGGACTGCCATCTCGACCTGCTGCCGGAGGAGATCACCAAGCACCGCGTCCGGCGCGGCAGCGGGCGGATCGACGTGGAGGACGCGCTGACGGCCGAGGAGGCCTCGCAGGCGCTGCGGCTCGGGATGCGGATCGCGGACGAGGAAGCCGACTCCGGGACCGACCTGATCGTGCTCGGGGACCTGAGCGTCGGCGGGACCACCGTCGCCGCGACGCTCGTCGCCGCCCTGTGCGGCACCGACGCCTCCGTCGTCACCGGCCGCGGCGGCGTGCCCATCGACGACCTGACCTGGATGCGCAAGTGCGCGGCGATCCGCGACGCGCTGCGACGCGCCCGGCCCGTCCTCGGGGATCAGGTCGCGCTGCTCGCGGCCGTCGGCGGGGCGGACGTCGCCGCGATCACCGGCTTCCTGCTCCAGTGCGCGGTGCGCCGGACCCCCGTCATCCTCGACGGGGTCGTCTCGGCCGCCTGCGGGCTGGTGGCCCAGCGCGCCGCGTTCCGGGCGCCGGACTGGTGGCTGGCCGGACAGGCCAGCGGGGAGCCCGGCCAGGCCAAGGCCCTGGACCGGATGGCGCTCAACCCTGTGCTCGACCACGGCGTCACTGTGGGAGAAGGAACCGGGGCATTGCTGGCTCTTCCCCTCGTCCAGGCGGCCGCCGCACTCGCGGCGGAACTCCCTCCGGGGGTCCCCCCGGACGAAGTCTGGGGGAGGGCGGCCGAGCCGACGGAATGAGTCACCGGGGCCCGCGGTCCTGACCAGGCCGCGGTCCTCCGGACTGCCGAGCACGGACTGCGACGCCCCATATCATCGCTTTTTATGGGAGAGGTCCGTTTGACCAGCGCAGAGACCGACCGGAAGACCGACCGGGGAACCGGTGGGGACCCGAACGGCAACGGCAAACCGGGGGGAAGCCGGGAGACCGGCCAGGGGAAGGGCCAGGGGAACGGCCAGGGGAACGGCCCCGGCACCAACCGGGAAGGGGGCCGGGGCAGCACCCGGTCGCGGCGCAGCGCCGCGTTCGTGGTGTGGTACCTGCGCGCCGTCACCTTCATCAACTTCCTCAGCGCGGTGTGGGTCTCGCTCGGCCAGGACCTGCGCCGGCACAGCACCGCCGATTTCTACACCCCGTACCTGCTCACGGCGGGCTTCGCCTCCGCGGCCTTCTCGCTGCTGCTCACCGTCACCATGGGCCGGCGCAAGCGGGCCGCCTGGATCCTCAACCTCGTCCTGGCCGGGCTGCTGCTGCTGGCGTTCGCCGTGGCGGCCGTCGCCTCCTTCACCCCCTGCTCGGGCGGCACCTCCGAGTTCTGCTACCCGGAGTTCCGCGACCACGCCCAGAACTGGGTGGCCTTCGCGCTGACCTCGCTGTTCGTCGCCGCCCTGCTGCTGGGCCGCCGGGAGTTCTACGCCAAGGGCGACCGCTCCAATCCGCTGCTCGCCAGCCTCGTCGCCTCCGTCGGCCTGCTGCTGACCTCGCTGGTCGCCGCCCTGCTCGTCGGTGCGACCAACACCGACCCGGACGCCGCCGACGCCACGTTCCTGGCCCGCTGGCGGTACGGGGTGATGCGGCTGGTCACCCTGGCCCCGGACGACAAGGCGTACAACGCGATCACCACCCCCGGCTGGGTGGACGTCGCCATCAACGTCATGTCGACGCTGCTGCTGCTCGCCGTGCTGTTCGCGGCCTTCCGCTCGCGCCGCGCCGTGGACCCGATCGGCGAGGACGACGAGGAGAAGCTGCGCGCCCTGCTCGCCCGGCACGGGGACCGCGACTCCCTGGGCTACTTCTCGCTGCGCCGCGAGAAGTCCGTCATCTGGTCCCCCACCGGCAAGGCCGCCGTCACCTACCGCGTCGTCGGCGGGGTCTCGCTGGCCTCCGGCGACCCGATCGGCGACCCCGAGGCCTGGCCCGGCGCCATCGACCCCTGGCTGGCCGAAGCCCGCGAGCACGGCTGGGTCCCCGCCGTGATGGGGGCGAGCGAGGAGGCCGGGCAGATCTACGCCCGGCACGGGCTGGACGCGCTGGAACTGGGCGACGAGGCGATCGTCGAGACCGCCGAGTTCACCCTGGAGGGCCGCGCCATGCGGACCGTCCGGCAGGCGTACAACCGTGTCAAGCGGGCCGGGTACACGGTCCGCATCCGCCGCCACGCCGACATCCCGTCCGAAGAGATGGACGTGCTCCTGCTGCGCGCCGACGACTGGCGCGACGGCGCGACCGAGCGCGGGTTCTCCATGGCACTGGGCCGACTGGGCGATCCCGGCGACGGCCAGTGCGTGATGCTGGAGTGCTTCGACGGCGACGGCACACTGCGGGCCGTGCTGTCCTTCGTGCCGTGGGGACCCAAGGGCCTGTCCCTCGACCTGATGCGCCGTGACCGGGATTCCGAGAACGGCCTGATGGAGTTCATGGTCATCGAACTCCTGGAGCGCTCAAAGGAGATCGGGGTCACACAGGTCTCGCTCAACTTCGCGATGTTCCGCTCCGTCTTCGAGCGTGGGTCGAAGCTCGGCGCCGGTCCGGTGCTGCGCATGTGGCGCTCGCTGCTGAGCTTCTTCTCGCGCTGGTGGCAGATCGAGTCCCTCTACCGGGCCAACGCCAAATACCGGCCGATCTGGGAACCGCGGTTCATGCTCTTCGAGAAGAGTTCGGACCTGCTGCGGATCGGTATCGCGGCGGGCCGGGCCGAGGGGTTCCTGGAAGCCCCCGGCCTGCCGAAGTGGATGCACCGCAGACATCTGGAGAGCAAGCGTTGACCACTGCCTCACTACGGCGGTTCGCCCGCCGCGAGTGGGGGCCCCTGTACCGGACGGTCCGGGACGCGCTCGTCCACGACAAGTGGCGGGCGATCCCGATGACGATCGGCGCGGTCCTGCTGACTTCGGTCTTCCAGATCGTGCAGAACACGTCATGGGGCTTCCAGCCGGTCCAGAACCTCGGGTCGGTCAAAGCCGCCGACCCGCTCTGGCTGGCCCTGCTGCGGACCCCCCTGTCGCTGTTCGTGCCCGCGCTCGACCTGCCGGTGTGGGGCGCGCTCGCCCAGATCCTGCTGGTCTTCGGGATCTCGGAGATCTGCATCGGCTGGTGGCGCACGCTGGTCATCGGCTACATCGCCACCCTGGCCGGGACCACGTACGCGCGGATCGGGCTCTCGCTCGGCGCGGACCACCCCTTCGGCCTGCCGGTGTCGGACCGGATCGTCAACGACACCGGGCCCTCGGCCGCCGTGGTCGGCCTCGCCGTCTACGTCTGCTGGCGCTACCGGGCGTACCTGACGGGCACCGTCGTCATCGTGGTGATGATCGGCGAGCTGCTGTTCAAGGACAACCTGGCGGGCAAGGAGCACCTGGCGGCGATCGCCTCGGTGATGCTGCTCTGCTTCGCGCGCGCCAAGTGGGGCCCGGAGCGCTCGCGCACCCCCCTCGGCGTGCGCCCGCCGGCCCCTCCGCCGCCGAGGACCTCGCACAGGGCATAGGGGTGGGGCACGGGCAGGCCGTACCGTATCGGGGTGACGACTAACCCCGGACGCTTCGGCTCCGCCCGGCAGTGGACGCGGGACCATCCGCTGGCCAGCGACGCCGTGCTCGCGCTCGGAGCGCTCGTCGCCATGGTCGTCGGCTCCTTCGCCAACCCGCACGGGACCCACGGGCCGACCTTCGGGACCCGCACCCCCGAGGCGTTCTCGCTCGTGCTGATGGTCATCGGCGCGGCCGTCCTCGTGCTGCGGCGCAGGCGGCCCCGCACCGTACTGGCCGCGACGATCGGGCTCTCGCTGCTGGAGCTGACCACCGGGGAGCCGCGGGCGCCCGTCGCCATGTGCACGGTGATCGCCCTGTACACGCTGGCCTCCCGCAGCGACCGGCCCACCACCTGGCGGATCGGCCTGCTCACCATGGCCGGGCTGACGGGCGTGGCCATGCTGGCCGGCCCGCTGCCCTGGTACGCGCAGGAGAACATCGGCATCTTCGCCTGGACCGGCATGGCCGCGGCCGCCGGGGACGCGGTGCGCAGCCGCCGGGCCTTCGTCGACGCCATCCAGGAGCGGGCCGAGCGCGCCGAGCGGACCCGGGAGGAGGAGGCCCGGCGGCGGGTCGCCGAGGAGCGGCTGCGCATCGCCCGGGACCTCCACGACGTGGTGGCCCACCACATCGCCCTGGTCAACGTGCAGGCCGGGGTGGCCGCGCACGTCATGGACAAGCGCCCCGACCAGGCGAAGGAGGCGCTCGCCCACGTCCGCGACGCCAGCCGCTCCGCGCTGAACGAGCTGCGGGCCACCGTCGGGCTGCTGCGCCAGTCCGGGGATCCGGAGGCGCCGACCGAGCCCGCTCCGGGCCTGGCCGTGCTGGACGACCTCGTGGACACCTTCCGGCACGCCGGGCTCCCGGTGAAGGTGATCGTGCAGCTGGGACGCGACCGCGACCCGCTGCCGGCCGCCGTGGACCTGGCGGCGTACCGGGTGATCCAGGAGGCCCTGACCAACGTGCGCAAGCACGCCGGGCCGGGGGCGGACGCCGAGGTGAGCGTGGTCCGGGTGGGCGGCTCCGTGGAGGTGACCGTGCTGGACGACGGCGGCACCCCGGACGGTCCCGAGCCCCGGCCGGTGGACGAGGGCGGCGGGCACGGCCTGCTCGGGATGCGCGAGCGGGCCGTCGCCCTGGGCGGCTCCTGCTTCGCCGGCCCCCGGTTCGGGGGCGGCTACCGGGTGCACGCGATCATCCCGGCGGGCTGACCCGGAGCCCCCGGGCCCCCGGCCCCGGTGGCCGGCGGCCCGGAGCCCCGGGCTACCGGCAGACCTGGCGCCAGACGCCCAGTTCGTACTTCTTCTGCAGCGAGCTGAGCTTCGCCTCCCGGGCCCGCGGGCACCACTGCGCGAGCGGCTTCTCGTACTCGACGTGAAAGACCGCCTTGCCCGCCTCCACGAACGGGGCGAGCTTGTCGCACTCGTCGTACTGCATGCACTGCTCGTTGACCGCGAAATCGAACTCCCCCACCAGCTGCGGGATCTGGTCCAGGTCGTTCTTCAGCCCCACCGCGAGGCCCCGGTCGTGCGCGAGCTTCGCGATCAGCCGGTTGTACGCCAACTGGTCGGCGGCGGTGAGCGGGAACCCTGACTTGTTGCGGTAGGCGTCCATGTTGTCCGGCTCCACGGCGTCGAAGCCCTTGTCCCGGCACATGTCGAACCGGGCGGCGATCAGCGGCTCCAGCTCCGCGAGCCGCCGGATGTCGAGCCAGCGCTCGCCCTCCCAGCCGTTGCCCTCCCCGCGCAGCGCCGGCGGGAAGGCCCCGGCGTCCGGCCGGAAGTCCTCCCAGGCTCCGGTGGAGAGGTAGCAGACGGTCCGCCGGCCGGCCGCCTTCAGCTCGGCGACCTGCTCCTTGGTGGTGGTGAACCCGTCGACGTCGTAGACGGCCGCCTTCACCGAGGTGTCGAGCTTCCCGGTGAGCTGCCACTGCCAGCCGACGCCGGGCGCGGGCTGCCAGCGCTCCCCCGGCGCCGGGGCGGGCGAGAGGTCGTCCGGCAGGTCCTCGTCCTCCGGGGCGGACGTGCAGGACGCGAGGAGCAGCAGCGCCGCGAGGAGCAGCGTGCCGCGGCCCGCGAGGGTCCGTCTCATCCGGCGGCCTCCAGTGCGTACGGAAGGGTCCCCCACGGGTGCGCGCCCGTCCCGGGGACCGCGCAGTGCACGGCCGCGCCCCGCTGGACCGCGAGCTGCCCGGCGAGTTCGGCGGGGGCGCCCGGCGGGACGGCGTACACGAGGTGGCAGAACCGCTGGGCGGGGTGGTCTGCCGTCCACGGCGGTACGGCGGCCGCGTCCCGGTAGGCGTCCCAGGGGCCCTCGAAGGTGACGAGCAGGTCGGCGAGTTCGGCGTAGCCGGGGTGCGGGTGCACTCCGTGGTTGAGGACCAGGGTCCGCGCCCCGGCGGCCCGTGCGGCGACGCCGAGCCGTCCGTAGTGCGCGAGGAACTCCGGGCCGGCGGCGGCCTGGTCGAGGAAGGCCCCGTCGGTGCCGTACCAGTCCCGGTGGCGCAGCAGGTCCTGGACGACGGCGGCGTGCGGGCGGCGCCCGTAGTCGGTGTCGGCGTACCCCAGGACGGGCACCCCGGCTCCGCGCAGCCGCTCGGCGACGGCGGCGAACCGCTCGTCGGGGGCGTCGCCCGGCCCGCTGTCGGGGTTGAGCACCACCGAGTGCAGCCGGGGCGCGGAGCGGATGAGCAGCTCCCATTCCTCGGGCCGGTCGGCGGGATGCTCGTAAAGGGGCACCAGCAGCATGGGGTCCTTCTTCTCGTACGGGATCACGTGCATCCGGGTCCGGCCCCCTCAGCGGTGGGCCGTCGCGCGGCCGAGCAGCAGGCAGACGAGCGTGCCCAGCGCGAGGGCCGCGGCCCCGGCGACGGCCACCTGCACGGCACGCGGCTGGCCCGCTCCGAGGAGCAGGGCCAGGCTCTGCGCCACGGCGGCCGAGGCGACGACGACCGCGGCGGGCCGCACCGCCCCGAAGGACTGCAGGAGCAGCCCGGTCCACATCACGGCGCCGAGCAGCAGCAGGGTGGCGGTGCGCACCCCGGTCAGGGTGGGCGCGCCGGGCCAGAGCAGGGTTCCGGTGACGCCGAGGGCGAGCAGCACCGCGAGGTAGGCGGCGAGGCACTGGGTCAGGGTCGCGAGCATCCGCAGCCGGAACTGCCGGGGCGAGCGGGCCGCCCGCAGCCCGGCCAGGCTGCCGCTGCGGAACCGGTGGAGCAGCCATTCGGCGGGGCCCATGCTGAGGGTGAGGGCCACCGCCGAGGGGGCCGCGACCGCCTCGACCGGGCCGCCCGCGAGCACCTCGCCGAGGGCGGCGTACAGCACGAGCAGGCCGGTGCCCAGGCCGAAGACCCCGTACGGGACGGAGTCGCCGATCCGGGGGCCGCGCGGCGCGTACTCCTCCTCGGCGCCGCGCAGCATCTGCCAGCGGACCGGGCCCCGTTCGCCCGGGCGGCGTTCGCTCCAGGTGCGGACCCGGCGCACGAGGGCCCGTACCCCGTCGGCCAGGGGGAGCTCCCGCAGGGCCAGCGCGCAGGCGGCCAGCAGGGAGAGCGCCAGCAGGCAGACCCGCACCGGAACGGGCAGTTCCACCAGCAGCGCGAGCACCGCCCCGCAGGCCATCGGGGCCAGCGCGGCGAGCAGCACCCGCTCCCGCCCCAGCACGAGCAGCACGGTGGCGGCCCCGACGTACAGGGCCTGGCCGGCGGCGAAGGCGTAGGAGAACGGGGGCCCGCCGGGCACCGCCAGCGCGGCGGCGGTGCCGAGCAGGGCCCCGGCGGGGGCGCCGAGCAGCAGGGTCCGCCCGGCGGCGTGGCGGTCGCCGAGGCCGAGCCAGGAGTAGGCCCGGTGGGACAGGGTCTGGTCCCAGACCCAGCCGATGAGGGCCCCGGCGAGCAGGGTCAGCGTCCCGGCGGGCAGCCCCAGCCGGTCCTTGGGCCCCTCCAGGAGGGGTGCGCCCAGCAGGTAGGCGAGGCCGGGCAGAGCGAAGATCACCCCGCGCAGGAGGCAGGCGGTGAGGGGGACCTTCCAGGGGTCGGGCACCCGGTCGGGCTCCGGGTAGGAGCGCGGCACGCGGGCGTAGAGCTCCTCGGCGAGGCCGAAGGAGTCCTCGCGCCCGTAGGTGAGCCGGATGTGCTCGTCGGTCATCCCGTCGGATTCGAGGACGGCCGCGATCTCGTCCGGGTGTACGGCGGCCGCGATGAGGAGGTCGAGGCGCCCCGCGAGCTCGTCCATCGGGTCCTCGGCGGGCTCGGCGCTCTTGCGGGGCCGGGGCACGGCGGGCAGGGTGTCGCCGCCGGGCACTTTCAGCCAAAGCGATCCGCTCACCACAGGCTCCCGTCGGCGGCCAGTTCCTTGTACCAGGGGTCGGCGAGCCGCTGGGTCCACGCGTCGCCCGCGTGCACGGGCAGCACGGGCTGGCCCGCATGCTTTTCATGGGCAAGTTCGCGGTAGATGTGCCGGAAGCCGTCCACGGACTGGTGGAGCGTGAACTTCTCGACCACCCGCTTGCGGGACATCCGGCCCAGCTCGGCGCGGCGTTCGTCGTCGCGGAGCAGGGCGAGGGTGGCGCGGGCCATGGTCTCGGGCTCGCGCGGCGGGACGACGAGGCCGGTGTCGGCGACGGCCTCGCGGACCCCGCCCACATCGGTGGAGACGGTGGTGCGGCCGCAGGACATGGCCTCGATGATCGAGAAGGGGAAGCCCTCGCTGATGGAGGAGAGCATCACGACGGAGCCGGCCGCGTAGGCCCGGGCGACGTCGCTGATGCGGCCCTCGTAGGAGATCCCGTCGCTCACCCCCAGCTCGGCGGCGAGCTTCTCCAGCGTGAGCTTGTACTCCTCGCACCCGGCCGGGACCGGGCCGAAGAGGCGCAGCCGCAGGGCGGGCAGCTCCTCGCGCATGAACGCGTAGGCCCGGATCAGGGTTTCGAGGTCCTTGATCGGGTCGATGCGGCCGCACCAGCTGAGGGTGGGGACCTCCGGTTCGGGACCCGCCTCGGGGAAGGCGTGCGGGTCGACCCCGTTGTAGACGGTGCGGATCCGCTCGGACGCGGCGCCCCCGCGCTCCTCCCAGCGGCGGTTGTACTGGTTGCACGGGGTGATCAGGTCGGCCTGCCGGTAGCCCTCGGTGTTGAGCTCGCGGTAGAAGCCGAGCATCAGCGCCTTGACGGGCCAGCGCTGTTCGGCGGTGCGGTAGCCGAGGTAGCGCTCGCGCAGGTAGATCCCGTGCTCGGTGAGGAGGAACGGCACCTGGTCGAGGTACTTGGCGGCGAGCGCGGGGAGGGTGGCCAGCCCGCTGCTGACGGCGTGCGCGACGCTGTCGGGCGGGATCCGCACGGACAGCGGGCGCAGCGCGTGTTCCAGCAGGTCGGTGGCGGTGAGCGCGTCGTGGATGGTGGGCTCGGCGTCCGCGGTCGCGAGGCCGGCGCGGGTCCAGACGGTCATCAGCAGGCGCAGGACCGATTCGGAGCGCAGGGCCGGGGCGAGCCGGCCGGCGCGGGCCAGCAGGGCCAGTTCGCGCAGCGATTCGGAGAATCCCCCGCGCTGCGGGTCCAGCAGGGAGAGCAGGAAGGTCTCGTAGGTCTCGGTGAAGCGGCGCCGGGCCTTGCCCCGCAGGCCGGAGCGCAGCTTCCTGGCCGGCGCGGGCCCCCAGAGCGGAACGGCGGTGTGGCGGTAGACGTTGCGCGGCAGTTCCCAGGTGACCGGCTCACGTCCGGAGCCGGTCAGGGCTATGACGTTGAAGTCGACCTCCGGCATGCCGCGCACCAGTTGGTCGCACCAGGTGCTGACGCCCCCGTGGACGTGCGGGTACGTGCCTTCGGTGAGCATGGTGACATGACGCCCATGGCTCATGCGGTGTGTCCCCCCAGGACGGAAAAGGGGCCGGCGCCCGTGGTTCGCGGAGCGCCGGCGCTAGGTCGTACGTGTGGTCGACTCGTCAGGGCCCGGGCGGTCAGGGCATGCGCAGCGTGACCGCGCTCTGGAGCAGCTCGGGGGCCGTCCAGGTGGAGCGGGAGCCGGCGTAGGCGGTGCCGAAGTCGGCGGTGCCGAGCAGCAGCTGCTTCTTGGTGCCGGTGGGCGCGGTGAGCGGGGCGACGACTCCGGAGGGCGCCTTGACGGTGACGTCCTTGCCGATGCGGTAGGCGGTGACCTGGTTGGCGGCGATCGCGGCGTTCCAGGCGGCGCGGCGCTGGAGCTCGACGCCGGTGTCCTTCATGCTCTGGTTCACGATCGGCGCGCTGGGCGCGTAGAGCGTGCGGTAGGAGTCGAGGACCGAGTTGAGCACCGGGTAGAGGGTGCGGTCCTCGGCCAGGTTGCTCTGGTGGACGTAGTGCGGGCGCGGGTCGTTGTTCAGGACGTGCCGCATGGCGGTCCTGGCCTCGGCCGGGACGATGTAGCCCAGGTAGCCGGTGTCGGCGTCGAGCGGGGCCGGCAGGCAGGTGGAGGTGCCGGGGTTGTCCTCGCAGATCCCGCTGCCGCCGTGGGCCCGGCTGGTGTAGATCCAGTTGTACTCGTCGGCCATCTCGGAGTTCGTGCCCGTGTTGTAGTACACGTTCATCGGGTACCGGGGGACGGTCAGCGCGGCGCCCACCGGCCGCTGCACGGGCTCGCGGGAGTTGTCGCTGCCCGCCCACCTCACACCGTTGTCGGCGAGCGCGCCGGCCAGATTGGGGTTGTCCTGGCCCTGCTGCGGAAGGGTCTTGAGGCCGGAGTGCTCACCGGTGACCAGCTCGGTCCTGTCGGTGGTGATGCCCTTGGAGGCGGCCCAGTTGTTGTTGTCCCGGATCTGCGCCGAGATCTCGGCGCGGCTCATCCAGTTGACGGCGCCCTGGGCGTTCTTCGTGCAGGTCCACGGGGTCGTGGTGGTGTCCTGGACACAGCCGAGGAACGGGTGGGTGTAGGTGTGGTTCATCCACCGGTACTTCGCCCGGTCGGCGATGAGCTGGGCGGTCAGCGCGTCGGTGTTGCCGCTCGAAGCCTTCCACTCTTCGCCCGCGCCCGCGTTGAAGAGCAGGTCGAGCTTGAAGTTCTTCGACGTCTGCCACTGCGCCAGGTACTGGGCGTCGGCGGCCGTCATCCGGATCGTGGACTCCTGGCCCTCGCCGCCCGCACAGGCGTAGTCGCCGGGGGTGCAGTTGAGCTCCTTGCTCCAGCGGGCGTCCGGGGCGAAGACGTCGTCGACGTGGACCGCGAAGTAGTTGCGCTCCTGGCCGAGGTGGACGCCCTGGGTGACCCACTCGACGATGCCGCGGGCCAGCAGCCGGAACTGCTGCTGGTACTGGTTGTACCCGAAGGTGACGACCAGCTCGCTGCGCCCGTCGTGGGTGTACTCGCCGACGAGCGAGGCCCGTCCGGAGCCGACCGGGGCGTCGAGGTAGCTGGTGTAGCCGGTCCGCGGCTTGGCCATGAACCCGTAGCTCTCCGGGATCAGCGCCGAGTTGTCCTCGAAGGCGACCTGGCCGCCGAGGTAGCCGAAGGGGCCCGTCTTGCCGGCCGCGGTGACGGCGGCCTGCGTGCCGTCGAGCGTCCCGCTGTAGCCGCCGTTGTCGGTGTACTCCAGGCCGACCCCCGGGTGCGCCCAGGTGTACGCGTCCACCTGGCGGATCCCGTACGTCGTCTCGTACGCGGTGAGCGCGGCCATCTCGGCCGAGCCCGCGCCGAACGGGTTCTCGTTCGGCAGCACCACGCCCTGGAACTTGGCGCGCGGCCGCCCGTCGACCGTGTCGGCGAGGAACGCCGCGTTGACCACGGGGCGGCTGCCGCTGCCCAGGTCGACGCGGGTGTACGGAACTCCGGTGTCGCGCAGTTCCGCCGTGATCGCCTCGACCGAGCTGCCGCCGTCGTCAACGACGAGCACCCTCAGGTCGATGCGCGGAGTGACGGCCGCCGAGGCGGTCGCTCCGGGTACTGCAACGGACGCTATGGCAGCCGCGAGGCACACGGCGGCGAGCCTGTTCATCCGGTTCTTCTTCTGGACCATTTCGGCCTTTCCCCCCGCAGGCGTCCTCGACTTCGGCCGGTGCCGTTGGGCCAGGCCGGGGAAGCTCTGTGGAAATGATGCAAAGGAACCCCGCGTCCCCTTGCGAGAGTGGCCCGAGTCTCTCGGACCTCGTCAGGTCTAAGGGGCAAACCTGGAACAGAGGCCACAGATGGGTGAACCTGGCAGTCTCTTGATCGAACAACTTGCCAAACCTTCGAGTGGCGTGCGGACGACTGCGTACGCGTAGGCTCATTTCCGGCGGCCATCGGGCCCGAATACGATCGCTACGGACGGCCGGCCACCCACTCGGCCCACACCACCAAAACGGAAGCGAGACTTCACCACCGTGACTGCTCTGACTCTCAGCACTGCCGGACCGGCGACGCTGCGCGCCGACGCCCTCGTCGTCGGCGTGGCGAAGGGCCCCAAGGGCCCCGTCGTGGCCGCGGGCGCCGAGGCCGTGGACAAGGCGTACGACGGAAAGCTCGCCGCCCTCCTCGAAGCACTCGGTGCCTCGGGCGCCGAAGGCGAGATCACCAAGCTTCCGGCCCCGGACGGCCTCAAGGTCCCGGTCGTGCTGGCGGTCGGGCTGGGTCCCGTCCCCGAGACGGACGAGTCGTACGACGAGGAGGCGCTGCGCCGCGCCGCCGGTGCCGCCGCCCGCGCACTGCACGGCAGCAAGAAGGCCGCCTTCGCGCTCCCCCTCGACGACGCCTCCGCCGTCACGGCCGTCGCCGAGGGCGCGCTGCTGGGCGCGTACGCCTTCACCGCCTACCAGGGCGGCGAGACGAAGACCGCCAAGAACCCGGCCAAGAACGGCGGCCCCAAGCTGCCGCTCGCCGAGGTGGCCCTGCTCGGCGCCAAGCCGCGCGACAAGGAGCACAAGGCCGCCGCCGAGCGCGCCACGGTCGTCGCGACCGAGGTCAACATCGCCCGCGACCTGGTCAACACCCCGCCGAACGACCTCACCCCCGAGGCCTTCGCCGCCGTCGCCTCCGCGACCGCGAAGGAGAACGGCATCAAGGTCCAGGTCCTGGACGAGAAGGCCCTGCTCAAGGGCGGCTACGGCGGCATCATGGGCGTCGGCAAGGGCTCCGAGAACCCGCCGCGCCTGGTGAAGCTCACCTACACCCACCCCAAGGCGGAGAAGACCCTCGCCTTCGTCGGCAAGGGCATCACCTACGACTCCGGCGGCATCTCCCTCAAGCCGGCCGGCCACAACGAGACGATGAAGTGCGACATGGCCGGCGCCGCCGCCGTCTTCGCCTCCGTCGTCGCGGCCTCCAAGCTCGGCCTCCAGGTCAACGTCACCGGCTGGCTCGCGCTCGCCGAGAACATGCCGTCCGGCTCCGCCACCAAGCCCGGCGACGTGCTGCGCATGTACAGCGGCAAGACCGTCGAGGTCCTCAACACGGACGCCGAGGGCCGCCTGGTCCTGGGTGACGCGCTGACCAAGGCCTCCGAGGAGAACCCGGACGCGATCGTCGACGTCGCGACCCTGACCGGCGCCATGATGATGGCCCTGGGCGACCGCACCTTCGGCATCATGGCCAACGACGACGCCTTCCGCACCTCGGTCCACGAGATCGCCGAGGAGGTCGGCGAGGCCTCCTGGCCGATGCCGCTCCCCGCGGACCTGCGCAAGTCCATGGACTCCCCCACCGCCGACATCGCGAACATGGGCGTCCGGATGGGCGGCGGCCTGGTGGCCGGCCTCTTCCTGCAGGAGTTCGTCGGCGAGGGCATCACCTGGGCCCACCTCGACATCGCGGGTCCCGCCTTCCACGAGGGCGCCCCGTACGGCTACACCCCCAAGGGCGGCACCGGCTCCGCCGTGCGCACCCTGGTGCGCCTCGCCGAGCGCACGGCCACGGGCGACCTGGGCTGACGCGTCGGGCGTAGGACCGCCGCACCACAGCGGCTGACAGGCCCCGTCCTTGATCAGATTTTCTGATCGGGGCCGGGGCCTGTTCACTTTCAACGAAATCCGTACGTTTCTACGCTGTGGTAACCCCCGGTTCGGGCAGATCGACCTGTCCCAGGGCAGGGCCGCCGTCCCGCGTTCCCCCGACAAATGCGAAGATGGGTTCTCGGCAGGACAGGGCCCCCACCACAGGGCCGAAGAAACAAGCGGCCGTATACCAGCCGCCGCCCGGTCACAGAGGACCGGTGCTCGGCGCACATGCATGGAGGACGTGACGTGGCGAACGACGCCAGCACCGTTTTCGACCTAGTGATCCTCGGCGGCGGCAGTGGCGGTTACGCCGCGGCGCTGCGCGCATCCCAGCTGGGTCTGGACGTTGCCCTGATCGAGAAGAACAAGCTCGGCGGCACCTGCCTGCACAACGGCTGCATCCCCACGAAGGCTCTGCTGCACGCGGGCGAGATCGCGGACCAGGCCCGCGAGGCCGCCCAGTTCGGTGTGAAGGCCACCTTCGAGGGCATCGACATCGCGGGTGTGCACAAGTACAAGGACGACATCATCGCGGGCCTGTACAAGGGTCTGCAGGGCCTTGTCGCCTCCCGCAAGCTGACCTACATCGAGGGTGAGGGCCGCCTCTCCTCGCCGACGTCCGTCGACGTGAACGGCCAGCGCATCCAGGGCCGCCACGTCCTGCTGGCGACCGGCTCCGTGCCGCGCTCGCTGCCGGGCCTGAACATCGACGGCAACCGCATCATCTCCTCGGACCACGCGCTGGTCCTGGACCGCGTGCCCGAGTCCGCCATCGTCCTGGGCGGCGGCGTCATCGGCGTCGAGTTCGCCTCGGCGTGGAAGTCCTTCGGCACCGAGGTCACCATCGTCGAGGGCCTCAAGCACCTCGTGCCGGTCGAGGACGAGAACAGCTCGAAGCTGCTGGAGCGCGCGTTCCGCAAGCGCGGCATCAAGTTCAACCTCGGCACCTTCTTCGACAAGGCCGAGTACACCGAGAACGGTGTACGGGTCACCCTCGCCGACGGCAAGACCTTCGAGGCCGAGGTGCTGCTGGTCGCCATCGGCCGCGGCCCGGTCTCGCAGGGCCTGGGCTACGAGGAGCAGGGCGTCGCGATGGACCGCGGCTACGTCGTGGTCGACGAGTACATGCAGACCAACGTGCCCACCATCTCGGCCGTCGGCGACCTGGCCCCGACCCTCCAGCTCGCGCACGTCGGCTTCGCCGAGGGCATCCTGGTGGCGGAGCGTCTGGCCGGTCTCAAGACCGTCCCGATCGACTACGACGGCGTGCCGCGCGTCACGTACTGCCACCCCGAGGTCGCGTCCGTCGGCATCACCGAGGCCAAGGCCAAGGAGATCTACGGCGCGGACAAGGTCGTGGCCCTCAAGTACAACCTGGCGGGCAACGGCAAGAGCAAGATCCTGAAGACCGCGGGCGAGATCAAGCTCGTCCAGGTCAAGGACGGTGCCGTGGTCGGCGTCCACATGGTCGGTGACCGGATGGGCGAGCAGGTCGGCGAGGCCCAGCTGATCTACAACTGGGAAGCCCTGCCGGCCGAGGTCGCGCAGCTCATCCACGCGCACCCGACGCAGAACGAGGCGATGGGCGAGGCGCACCTGGCGCTCGCCGGCAAGCCCCTGCACGCACACGACTAATCGTCACCGGGCGCGACGACCACTTCCGCACATTCGTTAGGAGCAACTGAAACCATGTCGGTTTCCGTAACCCTTCCGGCGCTCGGTGAGAGCGTTACTGAGGGCACTGTCACCCGCTGGCTGAAGGCCGAGGGCGAGCGCGTCGAGGCCGACGAGCCGCTGCTCGAGGTCTCGACCGACAAGGTCGACACCGAGATCCCGTCCCCCGTGTCGGGCATCCTGGCCTCCATCAAGGTCGCCGAGGACGAGACCGTCGAGGTCGGCGCCGAGCTGGCCATCATCGACGACGGCTCGGGCGCGCCGGCCGCGGCCGCCGCTCCGGCCGCCGAGGCTCCGGCTGCTGCGGCTCCGGCCGCCGCTGCCCCGGTCGCCGAGGCTCCGGCCGCGCCGGCTCCGGTCGCCGAGGCCCCCGCGGCCCCGGCCGCCGCCGCCGCTCCGGCCGCCGGCACCGATGTCGTGCTCCCCGCCCTGGGCGAGTCCGTCACCGAGGGCACCGTCACCCGCTGGCTGAAGCAGGTCGGCGAGTCCGTCGAGGCCGACGAGCCGCTGCTCGAGGTCTCGACCGACAAGGTCGACACCGAGATCCCCGCCCCGGTCGCCGGCGTCCTGCTGGAGATCCTGGTCGCCGAGGACGAGAACGCCGAGGTCGGCGCCCGTCTGGCCGTCATCGGCGTGGCCGGTGCCGCCCCCGCGGCCGCCCCGGCCGCCGCTGCGCCGGCTCCGGCCGCCGCTCCGGCTCCGGCCGCCGCCCCGGTCGCCGCCCCGGTCGCCGCCCCGGCTCCGGTCGTGGCCGCTCCCGCGGTCGCGGCTCCGGTCGCCGCTCCGGCTCCCGTGGCCGCTCCGGCTCCGGTCGCCCCCGTGGCCCCGGCCGCCCCCGCCGCTCCGGTTTCCGCCGGTGACGAGGGCGCGTACGTCACTCCGCTGGTGCGCAAGCTCGCCTCGGAGTCCGGCGTCGACCTGTCCTCGGTCGCGGGCACCGGTGTCGGTGGACGCATCCGCAAGCAGGACGTCCTGGCCGCCGCCGAGGCCGCCAAGGCCGCCGCTGCCGCCCCGGCGGCGACCGCCGCTCCGGCCGCCAAGGCTCCGGCCGCCGCGGTCTCCGAGCTGCGCGGCCAGACGGTCAAGATGACCCGCATGCGCAAGGTCATCGGCGACAACATGATGAAGGCCCTGCACTCGCAGGCGCAGCTCAGCTCCGTGGTCGAGGTGGACATCACCAAGATCATGAAGCTGCGCGAGAAGGCCAAGGCCGGCTTCCTCGCCCGCGAGGGCGTCAAGCTGTCCCCGATGCCGTTCTTCGTCAAGGCCGCGGCCCAGGCGCTGAAGGCCCACGCGGTCGTCAACGCCCGGATCAACGAGGACGAGGGCACCATCACCTACTTCGACTCGGAGAACATCGGCATCGCCGTGGACTCCGAGAAGGGCCTGATGACCCCGGTCATCAAGGGTGCCGGCGGCCTCAACCTGGCGGGCATCTCCAAGGCCACCGCCGAGCTGGCCTCCAAGGTCCGCGGCAACAAGATCACGCCGGACGAGCTGTCGGGCGCGACCTTCACCATCAGCAACACCGGCTCGCGCGGTGCGCTGTTCGACACGGTCATCGTGCCCCCGAACCAGGTCGCCATCCTGGGCATCGGCGCGACGGTCAAGCGCCCGGTGGTCATCGAGACCCCCGAGGGCACGAACATCGGCATCCGCGACATGACGTACCTGACCCTGTCCTACGACCACCGCCTGGTGGACGGCGCGGACGCGGCCCGGTACCTCTCGGCCGTCAAGTCGATCCTCGAGGCCGGCGAGTTCGAGGTCGAGCTCGGCCTGTAAGGACCCCGCGCGCAGCACCGTCTGCCGCGTCACGGCGCCCCCGTCCGGGATCTCCCGGACGGGGGCGCCGTCTTGTTTGTAAGCAGCCTCACCCCGGGTCCCTGACCGGGAACGCATCGCGACGACCGGAGCCGCCGTATTGTCTACGCATCAGGCCCCGCGTGACCCTGCACACCCACCAGGAGATGAAGACCCGATGATCACCCCACCCGTCGTGCACTCGCTGCGCGAGCAGATCCGCGAGCACATCGTGGAGGGGATCGTCAGCGGGCGCTGGAAGCCCGGTGAGCGGATCGTGGAGCGCCGGATCGCCGTCGAGCTGGAGGTCAGCCAGACGCCCGTGCGCGAGGCCCTGCGCGAGCTGGAGACGCTGCGGCTGATCGAGTCGGCGCCGAACAAGGGCGTGCGCGTACGGAACCTGTCGGCGGCGGACCTGGAGGAGATCTATCCGGTCCGGGCGGGCCTGGAGCAGATCGCGGCCGAGCTGGCCGCGCCCCGTCTCGCCCTGGACTGCACGGCCCTGGAACCGCACGTGGCGGCCCTGTGGGACGCCGACCGCAGCGCGGACGGCACGGCGCAGGTGCGGCACACCGTGGGCTTCCACCGGGAGATGGTGCGGGCGGCCGGGAACAGCGTGCTGCTGCACACCTGGGAGTCCCTGGGCATCGAGGTCTTCACGGCCCTGTCCATCCGGTGGCTGGGAACCGTCCAGAAGTCCTACGCCGAGGAGCACGAAGCCCTCGTGGACGCCTTCCGGAACCAGGATCCGGAGATCGGGCTGCTCGTGAAGCGGCACGTGCTGGGGTGCGCGCCGCGGGCTTGATCTTGCCCCCGCTTGCCCGCTTCACCCCGTGCCGACTGCCCCTTTTCCTCTGATTTGCCCGGCACTGGGTGCCTAATTTCCTGGCACCCGGTGCCGACTTTTGTCATATGGACGTTTCTTTTTCACTTTCATTTGATCGATCATCGATCAGCGACTTACAGTCATCCGCGGACCCCACCCGGGTCCAACGACCCTGTCCTGCCCGTCAGGGATTTCTTCACCACCTCTCCTTTGTCCGGAAGGCGGCGCACACCGATGTCCGACCCCGTAGGAAAGCTTCCGAGCGAGCTCGACCAGCTCCCGGACCGCGACACCGAGGAGACCGCCGAATGGGCGGCCTCCCTCGACGCAGTCGCCAAGGCCGCCGGTACGCGCCGCGCCGAATACCTGATCCGCCGCACGCTCCAGCACGCCGAGGCCGCCGGCCTCGCGCTGCCGAAGCTTCTTGAGACGGACTACGTCAACACCATCCCCACCGCCGCGGAGCCGGAGTTCCCCGGCGACGAGGCGATGGAAGCCAGGATCACCGCGTGGAACCGCTGGAACGCGGCCGCCATGGTGACCCGCGGCTCCAAGTACGGCGTCGGCGGCCACATCGCCACCTTCGCTTCGGCGGCCTGGCTCTACGAGACGGGCTTCCAGCACTTCTTCCGCGGGAAGGAGGCCGACGGATCGGGCGACCAGCTCTACATCCAGGGCCACGCCTCCCCCGGCATCTACGCCCGCGCCTTCCTCGACGGCCGGATCTCCGAGCAGCAGCTCGACAAGTTCCGCCAGGAAGCCGGCGGCAACGGCCTGCCGTCCTACCCGCACCCGCGGCGCCTGCCGTGGCTGTGGGAGTTCCCGACGGTGTCCATGGGCCTCGGCCCGCTCTCCGCGATCTACCAGGCGCGCTTCAACCGCTACCTGCAGAACCGGAGCATCAAGGACACCGCCAACTCGCACGTCTGGGCCTTCCTGGGCGACGGCGAGATGGACGAGCCCGAGTCGACCGCCGCCCTGGCCCTCGCCTCCCGCGAGCAGCTCGACAACCTGACCTTCGTCATCAACTGCAACCTGCAGCGCCTCGACGGTCCGGTCCGCGCCAACTTCCGCGTGGTCCAGGAGCTGGAAGCCCAGTTCCGCGGCGCCGGCTGGAACGTCATCAAGTCGCTGTGGGGCTCCGCCTGGGACGAGCTGTTCCAGCTCGACACCACGGGCGCCCTGGTACGCCGCCTGCGCGAGGTACCCGACGCGCAGTTCCAGACGTACGCGACCCGCGACGTGGCCTACATCCGCCAGCACTTCTTCGGCGCCAACGCCGAGCTCGTCCAGCTGGCCGGCGTACTGTCCGACGCGAAGATCGCGGAGTGCTTCCACACCTCCCGCGGCGGCCACGAGCCCCGCAAGGTCTACGCCGCGTACAAGGCCGCCCTGGAGCACAAGGGCGCGCCGACGGTCATCCTCGCGCAGACCGTCAAGGGCTACACGCTGGGTGCCGGGTTCGAGTCGAAGAACGCGAACCACCAGATGAAGAAGCTGACGATCGACGAGTTCAAGGACATGCGCGACCTCCTTGGCCTCCCGATCCCGGACAGCGCCTTCGCCGACGGCCAGGTCCCGTACGGCCACCCGGGCGCGAACAGCCCCGAGGTGCAGTACCTGAACGAGCGCCGCGCGGCGCTCGGCGGGCCCGCCCCGGCCCGCAAGGTCAAGCACGTGGCCCTGCCGGCCCCGGCGGACCGCTCCTTCGCCCCGCTGCTCAAGGGCTCCGGCAAGCAGGAGATGGCCACCACCATGGCCTTCGTCCGGCTCGTCAAGGACCTGATGCGGGACAAGGAGACCGGCAAGCGCTGGGTGCCGATCGTCCCCGACGAGGCCCGCACCTTCGGCATGGAGTCCCTCTTCCCGTCGGCCGGCATCTACTCGCCGCTGGGCCAGACGTACGAGCCGGTCGACCGCGACCAGCTCATGTACTACAAAGAAGCCAAGGACGGCCAGATCCTCAACGAGGGGATCACCGAGGCCGGCGCCATGGCCGACTTCATCGCCGCCTGCACGTCGTACGCGACGCACGGCGAGCCGATGATCCCGTTCTACATCTTCTACTCGATGTTCGGCTGGCAGCGCACCGCCGACCAGATGTGGCAGCTCGCCGACCAGCTCGGCAAGGGCTTCATCGTCGGCGCCACCGCCGGCCGCACCACCCTGACCGGTGAGGGCCTGCAGCACGCGGACGGCCACTCGCACCTGATCGCGTCCACGAACCCGGCGTCGCTCAACTACGACCCGGCCTTCGCGTACGAGATCGCGGTGATCGTCAAGGACGGTCTGCGCCGGATGTACGGCGAGAAGCCGGAAGACGTCTTCTACTACCTGACGGTCTACAACGAGCCGAAGCCGCAGCCCGCGATGCCCGAGGGCGTAGAGGAAGGCATCCTCAAGGGTCTGTACCGCTTCAACACGGCGGCGGACCTGGCGGAGGCGGCCCCGGCCGCCGACGCCCCGAAGATCCAGCTGATGGCCTCCGGTACGGCGATCCACTGGGTGCTCGACGCGCAGAAGCTGCTCGCCGCCGAGTGGAACGTGGCCGCCGACGTCTGGTCCGCCACCTCCTGGGGCGAGCTGCGCCGCGACGCGCTGGAGTGCGACGAGGCGCTGCTGCGCGGCGAGATGCGCACCCCGTTCGTCAGCCGCGCGCTGGAGGGCGTCACCAGCCCGGTGCTCGCCGTCTCCGACTGGATGCGCCAGGTCCCGGACCAGATCAGCCAGTGGGTCGAGCAGGACTACACCTCGCTGGGCACGGACGGCTTCGGCCTGTCCGACACCCGCGAGGGCGCCCGCCGTCACTTCGGTGTCGACGCCCAGTCGATCGTGGTGGCCGCGCTGGCCCAGCTCGCCCGCCGCGGCGAGGTACCGGCGTCCTCCATCAAGGAAGCCCGCGAGCGCTACGGCCTCTGAGGACGCGCGGGCTCCTGAGCCCTCAGACGTCTGAGCAACCGCACCCGGCACGCCGAAAGGCCGGTGTCCACCCCCGCCAAGGGGGTCGGACACCGGCCTTTCGCCGTGTGCGCGGTGGCGGCGCGGGGGCGGACCCGTGATGCTGGAGCCGTGATGGACGAGACGGAGTTCTGGGAGATGGTCGACCGTACCCGCGAGGCCGCCGATGGCGACCCCGAGGAACACGCCGAGCTGCTCGTCGAGCGGCTGGCCCAGCTCGATCCGGATTCCGTCCTGGACTTCGCCCGGCACTTCGAGTCGCGGTACAACCGGGCCTACACCTGGGACCTGTGGGGCGCGGCCTGGGTGCTGCTCGACGGGGCGAGCGACGACGCGTTCGACTACTTCCGGTGCTGGCTGATCGGCCAGGGGCGGGAGGTCTTCGAGGGCGGGGTGCACGACCCCGACCACCTGGCGGAGCTGCTCGGCGAGTTCGACGAGGAGATCGACGGGGACGGCGAGGAGCTGGGGTACGCGGCCGACGAGGCGTACGAGCAGCTGACCGGGGCGGTGGCGCCGGAGCTGGGCATCCCGCTCCAGGCGGCCGAGCCGGAGGGCGCCCCGCTGGACTTCGAGAACGAAGCCGTGCTCGCGGAGCGCTTCCCCCGGCTGTGGGACCGCTTCAGGGGCTGACCGCCCCGTGGTGCCGGTCGGTGCCTGTCCGCGCCCACGGGTGCCCGCAGGCGCCTGCCAGGGCGTGCGGGCATCCGTAGACGCCTGCCAGGGCGTGCGGGCACCCGTTGGGCGCCTGCGCTTGCCCGGGGCCTAGTAGTGCGTGCCGCCGTCGATGCGGATCTCCGTGCCGGTGATGAAGGCACCGTCCTCGGAGCCCAGCATGGCGACGACGCCGGCGACCGTCTGCGGGCCGGCGAAGCCCTGGCCGAGGGCCGGGGCGAGCTTGGCGAACAGGCTCCAGTCGGTGTCCTCGGGCAGGCCCGGGCCGTTGCCGGTGGTCATGCCGGACTCGATGGAGCCGGGCGCCACGGAGACGAAGCGCAGGCCCTGCTTGCTGTACTCGGCGGCCAGGGCGTGGGTCATGGACTGGATGCCGCCCTTGCTGGCCGCGTAGGCGGACATGTAGGGGTGCGCGAAGCTCGCCGAGGTCGAGCTGAAGTTGACGACGACCGGCTGGTCGCCCGCCAGCAGCGCCGGGAGCGACTCCCGGATGACCAGGAACGTTCCGGTCAGGTTGACCGAGATGATCTTGTTCCAGAACTCGAGCGTGGTCTGGTGGGTGTGCGATGAGCGCAGGATGCCCGCCGCGTTGACCAGTACGTCGAGGCCGCTGCCGCCGAGGGCGTCGACGGCGGCGGCGACGCCGGACCGGACGGCCGCCTCGTCGGATATGTCGAGGACCGCGGTGGTCAGGCGGTCGGCGTGCCCGTCGGCGGCGGCCCGCTCCGCCGTGGCCTTCAGGCCGGCTTCGTTCACGTCCACGGTGTGGACGCGGCCGCCCTCGGCGAGGATGCGGTGGACGGTGGCCTGGCCGATGCCGGAGCCGCCGCCGGTGATGAGGACGCGACGTCCTTCGTAACGGTTCATGGGGAGGAGCGTACTCCGGCGATGACACGTTTTGCCAGACTGTCAAACCATGCATTCACACGAGGGGGCGCGGGGTATCCTTCCCCCCGTGAGATCCCCTCGTCCGTACTCTCCCCAGGCCGGCCCCGGAGCCCAGTCGCTGAACGAGCGCCGCAAGGCCGCCACCCAGCTCGACATCGCCCGCGCGGCCTGCGAACTCTTCGCCGAGAACGGCCCCGACGGCACCACCGCCGAGGACATCGCCCACCGCGCGGGGGTGGCACTGCGCACGTTCTACCGCTACTTCCGCAACAAGCAGGAGGCGGTCGCCCCGCTGCTCGCGGGCGGCGGCGACGCCTGGCGCGCACTGCTCGCCGAGGAGGATCCGGGCACCCCGCTCGTCGAGGCCCTGGAGCGCGCCGTCACCCGCTCGCTCACCGACCCCCAGGCGCTCGAGGAGGGCCTGGAGGTCACCCGCGGCCTGCTGCGCGCCGCCGCGACCGACGAGGCGCTGCGGGGGGTCTGGTACCGGGTGAACCAGGACTCCGAGGAGCGCCTGGTCCCGGTCGTCGCCCGACTCGCCGGCCCGGAGGCCGAGGCCCTCGGCGTCCGCCTCCTCGCGGCGGCGGCCACGGACGCGATCCGCATCGCCCTGGAACTCTGGTCCACCACGGACACCCCGCCCTCGGGCCCCGGCTCCCCCTCCGAACTGGCGATCCGCTGCCTGCGCGACCTCACGGGCGCGATGCCCCTGATGCGCTGACCGCCGCGCCCCGCCGGTCCCCGCCCGCGCGCCGCCTCAGAGGAACCGCCGCGACTTCTCCCGCAGGTGCTCCGCGAGGAAGGCGGGGGCGTCGGGCCGCATCCGGGCGAGGGCGACCATCGCCGTGACGATGACGTCGGCGACCTCCGCCTCCACGTCGCCCCACGTGTGCGAGTTGCCCTTGCGGGGATTGGTGCCCTTGGCCCCGATGACGGCCTGCGCGGCTTCGCCGAACTCCTCGCCGATCTTCAGGATCTGCAGGGTCACGCTCTCCTCCCGCGCCACCCCGCGCTCCCGGTCGTGCTCGTCGAACCGCGCCACGAGCGCCCCGATGGTCTTCCACACGTCGTCCATGCCCCGAAACTAGCCGCGAAGCCGACCTCGGACCGCGGGAACGCGGAAGCCCCGCCCCTTCCGGAAGGAAGGGGCGGGGCTTCTCGCGATCAGTGCGTCGGGATCAGCACGTCAGCACGGCACGGCTTAGAGGTCGAAGTAGAGCTCGAACTCGTGCGGGTGCGGGCGCAGCGCGATCGGCGCGATCTCGTGGGTGCGCTTGTAGTCGATCCAGGTCTCGATGAGGTCGGGGGTGAAGACACCGCCGGCCAGGAGGTACTCGTGGTCCTCCTCCAGGGCCTTGAGGACCGCGTCCAGGCTGGTCGGGACCTGCGGGACGCTCGCGTGCTCGTCCGGGGAGAGCTCGTAGAGGTCCTTGTCGATCGGCTCCATCGGCTCGATCTTGTTCTTGACGCCGTCGAGGCCCGCGAGCAGCAGCGCCGCGAAGGCGAGGTACGGGTTCGAGGACGGGTCCGGGGCGCGGAACTCGACGCGCTTGGCCTTCGGGTTCGAGCCCGTGATCGGGATGCGCATCGCGGCGGAGCGGTTGCGCTGCGAGTACACCATGTTGACCGGCGCCTCGAAGCCCGGAACCAGGCGGTGGTAGGAGTTCACCGTCGGGTTGGTGAACGCCAGCAGCGACGGGGCGTGCTTGAGGATGCCGCCGATGTAGTAGCGCGCGGTGTCCGACAGGCCCGCGTAGCCGGCCTCGTCGTAGAACAGCGGGACGCCGTTCTCCCACAGCGACTGGTGCACGTGCATGCCCGAGCCGTTGTCGCCGAAGATCGGCTTCGGCATGAAGGTCGCGGTCTTGCCGTTGCGCCAGGCGACGTTCTTCACGATGTACTTGAAGAGCATCAGGTCGTCGGCCGCGGCGAGCAGCGTGTTGAACTTGTAGTTGATCTCGGCCTGGCCGCCGGTGCCGACCTCGTGGTGCTGGCGCTCGACCTGGAGCCCCTGGGCGTCCAGCTCGAGGGAGATCTCGGCGCGCAGGTCCGCGAAGTGGTCGACCGGGGCGACGGGGAAGTAGCCGCCCTTGTAGCGGACCTTGTAGCCGCGGTTGTTCTCCTCGGAACCGGTGTTCCAGGCGCCGGCCTCGGAGTCGATGTGGTAGAAGCTCTCGTTCGCGGTGGTCGCGAAGCGCACGCTGTCGAACACGTAGAACTCGGCCTCGGGGCCGAAGTACGCCGTGTCGGCGATGCCGGTGGAGGCGAGGTACGCCTCGGCCTTCTTCGCGACGTTGCGCGGGTCGCGGCTGTAGGCCTCGCCCGTGATCGGGTCGTGGATGAAGAAGTTGATGTTGAGCGTCTTGTCCTTGCGGAACGGGTCCAGGCGCGCGGTGGTGATGTCGGCGCGCAGCGCCATGTCGGACTCGTGGATCGCCTGGAAGCCGCGGATCGAGGAGCCGTCGAAGGCGAGCTCCTCGTTCGGGTCGAACGCGCGCCCCGGGATGGTGAAGTGCTGCATCACACCAGGCAGGTCACAGAAGCGGACGTCAACGAACTTGACGTCGTTCTCCTTGATGTACTGCGTCACTTCGTCGGCGTTCTTGAACATCCAACTCCTCCTACTCCCGACCCCGGGGCAGGGGCGGGCTTTATAGCTAGTGGTGCGTCAGTGCGGTGCCGCACGCTGACCCGACCATAAGCAGACGGGGTTTCTCAAGCATGACCCATTTGTTTCGCACAAGTTAACCAGGGTCCCGCCGGAACGGCGGGAGGCAGCACAGGTACCGTGTTCGGGTGGACAAGAGGCAAGCAATCGGATCCTGGCTCTCGGGCCCCCGCGAGACCGCCGAGCAGATGGGCGTCGACTTCGGGTACCCGGGCAAGCAGCTCGGCCTGCCGCAGCAGGGGCCCGGCTCCGTCGCACGGTTCGGCCGCCGCTTCGGGGCCGTGCTCATCGACTGGCTGGCCTGCCAGCTGATCGCATACGGGCTGATCACAGGCCGCGACTGGACCGGTGCGGGCAACTGGACGCTGGGGCTCTTCGTACTCCTGAGCATCCTGACCGTCGGCACCGTGGGCTTTACCCCCGGGAAGCGGATCCTGGGCATCCGGGTCATCCGGCAGGACGGCAGCCGGCTCGGCATCGGGCGCGTGATCCTGCGCACCGTGCTGCTCGCCCTGGTCATCCCGGCCCTGGTCTGGGACCGCGACGGCCGCGGACTGCACGACCGCGTCAGCCACGCCGTCCAGGTCCGGATCTGAGAACACGCAGCACACGCGGTACGCGGCACACGCGACAACGCACGGGCGCCCCGAGCCATCCGGCTCGGGGCGCCCGTGCGTTGTATACGAAAATCTGGTCAGCGCATCTTTCCGCCGCGCGGCATGCGCATCCCCTTGGGCATCGGGCCCTTCGGGATCGGCATGTTGCTCAGCAAGTCGCCCATGGCCCGGAGCTTGTCGTTGACCTGGGTGATCTGGGGACCGGAGAGCACGCGGGGCAGCTTCATCAGGGTCGTACGGACCTTCTTGAGCGGCACCTCGCCCTCGCCCTTGCCCACGATGAAGTCGTGGACCGGGATCTCGGGCATGATCCGGGCCAGCTTCTTCTTCTCGTTCGCGAGCATCGGCTTCACCCGGTTCGGGTTGCCCTCGGCGATCAGGACCACACCGGCCTTGCCGACGGCCCGGTGAACGATGTCCTGCTGCTTGCTCATCGCGACGGCGGGGGTGGTGGTCCAGCCCCGTCCCACGTTGTCCAGTACGGCCGCGGCCGCGCCCGGCTGGCCCTCCATCTGCCCGAAGGCAGCCTGCTCGGCCCGTCGTCCGAAGATGACGGCCATCGCAAGGAACGCCACCAGGAAGCCCAGGATGCCCAGGTAGACCGGGTGGCCGATCAGGAAGCCGATCGCGAGAAAGACACCGAAGGTGACGATTCCCACGCCCGCGACGATCAGACCGACCTTCGGGTCGGCCTTGCGCGTCATCTTGTACGTCAGGGCGATCTGCTTCAGTCGCCCGGGGTTCGCAGCAGTCTCTGCGTTTGACTTCCTCGCCATGCAGCGAAGTTTACGTGGCCTTCTCGGTCCGGGTCGCCGCGGCCTCGAGTACGTGCTCGGTTTCGACCCGGTCCTGGGCCCTGCGGCGGTCTTCGAGGACGGCCGTCCAGGCGTTGCGGCGGGCGCCGCTCATGAGCAGCGACTCAATGCCCCGGAAGGCGTCGGTGAAGGACGGGATGGCGATGGCGCGTACGGGCGCGGCCTGCATGATGTCGATCCCTTTCACGGAGCTCACGTCGGGGGGTGACCAGGGGTGTGTGCTGTGCGTCAAGCAATCGTCACTGAATGGTGTTACCAGGGCGTGACCACTCGGTCAAATGTGATGGACACGTTGCAAACGCCGACGCGACCCGCCGGGCACTTCCGAGGAAGAGCCTAGGGGCCGCGTCGATGCGGTGTTACCTATCGGTAAGACTTTGTGCGCGAATTCACACAGTCCGTTCAGACGGTCGCGCGCTTCTCCATCGCCTGCTGGTACAGGCGACCCGCCCGGTACGAGGACCGGACCAGCGGGCCGGACATGACGCCGGAGAAGCCGATGTCCTCGGCCTCCTTCGCCAGCTCGACGAACTCGGCCGGCTTCACCCAGCGCTCGACGGGGTGGTGGCGCGGCGAGGGCCGCAGGTACTGGGTGATGGTGATGAGCTCGCAGCCCGCCTCGTGGAGGTCCTTCAGCGCCTGGCTGACCTCCTCGCGCTCCTCGCCCATGCCCAGGATCAGGTTGGACTTGGTGATCAGGCCGTAGGCGCGCGCCTTGGTGATCACCTCGAGCGAGCGCTCGTAGCGGAAGCCCGGACGGATCCGCTTGAAGATGCGCGGCACCGTCTCGACGTTGTGCGCGAAGACCTCGGGGCGGGAGGCGAAGACCTCCTCCAGCAGCTCCGGGACCGCGTTGAAGTCGGGGGCCAGCAGCTCGACCTTGGTGTGGCCGCTCGCGCGGCCCGCCGTCTGCTGGTGGATCTGGCGCACGGTCTCCGCGTACAGCCAGGCGCCGCCGTCCGCCAGGTCGTCGCGCGCGACGCCCGTGATGGTGGCGTAGTTCAGGTCCATCGTGACGACGGACTCGCCGACGCGGCGGGGCTCGTCCCGGTCCAGCGCCTCGGGCTTGCCCGTGTCGATCTGGCAGAAGTCGCAGCGCCGGGTGCACTGGTCGCCACCGATGAGGAAGGTGGCCTCGCGGTCCTCCCAGCATTCGTAGATGTTCGGACAACCGGCCTCCTGGCACACCGTGTGCAGTCCTTCGCCCTTCACCAGGGCCTGCATCTTGGTGTACTCGGGACCCATCTTCGCCCGGGTCTTGATCCACTCGGGCTTGCGCTCGATGGGGGTCTGGGCGTTACGGACCTCGAGGCGCAGCATCTTGCGTCCGTCGGGTGCGACTGCGGACACGACCGGCTCCCTGTGACTTCGATTCTTCGGCGCCCACCAGGGTACGCCCGTAATTTCATACGCTCTTACGTCGGCCAACCTGCGGGCCGCCGGGCCCATTCCCCGGCGGCGGCCAGGGCCGCTAGGAGACCGGTGCGGGCGCCGTTTCGCGGGGCAGCAGCTCCGCCTGCTCCAGGACGTCCTTCAGGTGCCGCTCGATGACCGGCAGCACCTCGGCGATGGTGAGCTCACGGCCGAGCTCGTAGGAGAGCGAGGTCACACCGGCGTCCCGGATCCCGCAGGGGACGATCCGGTCGAACCAGGTGTTGTCCGGGTTCACGTTGATCGCGAACCCGTGCATCGTGACGCCCTTGGCGACCCGGATGCCGATGGCGGCGAGCTTGCGGTCCTCGCGGCGCTGGCCGGCGTTGGACGGCGCGTACTCGGGGCCGTTCAGCCGCGGGTCGAACTCCTCGTCCGCCAGCCGCGGGTCGAAGTCGAGGGACAGCCCGCCGATCCGCGGACGCTCCTCCACCGGGTCGCCGAGCACCCAGACGCCGCTACGCCCCTCGACGCGGGTGGTCTCCAGGCCGAACTCGGCGGCCGTGCGGATCAGCGCGTCCTCCAGGCGGCGCACGTGGGCGACCACGTCCACCGGGCGGGGCAGCTTCATGATCGGGTAGCCGACCAGCTGGCCCGGGCCGTGCCAGGTGATCTTGCCGCCCCGGTCCACGTCCACGACGGGCGTGCCGTCGAGCGGGCGCTCGCTGTCGGCGGTGCGCCGGCCGGCGGTGTAGACCGGCTGGTGCTCCAGCAGCAGGCAGGTGTCCCCGATCTCGTCCGCGAAGCGGGCCGCGTGCACCCGGCGCTGCTCTTCCCAGGCCACCGTGTACTCCACGGCGTCCGGTCCGAAGCCCAGATGGACAAACCCAAGATCAGCCACCGCGGCGCCTCCTCATCGAACCTGCCGTCGAACTTGCTGTGTGCACGTATCGCACCAGCCAAGGGTACGGCGACCCCCTCGCGGCCCGTCAGCGGCCCGTCAGCCACCCGCCGCGGCCTGCGCGAAAGGCCCGCGCGGCCCCGGATCCACGGGCCCGGGCGCGGGCTCCGCGGGCGGTCCCGGGAGCTGTGGCGGGCGTCTGCGCCCCTTCGCCGGCCGGTCCGGGTCCTCGTCCGCCCGGGGCAGCCTGCGGTGCCCCTCGGAGTGGTCGTTCACCCAGCCGCAGACCCCGCACGCGTACCGCCCGTCGAGCCCGGCGATGTACGTCCCGCAGCGCCGGCACTCCGCCTCGGTCAGCTCTGGCGCGGGAAGCGGGGCCGTGGCGGAATCCGCATGGTCCTCGCAGCGCTCCGGGGGCTGCTCCCCGGTGGTCCGGCGGGTCATGGCCCGCAGCGTACGCGGGTGGAGGGGGTCGGTCCGTAAAGACCCCTACCGGTTCTCCACACGATCGGATGAATGTGGGACAGAGGGGGCGGTGTAGGCGAAGTTCGCCGCTACATTCACGCCGTTCACAGGGCCGGGACTCCGGTCCGTCACGTCAGGAAACCGTGGAGCCGATGACGGAACGACCTGCCCAGCGTGTCCCCAACCGGCAGCTCGCGGCACTGATCGCCGAGGCCGGGTTCTCCAACGCCGGGCTCGCCCGCCGCGTCGACCAGCTCGGTCTCGAGCACGGTCTCGACCTGCGGTACGACAAAACCTCCGTGACCCGCTGGCTGCGCGGGCAGCAGCCGCGCGGGACCACCCCGGCGCTGATCGCCGAGGTGTTCACCCGGCGCCTCGGGCGGCGCCTCTCGGCCCAGGACCTGGGCCTGGACGCGTGCGCCCCCGTGTACGCCGGGCTGGAGTTCGCGGCCACCCCGGAGGAGGCCGTCGACATCGCGAGCGGACTGTGGCGCAAGGACTCGGGCTCGCACGCCGAGCTGCGCAAGATCGCCTTCACCCCGGCCGGGCTGGTGGTGCCCAGCCGGGACTGGCTCATCGGGCGGGCCGACGAGCGGGTCGGCCGCGGGGCGGAACAGGCCGCCTCCCGCGTCCCCGAACAGGGCCGGCCCGTGCAGGGCCGGGCCTCGGTGCCCCGCCAGCGCCAGATCGACCGCGGGCCCGGGCAGCGGGTGACGGGCGGCGACATCGCGGCGCTCAGATCAGTGAGCGAGCTGTTCCGCACCCTGGACCACGCCTACGGCGGCGGCCATGCCCGCCAGGCCCTGGTGCGCTACCTGGAGCACGAGGCGGAGCCGATGCTGCGCGGCACCTACGGGGAGACCACCGGGCGCCGGCTGTTCTCCGCCGCCGCCGATCTGACCCGGCTCGCGGGCTGGACCTCGTACGACATCGCCGCGCACGGGCTCGCCCAGCGGTACTTCGTGCAGGCGCTGCGCCTCGCCCAGGCAGCCGCGGACCGGCCGTACGGGGCGTACGTGCTGGTCACCATGAGCCGGCAGGCGGTCTACCTCGGCCACGGCCGGGAGGCGGTGCAGCTGGCCCGCGTCGCCCAGCAGGGCGTCGGCTCGGGCCCGCCGCCGGTGGTCCAGGCGCTGCTGCACTCGGCGGAGGCGCGAGGGCACGCGGTGCTGGGCGAGGTCCGGGCGGCCACGGCCTCGCTGGTGCGGGCGGAGCGGTCGCTGGGCGCGGCCCGGCCCGGTGACGACGTACCGCACTGGGCGCGGTGCTACGACGAGGCGCAGCTGGCCGACGAGTTCGGGCACTGCCACCGGGACCTGCAGCAGTACCGGGCCTCGGCGCAGCACGCGGAGCGCTCGCTCCAGCTGCGGGCGCCCGGGTACGCGCGCTCGCGGCTGTTCTGCCGGGTGGTGCTGGCCACGGCCCGGCTGGGGCTGGGCGAGCTGGACCAGGCGTGCGCGCTGGGCGCGGAGGCGGCGCAGCAGGCGATGGAGATGCGGTCGGTGCGCGCGGTGGAGTACGTACGGGACTTCGAGCGCCGGCTGGAGCCCTACCGGGACGCCTCGGCCGTGCGGACGTACCGGGACCGGGTGGCGGCCCTGTCCTGACCCTGCGGGCCGGCGGGGTGGCGGCCCGGGCCGGCCGCCCCGCCGGCCCGGGCGGGTGGTTGGCTCAGGCCGCCACCGGAAGCGCGGCCTCCGGGGCGGCCGGGAGCGGGATGCCGAAGTCGCGCAGGACGGCCCCGGCGGCGCGGCGGGCCGAGCGCAGCGCGCCCTCGACGGTGTTGATGTCGCGGTGGTCCCCGCACACGTACAGCCCGGCCAGGACCCTGACCGTGCGCCGGGTGTCCAGCGGCGGGGGCATGGCGGGGACGGCTTCGGGGGTGTGGTGGACGGCGAGGAGCTCCCACTCGCGGGGCGAGGTCTCGTAGAGCCGGGCGAGGCGCGCGGCGACCGTACGAGCGGGCGGCGGCGGGCCGAGCACCGTGGTGGTGACCAGGCTGCGGCCGGCGGGGGCGCGCGTCGGGTCGACGGCGCTCATCACGGCGGTGTGGGCGACGGGCCACTTGGGGTCGCCGTCCAGGAGCAGCGAGCCGTCCCAGGGCAGCGGGGCGGCGGTGGCGTGGTGGATGACGGTGACCTGGTGGAACGCCGGCACCCGCAGGCCGGGGAGCAGTTCGGCGGCGGCTCGTGCGCCGGTCGCGAGGACGGCGGAGCGACAGCTGAAGTCGCCGTGCTCCTCGGTGGTGACGAGGTTGGTGGCCACGGACCGGACCCGGACCCCGGTCCGTACGGTGCCGGGCGGCAGCGCGGCCGCGAGCAGGCCGGGCAGGGTCGCGGCGCCGCCCTCGGGTACGGCGAGCCGGCCGCGCGCGAAGGTCCGCAGGGCCAGGTCGGCGACGCGGCTGGAGGTGGTGAGCGCGGGATCGCGCAGGAGCGCCGAGAGCAGCGGGCGCAGCGTCGTACCGAGCCCGCGGGAGCGCAGGGCGGCGTGGGCGGTGCGCTCGGGACGGGCGAGGAGGCGCTCCTCGGGCAGTGCGGCGAGGCGTTTGAGGGCCGCGGCGATCCGGGCCTGGTCGAGGGAGCCGCTGGTCAGGGCGCGTGCGGGGGTGAGTGCGCCGACGCGCAGCGTCCTTCCGTCGGTGTGGACGAGGGCACCGGGCGCGAAGGGCCGCAGGACCAGGTCCGCCAGCCCGGGGGTCCGGGCGGGCTCGGTGTAGGCGGTGTTGAGGAGCTGGCCGATCCGGTCGAGCCGGAAGCCGTCGACGGTCTCGGTGGCCATCCGGCCGCCGGGATCGTCGGCACCCTCCAGAACGATGACGGTGACTCCCGCGGCGATCAGGTGGTGCGCGGCGGTGAGTCCCGAGACTCCGGCTCCTACGATGATCACGTCCGCGTGATGTGCGTGTGCGCTGTTGAGCACGTGCCCCTCCCCGAGGTCGGCCCGGCTGTGTGGGGACCTCCTTCCCCCAACCCGCTCCGGCGGAACCCGAGTCGGGTGGGCTATTGCGGACGGCTCGGTCAACTCCGGTCGCACGCCGGTCGCATTCGGGTCACGTACGGTCGCACGCGAAAGGCCAGTGCGCTCCCCCGGCACGACCCGGGCACAACCCAGGCAAAGGCCTACGCTTCGAGCGCCGCCCGGATGGACTCCTCGATGCCGGGGTGGCGGAAGACGAAGCCGGACTCCAGCAGCCGGGCGGGACGCACCCGCTGACTTCCCAGCACGTCCTGGGAGAACTCCCCGAGCACCACCCGCATGACCGGAGCCGGCACGGCGAACACCGCCGGGCGGTGCAGGACCCGGCCCATCGCGGCCGTGACCTCGCGGTTGGTCAGCGGCTCGGGGGCGGTCAGGTTCACCGGCCCGGCCAGCGAGGGCGTGTCGAGGAGGTGGCGCAGGGCGGCGATCTCGTCGTGCATCGAGATGTGCGACCAGTACTGGCGCCCGCTGCCGAGCCGGCCGCCGATGCCGGCCTTGAAGATCGGGAACAGCTTCCCCCAGGCCCCGCCCTCGGCCGCGACGACCAGCCCGGTACGGGCGAACACGGTCCGGATCCCGGCCTCCCGGGCGGGCGCGGCGGCGGCCTCCCACGCGACGCACACCTCGGGCAGGAACCCCTCGCCCGCCGGGGCGCTCTCGTCGACCGGGGTGTCACCCGTGTCGCCGTAGTACCCGATGGCGGTTCCGCAGACGAACACAAAGGGCGGCTCGGCCATGACGGCGACGGCCGAGGCCATGGCGGCCGTGCCCTTGACCCGGCTGTCGCGGATCTCCCGCTTGTAGGCGTCCGTCCACCGGTGGTCCCCGACCCCCGCCCCGGCGAGGTGCACGACGGCGTCGCAGCCGGCCAGCCCGGCCGGATCGACGTACCCCCGCGCGGGATCCCACCGCGCCTCGTCGGCGGCGGCAGGCTCCCGCCGCACGAAGCGCACGACCTCGTGTCCGTCCGCCTTCAGGGACCGCCCGAGGGCGCTGCCGATGAGCCCGGTGGCACCGGTGACCGCGATACGCATGCCCTCATCTTGCGCCATGCCCCCGCCCCGTCCGCAGGGTCTTGCGCGACCGGCCCGGCTTCCCCGTCAGCCGGCCGCGCCCAGCCACGTGCCCACCGCGTACGTCACGGCCATCGCCACCGCGCCCCCGGCGACGTTCCGCAGCACGGCCCGCCCCGCCGGAGCCCCGCCCAGCCGTGCGCTGAGCACCCCGCACAGCGTCAGCGCCACCAGCACCGCCACCACCGTCACCGGCACCCGCCCCGAGGGCCCCGGCAGGACGATCGCCAGCAGCGGCAGCAGCGCCCCCACCGTGAAGGCGACCAGGCTCGCCAGCGCCGCGTGCCAGGGGTTCGCCAGCTCGTCGGGGTTGATCCCCAGCTCCACCCGCGCGTGCGCCCGCAGCGCGTCCCGCTCCGTCAGCTGTTCCGCCGCCTCCCGGGCCACGGACTCGCTCAGCCCCCGCTCCGCCAGCAGCCCCGCCAGCTCCTCCAGCTCCTCCTCCGGCGAATCCGCCAGCTCCCGCCGCTCGGTGTCCAGCGCCGCCTTCTCCGAATCCCGCTGGGAGCTGACCGACACGTACTCCCCCGCCGCCATCGACAGCGCACCCGCCAGCAGCCCCGCGACGCCCGCCGCCATGATCGCGGAACGTGAGGTCGTCGCCCCGGCGACACCGACGACCAGGCCGGCCGTCGAGATGATCCCGTCGTTCGCCCCCAGCACCCCCGCGCGCAGCCAGTTCAGCCGTGTGCTGATCGCCGCGCTCTGCCCGCCACTCTCCGCTGCCGTCACGCCCCCACTGTCACGGTCCCAGCCATAAGGGGCCACCCGGCGTGCGCGCCTCCGGCGCCGGTACCAGGGTGGAGGGGTGAGACGCCGACGCGAGGACCCGGGCTGGCTCGGCGGGGCGCCCCCGCCGCGCTGGGCCCGGCTCGCCCCGGCGGTGGCCCTGGTCGTGCTGGTCTGCGCGCAGCGCGCCACACCGGGCGACATCGAGCTCGGCTACTTCCTGGCCGGCCTCCCCCCGGTGGCCGCCTTCGCCTACGGTGCCGTCGGCACGGCCGTCTTCGCCGGCGTCGTCCTGGTCATCCTCGGCCTCCCCCAGCTCGGCATCGCGCACGCCCGCGGCTCCGACCTGGCCACCGTCGCGGCGATCTGCCTGCTCAGCGTGGTCGTCGCCTGGGTGCGAAAACAGCGGGACGCCCAGCTCGTCAGCGTCCGCACCGTCGCGGAGGCCGCGCAGCTCGCCGTCCTGCCGCCCGTCCCCGAGCGGGTGGGGGCCGTCTGCTGCGCCGGGCTCTACCGGGCGGCCCAGCGCGGCACCCTGGTCGGCGGCGACCTGTACGACGTACGGGGCGGGCCCTTCGGCGTGCGCGCGGTGGTCGGCGACGTCCAGGGCCACGGCCTCGCCGCCGTGGGCACCGTGGCCTCGCTGCTCGGTGCCTTCCGCGAAGGGGTCCTGGACGACGCGGAGCTCACGGCGGTGGCGGCCCGGCTGGACCGGCGGCTGCTCGCGGACGCGGCCGCCGAGTCGGTGGCGCACGCGGAGCTGTTCGCGACGGCGGTGCTCCTGGAGTTCCCGCCCGGTCTGGACGTCGTACGGATCGTGTCGTGCGGGCATCCGCCGCCCCTGCTGCTACGGAACTCCGCGGTCTCGGAACCCGAAGTGGATCCGGGGCCCCCGCTCGGCCTGGGCCTGGCCGGCCCGACCCCGGCGACACCGGCCGAGTTCCCGGTGCGCCCCGGGGACCGGCTGCTGCTGTACACGGACGGGGTGACGGAGGCGCGCGACCGGGCGGGGCACTTCTACCCGCTGGCCGCGCGCGTGCCCGTCCTGGCGACGGATCCGGCGGGGCTGGCCCGGGCGGTGTGGCGGGACCTCCAGACCTTCAGCGGGGGCGGTCCGCGCGACGACGTGGCACTGCTGGTGCTGTCCCTGGACGAGAAGCCGGGCGGGGATCCGGGCGGGGGGCGGCGCGCGATGACCACGCCGTACTGAACACATGACCAAACGGCGACGATCGCCCATTCAGCCCCTCTTCCGTGTTTCGCTCGGTTCTCCCAGCCCCGAGCAAGCCCCCGAGCCAGCCCCCGAGCACGGAAACCGAGGCCCGTCCGATGCGCGCACCGTACAAACACAACAGGCGGATCACCGCGGTCATGGCGGCGGCCGGCACCTTCGCCCTGCTCACCGGCGTGCTCGCGCTCGGCGCGGCGGCGGAGGAGTCCATGGCTCCCGACCCGGCGAGGAGCCAGGTGATCGAGGCCCCCGCGCAGCTGGCGGTGGAGCCCGCCGAGGCCCCCGAAAAGCCGCTGCCGTGACCCGAAGAGCAGGGCTGCGGCGCGAGCTCCCCAGGGGCCTCGACGCGTGACCGGCGACAGCCGGCCCCGACCGGCTACCCGGCTACCCGGCGTCGCGGATGAAGGAACGGACCAGCTTGCACGTGACGTTGGACGGCCGGCGGATCCCCGTCCGGACGGCCATCGTGCGGATCTTGCGGTTGGTGGCGCGCTGAGCGTCATACGTGCCCGAGTCCAGCAGCGATATCGCCAGCCGCATCGCCTTCAGGCGGCGGTTGTGGCTCTCGTACCACTCGCGGGGCAGCCCCGCCGGCAGCGGCTTCTTCTTGACGGGCTCGAAGGTGTGCAGGGTCATGGCAGTGGCCATCTACAGCCTCCCAAACGGTAGTTGGCTTCCTGTCGTTCTCCCTCGATTTTACCGGCGACCACTGACAAAGCACCTGGCCAGGCGCAGCCTCGCTAGGCTTTCGGGCATGGAGATCTGGATCAACCCCGCGTGCTCGAAGTGCCGCAGCGCACTGACCCTGCTGGACGCGGAGGGAGCCGAGTACACCGTCCGCCGCTACCTGGAGGACGTCCCGTCCGAGACCGAGATCCGCGAGGTCCTGGGCCGGTTGGGCCTGGAGCCGTGGGACATCACCCGCACCTCGGACCCCCTCGCCAAGGAGACCGGCGTACGGGACCTGCCGCGCGAGGAGACGGAGGAGGCCCGCGCCCGCTGGATCACCCACCTGGCGGCCCACCCGAAGCTGATCCAACGCCCGATCATCACGGCCCAGGACGGCACGGCCCTGGTGGCCCGCTCGGAGGAAGCGGTCCGCGAGGCACTGTCGCGGGGGGCGTAGGGGGCGGGGCATGAACGAGAGGACGACCGCTGAAGTGTAGCCAGGTGTGGTCGTCGGCAGAGTCAGATGGTTATAAAGGACCGGCCCTGGGTCGCGGCCTTCGTGGTCGCCGCCTCGGCCGCTTCGGTCCTCACCGCCCCTCATCCAAGCCAGGCCGCCACCCCGCGGGCCGCCACCCCGAACGCTTCCGCGAAGGAGGCCGCCGACCTGCCCACGGGCTGGTCCACAGTCGTCAATGCCGGCAGCGGCAAGTGCCTGGACGCGCGGTCGGCCGCGACCGCGAACGGAACGGCGGTGCAGCAGTACTCCTGCAACAACAGCACCGCGCAGCAGTGGAGCTTCACGCCGACCAGCGACGGCTTCGTGCGGATCGGCAACCGCAATGCGAGCAATCAGGTCGTCGACGTGAGCGACACCTCCTCGGCCGACAACGCCGCCGTGCACCTCTGGGCGTACGGCGGCGGCAACAACCAGCAGTGGCAGGCCGTCGACGAGGGTGGCGGCGCGTACCACTTCGTCAACCGCCACAGCGGCAAATGCCTGGACGTCCCGGCCGCCTCGACGGCCGACAGCGTCCAGCTGGTGCAGTACACCTGCAACGGCACGGCGGCCCAGCGCTTCCAGGTGGCGCCCGTGAACACCGCGCCCGGGGATGTCGACCTCGGCCCGAACGTGGTCGTCTTTGACCCGTCGATGCCGTCGTCCACCATCCAGAGCCGGCTGAACTCCGTCTTCCAGCAGCAGGAGACCAACCAGTTCGGCTCCCAGCGTTACGCCGTGATGTTCAAGCCGGGTACGTACAGCAACGACGTCAACGTCGGCTTCTACACCCAGGTCCTCGGCCTCGGCCAGTCGCCCGACTCGGTGACGATCAACGGCGCCGTGCACGTGGAGGCGGACTGGTTCCCTCCGCAGAACGCCACCCAGAACTTCTGGCGCGGCGCAGAGAACCTGTCGGTGAACCCGACCGGTGGCACCGACCGGTGGGCGGTCTCGCAGGCGTCCGGGTACCGGCGCATGCACGTCCGCGGCAACCTCGAGCTGAGCGACGGCGGCTGGGCCAGTGGCGGATTCATGGCCGACAGCAAGATCGACGGACAGGTCCGGTCCGGCACCCAGCAGCAGTGGCTGACCCGCAACTCCCAGCTAGGCAGCTGGACCGGTTCCAACTGGAACATGGTGTTCGTCGGCAGCCAGGGCGTGCCGGGCAACACCTTCCCCAATCCGCCGTACACGACGGTGAACCAGACGCCGACGGTCCGTGAGAAGCCCTTCCTGTACGTGGACAGCGCGGGCGCGTACAAGGTGTTCGTACCGTCCCTGCGAACCAACTCCATGGCCACCAGCTGGGCGAACGGGAGCGCGGCGGGCAGCTCGCTCAGCATGGACCAGTTCTACGTCGTCAAGGCCGGAGCAACGGCCGCACAGATCAACGCCGCACTGGCCGAGGGTAAGAACCTGCTGGTCACCCCCGGTGTCTACCACCTCAGCCAGACCTTGAAGGTAACCCGCCCCGACACCGTCGTCCTCGGTCTCGGCCTCGCCACTTTCATTCCTGACAACGGTGTCACGGCCATGACGGTCGCCGATGTCGACGGCGTGAAGGTCGCAGGTGTCCTCTTCGATGCCGGAACCACCAACTCGCAGACGCTGATGGAGGTCGGCCCGGCCGGCGCTGCCGCGAACCACGCGGCGAACCCCACCTCTCTGCACGACGTCTACTTCCGGGTCGGTGGCGCCGCCGTCGGCAAGGCGACGACGAGCCTGGTGGTCAACAGCGATCACGTCATCGGCGACCACATGTGGATCTGGCGCGGCGACCACGGCAGCGGCATCGGCTGGAACAGCAACACGGCCGACACCGGACTCGTGGTCAACGGCGACAGCGTCACCATGTACGGCCTGTTCGTCGAGCACTACCAGAAGCACCAGACCATCTGGAACGGCAACGGCGGGCGGACGTACTTCTACCAGAACGAGATGCCGTACGACCCACCGAACCAGGCCGCCTGGATGAACGGGTCCACCCAGGGCTACTCGGCGTACAAGGTCGCGAACTCGGTCACCAGCCACCAGGCCTACGGGCTCGGCAGCTACTGCTACTTCAACGTCAATCCGAGCGTGACCGCCGAGCGTGCCTTCGAGGCCCCCAACAACCCGAACGTGCGCTTCCAGAACATGGTGACCGTCTCGCTCGGCGGCACCGGGACCATCCGGCACGTCATCAACGATCGGGGCGGACCCTCCAACGCGTCCACCAACGTGGCCAACCTGGTGAGCTACCCGTGAGGCGGTTCGCGGCACGGCTGCTGATCCCGTTGGCCTTGGCGCTGGGGCTGACCGCCCCGGCTCACGCCGGACTCAAGGCCTCCGCGAACGGAGGCGTGAACGACTACCAGGTCGTCCTGTTCCTGGACGACGCACCCAAGACCAACACCTGGGGGCCGACCACGGCGGTGCTGCGCGCGGAGGACCGGACGCACCCCTCGACCACCGGGCTGCCCGCGACGTTCACCTCGGCGGTCAGCGAGTGGTACGGCTGGTCGAACGACCTGCGCGCCAACGCGAACATCAAGGTCCTGGCATCGGTCGACCCGACGAGCTTCCCCCTGGGCACGGACCCGAACCAGTCCTGGTACAGCGGCTACTACCCGATACTCTGGACCAACACCCAGTACAAGATGTTGTACGCCAACTTCGGGCACAACGCCATGGACTACGGCTCCAACACCCGGCTGTCCTCGACCTTCGCGAGCCCCACACAGAACGGCTTCCTGATCGACGGGCTCAAGTGGCTCGGCGGAGTGGCCGGCAGTCCTGCGCCGACCGACCCGATCTCAGAGACCACGTGGTACTCACTGGCCGACAGCGCGAACGGCGCCCGCGTCGACGCGCGAGCGGCGGCCACGGCCAACGGCACGGCGATCCAGCAGTACACCTGCAACGGGACCACGGCCCAGCAGTTACGGGAAGCCCCGGGCCGCTACCACTTCACCGCGCGGCACAGCGGCAAGTGCCTGAGCACCACAAGTAGTGCGGCGAACGGCGTGCAGCTGGTGCAGCGCGCCTGCGACAACTCGGCCGCCCAGAGCTTCCACCTGACCGCTCACCCCTGAGGCTCCGCCTCCCCCTGATATCCACGTTCGGAAGTTCAGCTTGCCGCCCGGGGTGTCCCCGGGCGGCACAGGCTCCGCCCTGCCTCCCGTGGCAAGACTCCGCGCAGTGCCGCTGCATCACGGGGCAGCCGCCGGAACCAGGGTCGCTCGCTGGGATGCCCGATGTTGACCACCAAGGTCGACTGCAGGTGTCGGTCTGGGAAGAACTCCGCATCGAGTCCTGCGAAGATCGCGGCAGGATGTGCTGGGGCGGGGCGTCACCCCTGGGCGAGCAGCGGATCGTACGCCCGTGACCGCTGGCGGCCGGTCATGAAGGACAGGAACTCCTTGACGAACGCGCTCCGCGAGTAGGCGGTACTGCCGGGCTCCTCCGGGTCGCGGTGGAATCCGGTACGGAACAGCGCCCGGTACTCGTCGGCGTCGATGGACTGGTCGCCGTCCCTGTCCGTGGCGTCGAACAGGACGTCGGCGAGCCTGATCAGAGCCGCCCCGGCCAGGCCGGGTACGGCTGCCGCGTACTCCTCGGCGCTGACACGGCCGTCACCGTCGCGGTCCAGGGCCGTCTGCAGCTCCTTCCACCAGGCGGCGTACGCGTCGTACAGCCTGGTTTCCTCGGGCTCGTCCAGGTCGAGCCGGTGGGAGAGCTCGCGGGCCATGGCGGCGAGGTCCGGCCACTCCAGATAGCCGTCGCCGGTCTGGTCCAGCACCGTACGGAAGAACTCCTCGGCGGTGCGCCCGGGCCGGGGAGCAGCGGCGGGCTCGCGCTGGTCGGGAATCGGCGTGAGTAGCCTGATCAGCGCTCCGGCCCGCTTGACCCCGTCGCGCACGGCGCCTACGGCCCTGGCCCGGGGGTCGTCGCTGTCCGGTGACAGGGTCAACAGACCGGCGATCTCTTCGGCCCGGATCCACCCGTCGGGCAGGAAACGCGCCAGGCCGGCGACCAGGTAGGCCCCCTGTGCCATAGTGCGGGCGCCGGGGAAGTCGGGCAGCCCCGCGCGACGGCGGAGGGATTCGGGGAGCGACGCGACGGTGATGGCCCCGATGACCGGCCCGGCGACCGCCCGACCGGCCGCCCAGACCGTGGGCAGGTCTTCCAGCAGGGCAGGCGCGGGGAGGTGGTCGAACAGCTTGTAGAGGATGATGCGCAGCGCCTCGGTGTTCTCCAGTTCCTCGTCGACCACACGGTCGTAGTAGCCCCAGAACTCCTGCAAGGTGGCCGGGAGGTGACCGGCCTCGTCCCCCATGGCCGCGAGGAACTCCTGGAACTCGCGGTACAAGCCCTCCATGGTGTCCTGTTCCAGCGGCTGGCCGCCGAGCCGGAACATGGTGACGGCGCTCTCGAAGAGGGTGGCCACCACCCAGGCCCGGACGTGCGGGTCCATGGCGTCGTAGTGCCGGTTACGGGCATCGGTGCCGCTCAGCCGCGCGTGCAGCCGGTTCAGGCGTGCCGCTTCGCGGGCTCGAACCGCGTCATCGGCGCCGCACATGCGCTGCATGCTCAGGAAGGTGTTGTGCAGCCGCCGCCACGGATGTGCCACGAAGGTCGAGTTCTCGATCAGGGCGGCGCCGATCTGCGGATGCGCTGCCTCCAGCACGGTCGCCCGGACCATGGCCAGGGCCCAGCGGGGATCGTTGAAGAACTCGCGGAACCGGGACTCCGGGCCGGATGCGGCCTGCTCGCCGCCAGGTAAGGCGAATTCGGAGTCGGCGGTGGAGTCGGTGGGGGACGGCGAGCCGGTAGTGGTCACGCTGTGGGAGCTCCGTTCAGGGACGGTGCGACGCCGCCGAACCGGCGGTCGCGCTGCTGGTAGGTGTGCAGGCACTCCACGAAGTGCGCCGCGCGGAAGTCGGGCCACAGGACGGACGGGAAGACCCACTCGGCATAGGCGATCTGCCACAGCATGAAGTTCGAGACGCGCTGCTCGCCCGAGGTCCGGATGGCGAGGTCCACGTCCGGGGTGTCGGGGAAGGGGAGATGGGCGGCGAAGGTCTCCTCGGTCAGGCCGTCGGCCGCCACACCGCTCCGGATGAGCGACCGCGCCGCCTCGACGATGTCCCGGCGCCCGCCGTGATCGAAGGCCACGGTCAGGGTCATGCCCCGGTTGGCCCCGGTGAGCGTCATCAGATCGTCGAAGTCCCGCGCCAGGGCCGCGGGAACCCTCGGGTCCGACAGCCCCAGGACGCGGCAGCGGATGCCCCGGGCGTGCAACAGCGGTGCGTGTTTGCGCACCACCCGCCGCACCAGGTGCATGAGGAAGTCGACCTCCTCGCCCGGGCGTCCCCAGTTCTCCGTGGAGAACGCGTACAGGCTCAGCCACTTCACCCCGGCCGACCGGGCCGCCTCGATGACGTCGATCACCGTCGCCTCCGCCGCACGGTGGCCCGCCGTGCGCGGCAGGGCCCGCTGCGCTGCCCACCGGCCGTTCCCGTCCATCACGCACGCGACGTGCCGCGGCACGCTCCGGCGCCGCCCCCCGCCTTGCGCCGGCAGTGCGGCCGTGCCGCCGACGCCTCCCTCAACCCCCACGCGCCTGCCTTCCGTTGCCGCCGTGCTCACGAACGGCCGTGTGCCCGCACCTGAGCACGGCACGCCCTTGTCCTGAGCATCGACTGATCGACAAGCAGCAGGATGCAGGACCGCGGACCGGGGGGCGCGGGGCTTCCCGCCCGTTCACTCCTACGTGCGCCCGGCCTCCGACGGAGCCGGGGCGGCGGGGATGGCCGGCCACCAAGCGGCTGTCGCTCTCGGGATGTCAGAGGTTGGGCGGCCGCGACGGCTCTCCCGATTGAGTGCACAGGGAGTTCCCACTCCGGTTCCCGTGCTGGTCCGGTGCTGGTTCAGGCGTCCTGTGCACCGAAAAGCTGCAGGTGGTAGCTCTGGTCGGATGAGTTGTCGTACCACTCGATGGTGGTCCCGATGAGACTGGCGGCGACGATCCGCCGGATTCCGGATGGAGCCTGCGGGTCGGTACCGGTGGAGGCCATGTGCACCACTTCCAGGGTGTCTGCGGGAACGTCGGGTGTGGGCACAACGTAGAAGTCCGCAGGTCAGCGGTATATGTGGCGCGTCATCACAATCAACCCCACCTGAGCGTGCCGCACCACCACACGGCCCGAACCGATCCCGTCGGACCACTCCGGACGCGAGTGGGAAGTCCCTGCCGGAATTGCAGAGTTGCGCCTGTTTTGCGGATGCGGTGCTGACTACGCAGCGTTGAACAGGACACGTTTGGGGTCGAGTCGGCGCAAAGTGGAAGCTGCAGAGAAACCACGCCTCTAACGCCGGAGCGGCGTAGTTCGGGGAAGCCCAGGTGCGGTCCTTGAGGCCACTCGACCTACCGGCTGCCACATCCGTTCGTCGATTGGTGACGAGCAACGCCGACGCTGGACGGGGTGATCCGGCGGCGGGCGGACGTTGGGGCGAACGGGCCTGGTGCGAGCAGTTGGCTTTCGCTCGGGGGTGGCCGGCGGGAGCTCTCGGCAGGGACCTTCGGCCCTGATGAGGTCCTGATGGGCCCTCTCCTGTCAGGCGTCGCGGTGTCAGCGTAGAGCTGCCCCCAAGTAAGCAGTCGGCGAGGAGGAATCATGAAGAGCAACACCAGCGGTCCGGAACTCGGGTCGGTCATCGTCGGGGTCGACGGGTCCGAGCCGGCCCGGTGGGCGGCGCTCTGGGCCTCGGACGAGGCCGCTCGGCGCCGGCGCCCCCTGCACATCGTGTACGGGTCCGATGTCGACGGCCGGGTCCTCGGCCTATCGAACGAGGACATGGAGCGGGTCCGCGCCGCAGGGCGTGAACTGCTGGCGGGTACGGCCGAGGCTGTGCAGGCCCGGCATCCCGCGCTCTCGGTCACGACGGAGTTCAGTCGCAGCGGGCCTGCCATGAGCCTGCGCCTGGCCGCAAGTACGCGCGGCACCCTCGTCGTCGGCAATCGGGGACGGGCCGGCTTCAGCTCCTTGGCTCTGGGCTCGGTCGGCCTCAAGGTCGCGGCGGAGGCCCGCACGCCCGTGATCGTCGTCCGGGGGAGCGAGGACGAGCCCCTGCACGGCGTCGTGCTGGCCGCGGTACGCGACGAGCGCGACCTCGATTGCGTCCGTCACGCCGCGCGCGCAGCCGAGCTGCGCAAGGCCTCACTGAGGCTGCTGCACGTACAGGGCGTCCTGGAGTACGTAGGCTCCGCGGCGAGAGCGCTCGACGGCCTGGACAAGGATGCAGGCCGCCCTGCGCAGGCCTTGGCGGCCGTCGCTGAGCGGATCCGGGAGGAGTATCCCTCGCTGACGGTCCACGCCGATGCGGAGAAGAGCGTGTCCGTGGCCGGAGTGCTGGTGGAGGCGTCCCGCCACGCGGACCTGCTGGTCATCGGCGGGCGCCGTTCGCCCGGCCACATCGGCCACACCCTGGGGCGCGTGACGCACAGCCTCGTGCACCATGCGCACTGCCCCGTCGAACTCATCCCCCGGCACGGCGACGAACACAGGAGTGAGGCGTCATGACCACCACCGAAGCCGGCGAAATCCTCGTCCGCATCGACCCGGCGGAGAACTGGTACGTGTCTTTGGCACGGGCTGCCGCCGAGGCCGAACAGCGCGGGCTGGGGCTTCGGCTCGTCTTGACCGCAGCCCCGCAAAAGGATCCGCCCCGCGTTGACGAGAGCCGAGGCGCCACCACCAGCTGACGCGGCCGGTGCCCTCAAGAGGTGGAGCGGTGCGGTGAGGAAGACGTGCACCGCGACGAATGCGACGACGGCTGACCCCAGTAGCACCCCGCGCACGCCGAGCCCGGCCGGTTGTAGTCACCCGGCCGGGCTCAGTGACGCCTTCCGTCTCATTGCGTGGGCAGGTCCACGCGGGAGCGGGAAGGTGGCGAGGGGTGAGTGAGCGCCTGCGTGGTGTCCTCTCTCCGTGGTCCGAGCGGGCAGGTCTTGCAGCGGCACGAGGCCCGTCGCCGCGCCCGCTGCGCCCGCGGGGGCGGCGACGACGGTCTGGTGCGGCTCCGCCTCAGGGGTGCGGTATGACCGCGACCGGCGCTGTGGAGTGGTGGAGGACGGCGTGGGCGACTGGGCCGAGGTGGGTGCCGATGGCCGAGCGGCGGATCCGTCGGCCGACGACCACCAGCGAGGCGTCCGCCGAGGCCTCGACGAGCTGGCCGGCGGCCTGTCCGACGGAGCAGACCTCTTCGACGCGGACCTGGGGGTACTTGCCGCGCCAAGGCCGCAGTGCGTCACCGAGCGCGGTTGCCGTGCCGGCCGCCATGCCGTCCCGTACCTCGGGGGCGAGCAGCGCCGGGTCGAAGGAGAAGGCGGGCGGCATGCTCCAGCCGTGGATCACACGCAGCGGGGCCCGACGTGCGGCCGCCGCGTCGAAGGCGTGGTCGAGGAGCTCGTCACACGGGCGGGAGAGGTCCAGCCCGAGCACGACCGGTCGGTAGGTCCCCTCCTGCGGCCCGTTGCCGTCGGGTGCCTCCTGGTAGGGGGTGTCCATCCAGGTGCCGGACCGCACGACCACGACCGGGCGCTCGGCGTGGGCGAGTACGGCCTGGGACACGGATCCCACGAGGAAGCCGGCCACCGCCCCCAGCCCACGTGAGCCGAGCACCAGAACCTCGGCTTCCTGCGCGGCGGCGGCCAGTACGGTCAGCGGCCGCCCGTCCACCTGCTCCGTGGTGATCTCCAGGCCGGGGTGTCGCTCGGCCAACTGCCGAGAAGTCTCCCGTGGGATGCGCTCGCCCCAGTACTGGGGCGACGGTGTGGCCCCGGTCCGCGACGCGTAGCCGTAGGACGGTACCCATTCCTCCACCGCGTGCAACAGCTTGAGCGGGAGCCGGCGCAGCCGCGCCTCCCGGGCGGCCCACTCGGCGGCGGCAAGCGATGCGGGGGATCCGTCGAGGCCCGCGATGACCTTACGTGACATGGTGTTTCCTCCAGAAACGGGAACGACAGAGAGCGACCGCCGTCGGCGGTGTGTGTTACACCCTTCTGCTCCGGGCAGTGGGGGAGCGATGGTCCAGGTGGCCCCGGGGACTGGGTCAAACGTCCCCTGCCGCCCGGCCGGACGTTGACTTCACGAGGCACGGAGGTGATCACGCCAGTCACCGAGGACCCTCACGCGAAGCTGCCCGTGTCCCCCCGGCGGGAACGCGGGCAACGGCAGTACAGAGCGCCGTGGGTGGTCAGTTGTGCGGGATGAGCGCCACTGGGGTCCGGCAGCGGTGCAGGACTGCGCGGGTCACACTTCCGGTGTGGGGCCCGAGCCTGGAGTCCCGGTTTCGGCGGCCTATGACGACGAGGCCGGCCGCGTGGGAGGCCTCCAGTATCCGCCGGGCGGGGTGGCCGGGGCGGATCTCCCCGGTGACGTGCAGGCCGGGGAACGAAGGCCGCCACTGTTCGAGCACCTGGGCCAGAGTTCGTGCCGTCGCCGCGGCCGCCGCGCCGGGCGCCGTCGCCGCCGCTGCCTCCACCGCATCGGGGCCGTATCCACGCGGGGCATGCGGGCTGTGTACGACGCGAAGGGGTACGCCGAGCCGGTGGGCCTGGGAGAAGGCGTAGTCCAGCACTTCGTCGCACGGATGTGAGAGATCCAGGCCGAGGACGACGTCGCCGCCCGGCATCGGATCGGGACCCGGGACCAGGACGACAGGGTGCCGGGTACGGGCGACCACGGACAGGGCCACCGAACCGACGACGAACCCGGCGACCCCGCCCTGACCGCGGGAGCCGAGCACCAGCAGCTCGGACTCCTCTGCGGCCTCGCACAGCACCGCGGCCGGCTCGCCGCACCGCTGCTGCGCGAGCACATCCAGGCCCGGATGCGTACGCCGTATCCGCTCGGCCGTGGTGCGCGGATCCGACTCGCTCAGGCCGTGTCGGGTGCGGGAGCCGATGAGCGGTGAATGAACGTCCGGTTCCAGGCTCCACACGTGCAGGAGACGCAGTGCGAGATCGCGCCGGTGCGCTTCGACCGCGGCCCAGGTGACGGAGGCGAGGCTCTCGCGGGATCCGTCGAGACCGACGGTGATCACCCGAGGGCGGGAGGGGACCCTGCGCTGGGGCAGGGGAGCTGCCAACGGGTGGGACATGGAGGGGGTCTCCGGATCTGGAAAGGGCGAGTCGTACTCCGCAGGCGGGCGACGGCTCAGGCGAAGACGGCCCTGAGGGCGCGCAGCGCCGTCATCGGGTCGGACAGCGCGTGGTAGACGGCCGGGATCTCCTTGTCGACCCCCAGCAGCCCGTACACCGCGCGCATGGCCCCGCGGACTGCGTACTCGACGGTGAAGACGACGTCCTCGGGGATCTCGGTGAACTGGCCGAGGAAGGCGAAGTTGGCTGACCCGGAGGGGATCACCAGCGGCCGGTCGTGAAGGTCCCGCCGCTCGAACTGGCTGGTGATGTAGGGCATCATCACGGTGGTGACCACAGTGGTGGCGCACACCTCGTCCGCGATGTCACCGAAGCCGAAGTGCCCGAGCAGTTCGGTGAGGATCTCCTGCCCAGTGGCCTCCGACATCTTCTTGCCGGTCACCTCGCCCGGCTCATCCACGAACAGTCCGTACCCCCACAGGGTGTAGACCCCCTCGGGCTGGCCGTCGAAGTGCGGCTGGTGGGGCACGGCCACCGACATCAGCCAGCGGGAGTCCTTGAACGTCATCAGCGCTCCAGTGCCAGGGGCGTTGCCGGAGAACTCCTCGATCCGCTTGAGCAGGGCGGGGCTGCGCATCGTCAGGGTGAACGACTCCCACTTGGCCTCGTCCACGTTGCCGTTGAAGGCGCTGGGACGGCCGAAGTCAGGGGCCTTGCGGGCCAGTGTCTCCCACAGGTTCCAGGCGCCGTCCCGCTTGTCGCGGACGAGCTCGGGAACGCTGTCGTCGCTTCCGTAGGACGCGTCGGCCGTCATGGAGCCGAGGGTGATGAACGCGTAGTCCTGCGGCCCGAGTCCGTAGGTCTCGGGGACGCCGTCCCGCTCGAAGAGGATCCGCTCGGCCCGGCGCCCGCCCCCGTCGACGACGGCGAACTCCACGTCGGTCACCCGGACTCCGTGCTCGATCCGGACACCCTGCCGCTCCAGCCACTCCTGGACCGGCCGGACGATCGAGTCGTACTGGTTCAGTCGAGTGCGCCGCACCCCGGCGAGCGTGTGGATGCGGGGGAGTTCCTGGAGGAAGCGCAGGAAGTAGCGCTTGAGCTCGATGGCACTGTGCCAGTTCTGGAAGGCGAAGGTGGTGCGCCACATCGTCCAGAAGTTGGTGGTGAAGAAGTGTGCGGAGAAGAAGTCCTCGATCCGGCGCGCCCCGATGACGGACTCGGGCAGGGCGAGCAGGCGGGCCATCTCCACCCGGTCCGTGGTGGTGAAGCCCAGCTGGGAGGCATCGAGGATGCGGCCGTCGGCGTCGATGAGCCGGGCGTTGGCGTGCGTGAGCCAGCGGGCGTTGAAATCCTCTGTCTCCTGCAGAACGGACACGGCTTCGTCGTCGAGCGTGGGGATCGACTTCAGGAGGTTCCACAGGCAGACGTAAGCCTCGTCCTCCAGCATCCGCCCGCCCCTGGTGACGTAGCCGTCGCCCGGGGCGCCGCTGCCGTCGAGTGCGCCGCCTGTCTTCGGCAGTTCCTCCAGGATGCGGATGTTCTCGCCAGGCATCCCCACGTCCCGTACGAGGAAGACCGCTGCGGCCAGCGAGGCGATTCCGCCACCGACCACGTACGCCCGGGACTGTGATGCGTTCGCCATGTTCGTGCCCTTCGTCGGGCGGGGGGATTCCTCGCCGCTGAACTCAGTCAACTCCCGTGCCGGCGAAGCTCGCAGGGGCCGACTGGTCCCGCTGCCGGGGCCGTTGGTCCCTGCGACGTGCTCCCCGCCGAGCCGCCTGCCGCCGAGCCGCGCACCGCCGGGAGTGGGACTCCGGCGGTGTGCCGCAGCACGAGAGCCACGGCTCGCGGCGCCCGGCAGGGCGAAACGGAGCTGGGTCCTGTCACTCGCCATCCTGTGGCCGGGACGGCCGTGTTCGGGGTGGCCGCAAAGAGCACGGGGGTGTTCTACCGTGCGGGAGAGGTCAGGCCGTATTGGCCGTCGTGCCTCTGGTAGAGGACACATCCTCGACCCGTGGCCGAGTCGACGAGGAAGACGAAGGCGAGCCCCGTGATACGCAGGCGCTCGACGGCCTCGTCGACGCCGCACTCGGGGGTGGCGGCCGAGCTCACGCTCAACAGGGGGGCCGGCTTCGTACTGCTGGCTGTCCTCGCCTGCCGAGGCCACGCGGTACCCGCGGGTCAGCCCCTGGCGGTAGACGATGCAGTCGGCTCCCGACGTCGTGTCGGTGAACAACCAGAAGTCGTGGTTCATGGCCTCCATGTCGATGACGGCGTCTTCGGGCGTCTGTTGTCCCAGGCTGAATGCCTTCTGCCGCAGGATGTGGGGTTCCTTGATCGGCGGCTGGTGGGGGCCGGGGTGGTGTCCGTGAACGCGGTTCTCCCTCGATGCCACCGCACCGCCGGTACCGGTGCGGTGTTCCCGTCCGCCGTGCTGCCGGGTGCGGACCAGGCGGGCGGCCAGTCGCTCCTGCAGGAGATCGACCGCCTCGAACATGGTCTCCGCGGCACAGCGGGCGCGCACCGGGTGCCCGTTCACGTCCACTACGGCCTGGGCGATGGCAGGGCGGCTCGCCGATGGGTTTGCCGCCTGGGTGAGCTTGGCCCGAACGGCAAGAATCGGCGACCCCACGTGTGCGATCGCCGCCAGCATCTTCGCTTGGGCGTACTCGGACGCGCCCTCAGGCACCGTCCCCGCTCACTCACCAAGACGTCAATGGTTGGAGTGGACCTGAGATGGCTCATGCGAATTCCTCCTTGGTCGGCATCAGCCTCGCTTCGCCCCACCCTCTCCGGGCAGTGCCATCCGTCCCGGCCTGGGGGCCCACCCGTACCTGGGCACAAAGCCGGCAGGACCTACCGGCAGGACCTATCAGCAGGCACCCAGGGCTTCTTCGGTCTGGAGCCGAGGGTATTCACAGGCCGGACATCCCTCCCGTACCGCCGTTCTGACGGTCCAGGCACGTGGTGGCGGTGAACGTGTTCCCCGCCTGACGTCATGTCGCCGCTCCTCGCAGTTGCGTTGAACCACCTTGGCCTGAGGGCCGTTTGGCCCCCCGGTGCGGGCCGTTCGCCCCCGTGGCCCCCGCCCGCCGCGCAGGCACATTGGCCATGGGCAGGCGCACGGCCTGCCGTGAGGAAAGGTTCTACGTCATGGCTCTCCACCAGCACCGTCAGCCGGGGATGCCCTTCGCGGGGTGGCGGAACACCGCCTCGGCCACAGCTTCGTCCGACAGCGCGGCTCATGACCTCGCCGCGCCTGTGACCGTCGCGCGCATCGCGGCAACGACGCGCCTGCTGACCTCGTTCACGTTCCTCTGGGCCTTCGGTGACAAGGCGTTCGGCTGGGGATACGCGACCCCGGCGGGCAAGGGGTGGATCGACGGCGGGTCTCCCACCAAGGGCTTCCTGAGTCATGTCTCCGCCGGACCGCTGGAGGGGACCTTCCATGCCTGGGCCGGGGCAGCCTGGGCCGACTGGGCTTTCATGCTGGGGCTACTCGGCATCGGCATCGCCTTGGCGAGCGGTGTCGCCCTGCGGGCCGCGGCTGCTGCGGGCACCGTGATGATGGCGCTCATGTGGGCTGCGGAGTGGCCCCCGGCCCAGCACCTCTCGGACGGCAGCCTCAGCATGTCGACGAATCCGCTGGTGGACTATCACATCCTGTACGCGGTCGTCTTGGTGATGCTGGCGGTGATCGGCGCCGGGCGCACGTGGGGGCTGGGTACCCTCTGGCAGAGCCTGCCCCTCGTCCGCCGCAACCGGTGGCTCCTGTAACGGATTCGGGGGATCCGGGGCCGCCGCGACCAGCCCGCCCCGGATCGGCGCGGTCCTGAACCGGATAAGAAGGCGTGGCTCTTGAAAGCGGCGACCACCCGGGGTGGTCGTCGAGGGTCTTGCCGAGGTCGATGGCCGAGCGAGGATCGCCCCCCGACCCGTTGCCGACCAGTTCGGTTGTCCCGGCTGTGATCGGGGCATCGAACGTGGTTCAGGTTTGAAGCGGTGGCGCTGAAGCCGCTCGGCGGATTCGCCGGCCACCTCCGCCAGAACCTCGCCGCCGTCACCGCCGGATCGACACCGCCCTGGTCCTCCAGCAGGGCCTTCACTGACGTTGCCGCCACGTCCCCCGTCCACGGATTACCTGCGCCCGTCCAAGGAGTTGCTGACCGCCGTACCCGACCACGCGGCCACGCTCGGGAAGGACTGAACCCCGGCGGACGAAGAAGCGGATTGCCGAGTGGGCCATCAGTGAGGAGCGCGATGCCGCCAAGCGGATGGCAGTCCCTGGCGCCGCCCGAGCTGCGGGGATACCGCCGGTCCTGGCTCGGGCGGGACGCATTGGCGGGTGTCACCGGCGCCGGGCCGGCGCTCGCAGTGTCGGCATGGGGACGCCGACGGGGCCAGGTGGTCGGCGCGACCATCGGGATCGGGGCCGTCAACTTCATCGCCCTGGGTTGGTCTCCGGCAGCGCCGCTTCGCTTCGTCAGCCCGGACCACCAATGCACGCCGGGCGACGCGTTGGCCCGAGGCCAGGTGTTGTGGACGCAGTTGGGTGGCGTGGCCGGGGTCGGGGTGCTGGGGCTCGTACTGGGCCGTGCTCTGCTGGTGGGGCGGGACCTCGCCCCGTAGAGGTCAGGTGGACGGCATGCCTTCGAGGTGGCAGTTCACGCTGACGACGCCCTCGACGGCTTGGGAGAGGCGGGTTGCCACGGGGATGAGTTGGGTGTCGCGGACGCTTCCCGTGAGGGTAGCGACACCATGCGTGACATCGACCTTGACGCCTCGATGCGAGACGGGGAAGAGACGGTCGACGACCTCGCCGCGGATTTCGGCTGCGAGGTCGTCATCGGGACGGAGGAAGACCTTGAGCAGGTCGGCGCGGCTGACGATGCCCCCCAGGGTTCCGTCGGCGTCGACGACCGGCAGGCGCTTGATGTGCCGGCTGACCATGAGGGGGGCGGCCTGGGGGAGCGTGGCGTTGGCGCGGATGGTGACGGCGGGGCTGGTCATCAGTTCCTCCGCGCGGACCGAGCCGGCCTTGGCGGTGTCGCCGAGGCGTCGGAACTGCTCGATCATGCCGGGGCGGTGTTCGTGGAACTCCTCCTTGGGCAACAGGTCGGCTTCGGAGACCACGCCGACGACGCGGCCTTCGCCAGCTTCTCCCAGTTGCGCCGCCGCAGGTCCGCGAAACCCTGGAAGAGACCGCAGTCGACGAGGATCCGGGCGTGGTCGCTCTCGACCAGGAAGCCGATCACGGTCGACGCGGGCGCCGACACGAGCCAGGTGCTGCAGACGATGCAGGATCACCGGATCCGGCGCGTCCCGGTCATCGCCGAACACCGTCTCGTCGGGATGATCGGCGAGGCTGATCTTGCCCGGCACCTGTCCGACGAGCAGGTGGGCCACTTCGTCGAGACGATCTGCGCACAACGTTAGCCGCAGTGGGTCGCCTTGCCGGAGGCTATTCGTGCGCGATGACGGCGACGGGTGCCTTGGCGTGGTGGAGGACCGCGTGGGTGACCGGGCCGATGTGCGTGCCGATCGAGGACCGTCGGATGCGGCGGCCGACGACGATGAGACCCGCTTCGGAGCCGCCGTCGAGGAGCTCCGTAGAGGCGTGGCCCGCGCTCGCTCGAGAGGTGACGTCTACAGCCGGGTACTTGTCCCGCCAGGGCTTCAGGACGTCTTCCATAGACGCCTTCGCGCTCATCTCGAGCTGGGCGTGGACTCTCGGATCGTACGCCGCTCCGTATCCCACCAGCGGAGGCATCGACCAGCTGTGCCGGACACGGAGGGCGCAGGCCCGGCGCGCCGCTTCCTCGAAGGCGAAGGCGAGGAGCGCATCGCAGGGCCCGCCGATGTCGACGCCCACCACCACGTCACGGGGTGCGTGCCGGCCGTCCGGGTGCGGCGCCGTGTCTTCGCTGGCCCGCACCATGACAACCGGCCGCACCGTCGCCTGAATGACAGCCATGCCGACGGATCCGAGGACGAACCCCGTGACGGTGCCCAGTCCCCGAGAGCCGAGGACGATCATGCTGGCACCGGCTGCGACGGCGGCGAGCATGGCGGCCGGCTTGCCGTCGAATGACCGGATGTCGACCTCCAGTTCGCGGTGCCTGGTGCGCAGCTCGTCGGCTGCCTCGTTCAGAAGTGCCTGGGACCAGTGGCGGCGCACATCGTCCGTGGCGACAGGAATGTCGAACGGCGTCGACCATTCCTCGGCGTGGACGAGGTGGAGTGGCACGCCGCGCAGAAGGGCCTCCCGTGCCGCCCAATGGGCGGCCGCGATGCTTTCTGCGGATCCGTCGAGGCCGACGAGGATGCGATCGTTCATGATGACTTCTCTCAGGCAGGGGCCCGCGCGGGCTCGGGATGTTCGTCTCCGCCCATGTCGAGGCGGAACGGCGGGTACGCATCGGTCATGAGACTGGAGTAGGCCGCGACGCGCAGCACCCAGCGGTTCAGCCCGATGATGAGATCGAAGAGGGGTTCGGGGCCGAGGCTGAACGGGGGGTACCGGTCGGTGCCGAGCGCGCCGTACGCGTCGTACGAGACGCGCCACGACCAGCGCAGGACACCAAGGTTGAAATCGAACAGTGCGCGCGGGTAGCGCTCGGTGAAGAGGACGGCGAAGAACGCGATCACGCTGACCACGAGGAAGGCGATCCAGAGGAAGGCCAGCACGATGTAGTGGGGGATCGCCAGCACCCATTTGACCAGCCACAGCCACCGTGACAGGGGACTGTCCAACCGCGCCGACACGATGACCGGTCGCGGGATACCCATGGCACTGGTCATGTACGTCAACTCCTTCAGGCGGAGGTCGTGTCGTCGATCGCGTATCCGAGGTGCTGGGTGACGGATACCACGCCGTCCACGGTGCGGCAGAGCCGTTCGATCAACGGGATGAGGCTCTTGAAGTCGACGGTTCCGTGCAGTTCGACCCGGCCCTCGGTGACCCCTACGGTGATGGCTGTGGGGCTCTGACGCAGGCCGAGGTCGAGTACGTCACCCGTGATCTCGTGACGGATGTCCTCGTCGTCCCGGAGGAAGATCCGCAGCAGGTCCCGTCGGCTGACGATGCCGATCAGTACGTCCGATGCGTCCACGACCAGGAGCCGCTTGACCCCCTGTGCTTCCATCAGCCTGGCGGCTTCGGCGACGGTCCAGTCGGGCCTGGTACACACGGGGGGCGAGGACATCAGCTCCTCGGCGCGCGTACCCGCGGCTTTGTCCTCCTGCCACGCCTCCCGTTCGGGCAGCGACTGGAAATAGTCTCCTTGGCCTGCGGACTTTGGCAGCAGGTCCCGTTCCGAGATCACGCCGAGCGGATGGCCGGCCTGGTCGACGACCGGGACGGCCGACACGTGGTGTTCCGTCAGGGTTCGGGCGATCTCCTTGAAGGGAGCGTTGCTGGGGACGGTGACGACCTCGCGGGTCATCAGCTCGCGAACTTCTCGATGCCTCATGCTCTTCTCCTACCGCTCAGTGGCTGTTCGCGCGTCGACCGACATGTCGTCCTGTTCGTAGTTGAGCCGGTTGACCACGTCCACGACGCCGTCGACGCTCTGACACAGGCGCAGCACGATGGGGATCAGGCTGTGGCGGCTCACGGTGCCGCTGAGGGTCACGAGACCGTCGGTGACCTCGACGGTCAGTGAAGAGGGCCTGAGCCCGAGGGCGCGGGTCAGCACGTCTTCGAGGATTTCCTCCTGGATCGCATGGTCCCTGCGCAGGAAGAGCTGGAGCAGGTCGCTGCGGCTCAGGATGCCGATCAGCCGGCCGGTGGCGTCCACGACGGGCAGTCTCTTGACCTGGTGTTTGCGCATGACGCGTGCCGCACGGACGACACTCCATTCGGGCTGGGCGGTGATGGCGGGGCTGGTCATGACATCGGCAGCGGTGTTCGAGCCATTGCCGGAGCCGGGCCTGCGGAGCAGGTCGGCTTCGGACACGACGCCCACGGGCCGCTCGGCCTCGTCCACGACGGGAACGGCCGAGATGTCGAATTCCTTCAGGAGACGGGCGATTTCCTTGAACGGGGTGCCGCGCCGGACACTGACGGCTGTGGGCGTCATCAGGCCGGCGACGCTGCGGTGCCTCATGGCCGGCCTCCTTCACGCGGGGACTTCTGATCCGAGGCGCATCGCAGTGACGTCCACGACGCCCGGCACGGTGCGTACGACACGCACCAGCACGTCCTTCAGAGGCGGGTCGTGGACGGAACCGTCCAGCTGGACTATGCCGTTGGCCACGTGGACCTGCACCATCGCCGAGCCGGCGGGGATGAGCTCGGCCATGATCAGTTCGCGGAGTTCCTCCGCGATGTCCGCGTCGGGGCGGAGGTAGATCTTGAGGAGGTCGCCCCGGCTGACCACGCCGACGAGGCGGCCGTCGGCATCGATGACGGGGAGCCGCTTGAGGTGACCGCGGGCCATCAGGCGGGCAGCGCTGGCGATGCTGGCGTCCTTGGTCACGGTGACGGCCGGTACGGTCATCAGCTGGCCGGCGGTGACGGCCCGGGACTCGTCCGCGCCCTGGGCCTTGAGCAGCAGATCCGCTTCGGACACCACGCCGGCGACCCGACCTTCCTCCGACAGGACGGGCAGAGCGCTGATCCGCCACTGCCGCATGGCCTCCACGATCTCCTTGAACGGTGCTCCTCGGTCGACCGAGATGACGGCGTGGGTCATCACGTCGTCGACGGTGCGCAGGTGCTTCATGATCCCTCCAGAACGGCGTCCTGATACATCCGAGCGTCGATGTCACCGCCCGTTGGTGGTAGGGCCGTCAGGGGGCCACTGGGGGCTGACCGGCCCTATGGCCCATGAGTAAAGGGTGCTTTCATGCAATTGACGGAAAGAGTCCCTGAGAGGATGCGGAGAAGCGGCTGATGGCCGTGCACCGCGCAATCGGGATCCGCGAGAAGCGGGCGGGCTCTTTCCGCCCTTTGCCGCGAGGGGTCAATGGGTGGCACGGTTCGGACCGCCGGCCGGAGACAGGTCGTCAACGGCGTAACTGAGGACTTGGTCCACGCTGACGACACCGTCGACCCACCGGCACAGTCGTTCGACAACCGGAATGGTGGACCGCTCCTCGACCCGGCCGCTCAAGGAGACGACTCCTTCCCGCACGCCCACCGCAATGGCGCCCGGGGCCATCCGCAGGGTCCGGACCAGTACGTCGTCGACGATTTCATCGCGTATGGCGTTGTCGCGGCGGAGCATGGGGCGTAGCAGGTCTGATCGGCTGACGATGCCCACCAGCGTTCCGGTTTCGTCGATCACCGGCAGGCGCTTGACACCCCGCTCGTGCAGGAAGCGCGCCGTCTCGACGATTCCCCACTCCGGCCGGGCGGTCAGTACGGGGGTGGACATCAGATCGCCGGCCGTGCGGGCATCCAAGGAGGCGCGGTCCATGGACGCCTCAGCGTGCATGGGGTCACGCCCTTCGGAATCCGGCAGGCCGGCCTGCCTGAGGAGCAGGTCGGCTTCGGAGACGATGCCGATCGGATGGTGGCGGGTGTCAACGACGGGCAGGGCCGAGACGCCGTTGTGGTCAAGGCTCCAGGCGACTGCTTTGAGTGACGCTTCGGGGCTGGCGGTGGCCACGGCCCTGGTCATGACGTCCGCGACAGTGCGATGGGACATGGTCCGATCTCCTTGGGGACGAGGCCGTCAGTCGTGAGCGATGACCGCGATAGGAGCCGCGGCATGGTGCAGGACCGCATGGGTCACCGACCCCAGATGCACTCCGAGAGGCGAGCGGCGCAGATGCCGCCCGACCACGACGAGGTCCGCGCCCGCCGCGGCCTGGACGAGCTGTCGGCCCGCAGGCCCCATGAATGCCTTGGTGGTGACGGTCACGGAGGGGAACTTGTGGCGCCACGGCAACAGCATGTCGTCCAGCATCTGGGTGACGCTCAGGCCGACCTCCCGTTCGTTCTCCGGGTCGGAGAAGGGTGCGTACTGGTACATGGAAGGCATCTTCCAGCCGTGGACCGCGCGCAGGCCGCAGCCCCGGCGGGCCGCTTCTTCGAAGGCGAAGGCCAGGACCCTGTCGGCCGCCTCGTGGATGTCGACACCCAGGACGATCTCTCCGTACGTTGTGGGTCCGGGCTCGTCGGGTTCGTCCGGGACCCGGACGAGTGTCACCGGGGTTTTGGTGGCCACGAGCGTCGACATGCTCACCGATCCGATGAGGAAGCCGGCCAGGCCACCCATCCCACGTGAGCCGAGCACGAGCAGCCCGGCGTCGGCCGCCTCAGCGGCCAGGGCTGCCGCAGGCCTGCCGGCGAGGCACCTCGTGGAGACATCCAGGCCCGCGTTCCGACGTCGTACATCCTCCAGGGCCTCGGTGAGCGCTTCGTCGGCCCACCGGTCGGCTCCCTCACGGCCCCACCCTGGAATCGCGGGGCTGATCGGCCAATCGACGGCGTGGACGAGCCGCAGCGGGACCTCCCGCAGGGCCGCCTCCCGGGCTCCCCAGCGGGCCGCTGCCAGGCTCTCGGGAGAGCCGTCGACGCCAACGGTCACATGGTGCTTCATGGTGAGAACCTCCTTGTGCGGCGCGGGGCCGCGGTTCTCTTCCAGCGTTGTCCACGGTGCAGTGCCCGACGAGGGGCCATGTGGCCCCACGTGGGACCGATCAGTCCCGCATAGCCAATGAAATCCGTTGCCCCGGTGTGCCGCCAGAGCAACGGATTCGTGCAGCATTGCCACCGGCTTGCCCGCATTCCGCTCGCGCATCCACGTCGTCGGCCGTGGCGGTCACCAGGACATCCCAAGGGCGCTGCGATGCGATGCAGTGGGCAGGGAGTCATCGACGCGAGCCGTCAGACGGGGGGCGACGGCGATCACGCCATCGAGCCGGCCGGTGAGGCGGATCAGGACCGGAATCTGGCTCTGTGCCTCCAGCCGGCCCTCCAGGGTGACGATGCCGTCGACCACGTGGACGGTTACCGCTTTCGGGCGCAGCCCCATGGTGTCCATGAGTATGTCCTCGACCACGTGGTGTCGTATCTCCGCGTCGGGTCGCAGGAAGAGGCTGAGCAGGTCGCGGCGCGTGACGATGCCTACGAGGCGGGCCTCGTCGTCCACGACAGGCAGGCGCTCGACGCCTCTGCGGGCCATCAGGCGGGCGGCTCCTGCCGCGGCCTCGTCGGCGCGAACGCTGATCGCCGGTGCCGACATGATCTCACCGGCGGTGAAGATCACCTTCGACGGGAACGTGGCTTCCTCCCGGCCGGCGTCAGGCGCATCGCTCACGAGTGGATGCCCCGCGGCTTCTCGGTCGATCAGGTCTCTCTCTGAGACGACGCCCAGGACGTGGTCCTCGTCGTCGAGGACCGGCAGCCTGCTGATGTCGTGCTGTGCGAGCAGCTTCGCGACATCCTTGAAAGAGGTGGAGGTGACGACCGAGACGACCTCGTCGGTCATCAGTGGACCGCAGCGAAGCGCTGAGACTGCTCGGCACGGTATCGCTGGGACGCATCGTCTTCACCGAGCACGCTCTTCCGGCCGTGCGGCCGGTCAACCATCTCGTGGACGGGGAGGGAATCGTCGTCCGCCTGCAGGGTGGCGGAGAGGTCTCTTCGCTCCTGGCGACGCCCGATGCGCCTGCGGTCGTCGTCACCTACTACGAGGCCGATGTCATCGACCCTGAGACCCGCCTCGGCTGGAGCGTCGTCGTCACCGGATACGCCTCTCTGATCGGCGACGGCAACGAGGCGGACGGGTACGAGGCGTTGCTGCTGCCGTCGGTGAGTCAGACGATGACCAAGGCAGTGCGTATCAGGCCCGATCTCGTCACAGGGTTCCGGCTTGAGACCGAGCCCTCACACGCTACCCCCGTCACCTCTCCGTGACGCGCGAAGGCGCCCGGAGTCGACCAAGCCACTGATGACCGCCGTCGCCGTGAATCCGTCGACGGCCGGGAATCCGGGCCGGGGCACCCTCTGCTGCCAGGTAGTTGGCGGCGCGCCAGTGGGCGTCGAGCTCCGGGATCGGGTACGCGGTCCTGTTTCCGCTCCTGCTCGCGGGGGCCGGGACGTTCGTCGGCTGAGCCGATGCCGACACTCTGCGCTCGCCCGGCTGCCGCCGGGAGGGGATGACCGGCCCCCGGGAAGGGACTGTCGGCCCCTATGGGGCAACGCCCGTCGCGACGAAGGTGAGTTCAGCGGCACCGGTCCCCCCGGCCGGTGCCGCTCCCCTGCCGATCGACCCCGATGCTCCGGCATCAGTACGGAGGACAGACTCGTGAAGCGCACCCTGGTGGTCGGAGTGGACGGATCCCCTCAGAGCCGGGCCGCGGCGGACTGGGCCGCACGGGAGGCCGTACGGCGCGACCTGCCCCTGCACGTGGTCCACGCCTGGCTGTGGCAGCCGCTCGCAGCCCCGATCGTCCAGGACCGCGACACCGAAGCCCACCGCGCCGATAACGTTCTGAAGGAGGTCGAGGGCGAGCTCACCCACCGGTACCCGGAGCTGGCCCTCACCGCGGAGGTGCTCTCCGACGCGCCCGTGCCGGCTCTGCTGCGCGCGGCCAAGGACGCGGAGTTGCTGGTGCTCGGCACGCGCGGGCACGGAGCTCTGGTCGGGTTCCTGCTGGGCTCCTACGGGCGGCAGGTGATCGCGGCCGCCGAGTGCCCCGTCGTCTCCGTACGCTCCGCGCACGGCCGGCCGGTGGCCGTACCGGAGGAGGGTGAGGTCGTCGTCGGGCAGCAGGGCGGCGTGCAGGAGTCCGCCGAGGTACTGCGCGTCGCCTTCGAGGCCGCCGCGGCGAGGAAGGTACCGCTGCGTGCGGTCCGAGCCTGGAGCCTGCCCCCGGTCTACGGGTACAGCCCCGGGTCGATGTGGATCGCCGACCAGTTCGGTGGCCTGGAGCCGTACGAGAAGGCCGCGCTGGAGCAGGCGCTGGAGCCGTGGCGGCTGAAGTACCCGGAGGTCGAAGTCGTCACGCACGTGGAGCAGGGCAGTGGCGGCCACGTGCTGCTGACCGCGGCCTCGGACGCGCAGCTGCTCGTCGTCGGCCGCCGGGTCCGCGAATCGGCGGTGGGCGCGCACATCGGGTCCGTGGCCCATGCCGTCCTGCACCACGCGGTCTGTCCTGTCGCCGTGGTCCCGCACGCCTGACCCGGCCTGGGTCAGGAAGGAGGCCGGGCACGCGACTGTACGGCGTGCCCGGCCCCGCCGCGTGCCCAGCCATCGCGTGCCCAGCCACCGGGTGCCCGGTCGCCGACTATTCGGCGGACGGGACGGGGTGCTGCCTCGGCGGGATCAGCGTGTGGCTGGCGATCACCGCTGCCTGGACGCGACGCTCCACCCCCAGCTTGGTGAACAGGCGCGAGATGATGTTCTTGACGGTCTTCTCGGCGAGGTACAGCCGCTGGCCGATCTCCCGGTTGGTGAGCCCCTCGCTGACCATGACGAGGATCTCCTTCTCCCGGTCGGTGAAGCCGGGCAGACCCGGGACCTGGTCTTCCTTGGGTACGTCGCCGCGCATGCGGGCCATCAGCCGGGTCGTGGCTCCCGGATCGAGCATGGACTGGCCGGCCGCGACCGTACGGACGGCGGTGACCAGGTCGGTGCCGGTGATCTGCTTCAGCACGTAACCGGAGGCGCCGGCCATCACCGCGTCCAGGAGGGCCTCCTCGTCGTCGAACGAGGTGAGCATCAGGCAGGCCAGCTCGGGCATCCGCGAGCGCAGTTCGCGGCACACGCTCACGCCGTCGCCGTCCTGGAGCCGTACGTCGAGGATCGCCACCTGGGGACGCAGTGCGGGGATGCGGATCAGAGCCTGTTCCGCCGTGCCCGCCTCACCGATCACGTTCAGGTCCGGCTCCGCGTCCAGCAGATCGTGCACCCCGCGGCGTACGACTTCGTGGTCGTCGAGGAGGAAGACCGTGATCGGCGGCTTGATGGGGGAGGGGGCACCGTTGTCGTTCATGACGCAACTCCTTCGCCTGGGATCGTCCGGGGCGCCCGAACTCCCGCATCCTGCCTGGCGAAGGGGCCGAACGGACAGGGCCGATAGGCCCTCATCCACCTGCTTCCCCGCGGAGGTAGGCACCATGGGAAGGGGACCTTCGGCCCTTCGCGGGGGGCACATGGGCCTTCCCGGGACCGGTCCGTGTCCGGTGAGCTGGTGCCGCACGGGGAAAGGGGCGGCTCGACCGCAGGGCCGCACGCAGCGTGGAGGTTCCATGACGACCACCTTGATCGACTTGAGGGCCGCGGCGAGGAACGACGGCGACGTGCGCGTCACCTTGGCCGGAGAACTCGACTTCCACACGGCGGGGCTGGTGGAGCCCCGCCTCACCCATCTCGCAGCATCCGGTCACCGCAGCCTCGTCCTGGACCTGTCCGGGATCTCCTTCTGCGACAGCTCGGGAATCGACCTCTTCATGCGTGTGCACCACCGCTGCCGCTTGGCCGGAACCCGGCTCCGGCTGTGTGGCGTGCCGCCTCTGGTGGCCAAGTCGATACGGGTGCTCGGCGCCGACCGTGTGCTGCGGCTCGCAGTGGCCTGATCAGGGCGGTAGCCGAAACCGGTCCCCGGGTCGGGACCATCCGGCCCTGGTTCTCGTGGTGCTCGAGAGGGAGGCTGGTGGCCCGGAAGCCGCAAGGACCGATCGATACCGGAGGAGGTGCGCAGCATGGACGAGGACGGCGGCATACGGCGCACTGATGGTCAGGACGGCGATGCGACGGCCACCCGGCGCATGCGGGAGCTCGACAGGGCGGAGGCGCTCAGACTGGTGGCGACGGTGTCCCTGGGGCGCATCGTCTTCACGCAGCACGCTCTGCCGGCGGTCCGTCCGGTCAACCACCTCGTCGAGGGCGAGGACATCGTCGTGCGGATCCACGACGACGGGGCACTCGCCTCCCTCGTGGCTCCGGCCGATGTCCCCGGCGTGGTGGTCGCCTACGAAGCGGACGCCATCGATCCCGTCACCCACCTCGGCTGGAGCGTCGTCGTCACCGGTTACGCGTGCCCGGTGACCGATGCCGATGAGGTGGCCCGGTTCGCTTCCCTGCTGCGTCCCTGGGTGGGACACCCCATGGCCGGAGCCCTGAGGATCCGCCCCGACCTCGTCACCGGATTCCGGCTGGAGGCGGAGCGGACGATGCAGGAGCCGGCCGGCCTGGGGTGATCGCGTCGGGGCCGTCAGCTCCCGGTGGGGAGCGGCGCCCGCCAAACGAGCCGGCTGCCCCCCTCGTCGGGGCTGTCCACGGTGAAGGATCCGCCCAGGCTCTGCGCCCGGTCGTCGAGGTTGCGCAGACCGCTTCTGCGGCCCTGGGCCGGGATGCCCCTGCCGTTGTCGGAGACCGTCAGCACGATCTCGCCCGGTTCTGCCTTGAGCGCCACGGCGACCCTGGTCGCCCCCGCGTGGCGCGCGGCGTTGCTCAGGAGCTCGCCCAGCGCCGCCATGGCGTGGTCGGCGATCTCGGACGGGACGTCCGTATCGAGCAGGCCCTCCATGCTCAGGCGCGGCGGATGGCCGAGCGTGGTGGCCGCTTCGCCGACGGCCCGGGCCGCGCGGGCCCGCAGACCCGGTCCGCTCTCGCGGTCCTTGGTGCGCAGACCGAAGATCGTCGAGCGGATGATCTTGATCGTTTCGTCCAGGTCCTCGACGGCGCGGCTGACGCGTTCGGCGGCCCCTTCGTGCTCGACGAGCCGTGCGGCGCTCTGGAGGGTCATTCCGGTGGCGAAGAGCCGCTGGATGGCCAGGTCGTGCAGGTCCCGCGCGATCCGGTCGCGTTCCTCCAGCAGCGCTATCTGCTCCGCGTCCCGGCGCCGCTCCGCCAGCTCCAGGGCGATCGCCGCCTGTCCCGCGAAGGCGACGAGCGGCTCGAGCTCGTGCTCGCCGAAGGCGGGTTCGCCGGCCGGGCGGGCGAGCAGCAGTACGCCCCTGCTCTCCCTGCCGGCGGTGCCCAGCGGGACCGCGACGGCGGGACCCAGCCCGCCCTGTGCCTGGGAATCGGCCGGGTAGCGGTCGTCGTCCGAGGCGTGCAGGACCGTGACGGGTTGCCCGGTCCGGTGCGCGGTCCCCGAGAGGGTTCCCGCGTAGGGCACGACGAGTCCCTGCCTGGCCTTGCTGTCCGCACCGGCGGCGAACTCCACGATCAGCCCCTCGGCGCCGGGAACCGGCATGGAGATGTCCGCGATCCGGGCCCCCGTGATCTCCTGGGCCCGCAGGGCGATGAGCTCCAGCACCGCCGGACGGGAACTGCCCGACAGCAGGCTCTCGGTGATCTCCGCGTTGGCCTTCAGCCATCGCTGCTGCCGCTGCGATCCCTCGTAGAGCCGGGCGTTGTCGATCGCCACGCCCGCCGCCACCGAGAGGGTGGAGATCACCGTCTCGTCCTCGGTGTCGAAATCGAACCCGCCCCGCTTGTCGGTCAGGTAGAGATTCCCGAACACCTCGTCCCGCACCCGGATCGGTACGCCGAGGAACGTGCGCATGGGCGGGTGGTGCGGCGGAAACCCGTACGACGAGGAGTGGGCACCGAGATCAGTGAGGCGCAAGGGCTCCGGGTGGTGGATGACCTCCCCGAGCAGGCCGTGACCGGCCGGCAGGGGACCGATTTCGGCGATGGCCTCCTCGTCGAGCCCCACGGTCAGGAACTGCGACAGGGTGCGGCCGTCGGGGCCGATGACCCCGAGCGCCCCGTAGTCGGCGTCGACGAGCAGGGCCGCGGCCTCCACGATCCGCCGCAGCACTTGGGCCAGATCCAGCTCCCGGCCCACCGAGACGACGGCCTCCAGCAGGCTGTGCACCCGGTCCCGGGTGCCGCGCACGGCGTCGATGCGTACTTGGAGCTCGTCGAGCAGCTCGTCCAGCCGCATCCGAGGCACTTGCGTCAACGGATCCCCCACACCCACGTGTTTCCCCTTCGCTGCCCGCCCCGTCCGGAGCCAGGCTATCGGCACGGCCGGGCCCGATGGGGCATCCACCTGCGGTCACTGCGGACGGGGAGCGCACGTCAGGTGAGAGCTGGCGGTGAGAGCCGTGCCGGCTCCTCGACACACCTGTGCGAAGCGCGACGCATCCTTGCGCGGAGGTGCGTGCCGTGACCGACTTGAACGCAGCACTGGACGGCGAGAGGGACGGTGGCGGCGATGGGTCTCAAGAAGGCGGTCTACGAGAGAGAGCTGCTGCGGCTCCAGACGGAGCTGGTCAAGCTCCAGGAGTGGACTCGCGTGGAAGGTGCCCGTCTGGTCGTCGTCTTCGAGGGCCGTGACGCCGCGGGCAAGGGGGGCACGATCAAGCGCGTCGCCGAGCACCTGAACCCCCGTGTCGCGCGCATCGCGGCCCTGCCCACGCCGACCGGTCGGGAGCGTTCCCAGTGGTACTTCCAGCGGTACGTCGAGCATCTGCCCGCCGCCGGCGAGATCGTCCTCTTCGACCGCAGCTGGTACAACCGCGCCGGAGTGGAGCACGTCATGGGGTTCTGCACGCCCGCCGAACACCAGCGCTTCCTGCGCCAGTGCCCCGTGTTCGAACGGATGCTGGTCGAGGACGGGATCCTGCTCCGCAAGTACTGGTTCTCCGTCAGCGACGCGGTGCAGGAGGAGCGGTTCCGGCGCCGCGCGGAGGACCCGCTGCGCCGGTGGAAACTCTCCCCGATGGATCTGGAGTCCCTCACGCGCTGGGAGGCGTACTCGAGGGCCAAGGACGAGATGCTCGTCCACACGGACACGGCCGATGCCCCGTGGTACGTGGTCGAGAGCGACGACAAGCGCAGCGCGCGGCTCAACATGATGGCCCACCTGCTGGCCTCGGTTCCCTACGAGGACGTGGCCGTACCGTCGCTGACCTTGCCGCCGAGGCCGCCGTCCACGGGCTACGAGCGTCCGTCCAAGGACCTGCAGACCGCCGTACCCGACCACGCGGCCACCCTCGGGAAGGACTGAACCAAGCCCGGTCACCGGCGGGCGAGGCCGAGCGGACCGTCAGAAGGAGCGCGATGTCGACAAGCGGAAGGCCGTCCCAGGCACCCACGGGCCTCCGGGGGTACCACCGGTCCTGGCTCGGGCGGGACGCCTTGGCGGGTGTCACCGTCGCCGCGTACCTGGTGCCGCAGGTCATGGCGTACGCGGGTGTGGCCGGGCTGCCGCCGGTCGCCGGACTCTGGGCGGTCCTGCCGGCCATGGTCCTCTACGCCCTGATCGGTTCCTCGCGGCTGCTGTCGGTCGGACCCGAGTCGACCACGGCACTGATGACCGCCGTTGCCGTGGGACCGCTCGCCGCCGGCGATCCGGGCCGGTACGCGGTGCTCGCTGCGGCCCTCGCCGTGGTCGTCGGCCTGGTCTCGTTGGCCGCTTGGGCCGTGCGGCTCGGGTTCCTCGCCGGCCTGCTCTCACGGCCCGTGCTCGTCGGCTACCTCGCCGGCGTCGCACTGATCATGATCATTGATCAGCTGCCCCGGCTCACCGGAGTGCGCACGACCAGTTCGGGCTTCTTCCCGCAGCTGTACTCCTTCGTCCGGCACGTCCCGGACGTCGACTGGCCGACCGCCGGGGTGGCCGCTGCTGCTCTCGCGCTGCTCCTGGTGGCGCCGAAGTGCTGGCGCACGGTGCCGCGCCCCTTGTTGGCCCTGGTCCTCGCCACGGCAGCCGTGGCGGCATTCGGGCTGGACGACCGGTACGGGATTTCCGTGATCGGATCCGTGCCCTCCGGCCTGCCGGTGCCCTCGCTGCCACCGCTCGGCGACCTGCCCCGGCTGTTGGTCCCGGCGCTGGGTGTGCTGCTCGTCGGCTACTCGGACGTGATCCTGACCGCCCGAGCCTTCGCCGATCGCGGCGATCCGGTCCCGCTGGACCCCAACCGTGAACTCCTGGCCCTGGGAGCGGCGAACCTGGGGGCAGGTGTCCTGCACGGGTTCCCGGTCAGCAGCAGCGCGAGCCGCACCGCCCTGGCGCAGTCGTCGAAGGCGCGGAGCCAGGCGTACTCCCTGTTCGCCGCGGTCGCGGTACTGATGGTCCTGCTCTTCCTGGGCCCCCTCCTGGCCCACACGCCGAGCGCCGTCCTCGGCGCCATCGTCGTCTATGCCGCCGTCCGGCTGATCGAGGTGGCCGAATTCCGGCGCCTCGCCGCCTTCCGTCGCCGCGAACTCCTGCTGGCCCTGGGCTGTCTCCTGGGCGTCCTGGCGCTCGGCATCCTGTACGGCGTCCTCGTCGCGGTCGCCCTCTCCGTCGTCGAGCTGCTGGCCCGGGTGGCACGTCCGCACGACGCGGTGGAAGGCCTGGTGCCCGGGCTGGCGGGCATGCACGACGTGGACGACTACCCGACGGCGCGGACCGTTCCCGGGCTCGTGGTCTACCGGTACGACTCACCGCTGTTCTTCGCCAACGCGGAGGACTTCCGTCGGCGCGCCCTGGCGGCGGTCGACGAACAGAGCCGTCCGGTCCGCTGGTTCGTCCTCAACGCGGAGGCGAACGTCGAAGTGGACATCACCGCTCTGGACGCCGTCGAAGCACTGCGCCAGGAGCTCGTGCACCGCGGCATCGTCTTCGCCCTGGCCCGCGTCAAGCAGGAACTCCGCGAGGACCTGGACGCGTTCGGCCTGACGACCTCGGTCGGCGCGGAACGCATCTACCCGACCCTGCCCATGGCCCTGGGGGCCTACCGGGCCTGGAGTCACGAGGCGGGGCCCGCGCCGGAATGAACCGAAGCTACCGGTCTGCGTCCGCCTCGCCGTGCACGTAACGCAGTACCCTCCGAGCGCCGTCCCAGCTGCGGCAGACGACGAGGGTCACGTCGTTGCCGGCGATGCACCCCATGACCTCCAGATGCGGGGCCGAGTCGAGCCGTGTGGCCAGGTACCGGGCCCCACCCGCCGGCGTGTGGAGCACCAGGGTCAGACGGGCTTGCTCCGTCCTGGCCCTCTGTCCCTGGGGTTCTCCTGGGGTACATCCGGCGCTCAAGAAGCCCTTCCGGTCCCTTGCTGCTCCAGGGACGTGGCGACGGCGAGCGCCAGCATGCCGACGGCCAGCAAGCCCGCCATGTCATTCACCGACTTTCGTGTCATGCCCGGATCCGTATTTCCGTGCTCGCCCCGACCGTCCCGGCTACCAGGAGTGTCCGAGCAGGTACCCAACGTCCCTTCGGAGAGGCGAACGGCCCCTCGGCGGGATGTGCCCGCTTCGTCGGGGCGCGGAGCAGCGGGCCGACCGGCCCCATGAAGGGCCGTCCGGCCCCTCTCGGACGCGGAGCGGTACAGCCAGTGTGAGAACAGAGCACGGTACCGCCGAGGAGGCTGGTGGCAGTCATGGGTTCCTATGTGTACGACTTCGCCGAGGGCGGCCGGGACATGGCCGATCTACTCGGAGGCAAGGGCGCGAACCTCGCGGAGATGGCACGCATGGGCCTGCCCGTACCGCCTGGTTTCACCATCACGACCGAGGCCTGCCGCGCCTTCCTGGCTACCGGTGAGCTGCCCGCGGGCCTGGACCGCGAGGTCGTCGAGCACCTGGCGGCGCTCGAGCGGGCTGCCGGCAAACGGTTGGGACAGGTGGACGACCCGCTGCTCCTCTCGGTCAGGTCGGGGGCGAGGTTCTCCATGCCGGGCATGATGGAGACCATCCTGGACATCGGTCTGAACGACCTCTCGGTGCTCGGCCTGGCCAAGGTCCCCGACCGGGAGCGGTTCGCGTGGGATTCCTACCGCCGCCTCGTGCAGATGTTCGGGAGTACGGTCATGGGCGTCGACGGTTCGCTCTTCGAAGACGTGCTCCGCCGGGTCAAGGATCAGCACCGCGTCGTAGACGACTCCCAACTGGACGTCTGTGACCTCATGCGGATCGTCGAAATGTTCAAGGACCTCGTCCTCGAACGTACTGGGAGTGAGTTTCCGCAAGACCCGACCGAGCAGCTGCGGCAGGCGATCCTCGCCGTCTTCGCGTCGTGGAACGGTGACCGCGCACGCCTCTACCGTCGCCGCGAGCACATTCCGGACGGTCTCGGGACAGCGGTCAACATCCAGCGCATGGTCTTCGGGAACCTCGGCTCCGATTCCGGCAGTGGGGTCGCGTTCACGCGCGACCCGGCCACCGGGCGCCCCGGCCTGTACGGCGACTACCTTCCCAATGCCCAGGGCGAGGACGTCGTCTCCGGTGTCCGCGACGCCGTACCGCTGCAGGAGCTGGCCACGCTCGACCCGGTCTCGTTCGCCCGGCTGCGCGGCTACATGGGGCAGCTCGAAACGCACTACCGAGACCTGTGCGACATCGAGTTCACGATCGAGCACGGCGTCCTGTGGATGCTGCAGACCCGTGTCGGGAAGCGCACCGCGCAGGCGGCCTTCAGCATCGCCTCCCAACTGGCCGACGAGGGCCTCATCTCCACTGACGAAGCGCTTGCCCGCGTCGACGGCGACATGCTGGCGCGGCTGATGTTCCCCCGGTTCGACGCAGGCGTCGCGGCTCCCGTGCTCACACGCGGTATCCCGGCCTCGCCCGGCGCGGCCGTGGGCGTGGTCGTCTTCGACTCCTCGGAGGCGGTTCGGCGGGCCGCCGCCGGAGAGGAAGTCGTGCTCGTACGGCAGGAGACCACGCCCGACGACCTCCCGGGCATGGTCGCCGCCCAGGCGGTGCTCACGAGCCGGGGCGGCAAGACCAGCCACGCGGCGGTGGTGGCGCGCGGCATGGGCAAGGTCTGCGTCTGCGGGGCCGACGCACTGTCCATCGACCCGGGGGCACGCCGCTTCTCCGTCGGCGACGTCGTCGTCTCCGAGGGCGAGACCATCTCCGTGGACGGCTTCGAAGGCCTCGTCCGCCTCGGCGCGGTACCGCTGGTCGACTCCGCGGTCATGCGCTACTTCGAGGCGGGCTCACCCGCGCCGGACGCCACCGCGCAGGAGGGCGTACCCGAGGTGCACCGCCTCATGGAGCACGCCGATGCCACCCGACGCCTGGAGATACGGGCGAACGCCGACACACCGCAGGACGCGGCTCGAGCCCGCCGATTCGGCGCACAAGGCATAGGGCTGTGCCGTACGGAGCACATGTTCCTCGGGGACCGCCGTCCACTGGTGGAGGCCATGATCCTCGCGCCCACGGACACCGATCGCGAGGCCGCACTGGCCGCACTCCTGCCGTTGCAGCGCGACGACTTCACCGGAATCCTCGCCGCCATGGACGGCCTGCCCGTGACCATCCGGCTGCTCGACCCGCCTCTGCACGAGTTCCTGCCCGACCGGACGGACCTGGCCGTACGCCTTGCCCGGGACGAAGCACTGGGCCGGACACGGACTCCCCACGACACCGAACTGTTGGCGGCAGTCACCCGCATGCACGAGGAGAACCCGATGCTCGGCCTGCGGGGCGTCCGGCTGGGTCTCGTGAAACGGGGCCTGGTAGGCATGCAGGCGCGTGCCATCGCAGAGGCCGTCGTCGCCCGCAAGCGGGCGGGAGGCGATCCGCGTGCCGAGATCATGGTCCCGCTCGTCGGCGCGGTCGAGGAGCTTCAACTCGTCCGGCAAGAAGTGGAGGAGGTGCTGTCCACGGTCGCGCGCGAGACGGGAGTCCCGGTGACCTGCCCGATCGGAACCATGATCGAGCTGCCCAGAGCAGCCCTGACGGCCGGCCGTATCGCGAGCCAGGCGGAGTTCTTCTCCTTCGGAACGAACGACCTGACGCAGACCACATGGGGCTTCTCCCGCGACGACGTCGAGGCGGAGTTCTTCTCCGCCTATCTCGACAAAGGAATCTTCGAGACCTCCCCGTTCGAGACGATCGACCGGGAAGGAGTCGGACGCCTGGTGGAGATCGCGGTCCGTGAGGGGCGTGCGGCTCGACCTGACCTCAAGATCGGCGTCTGCGGCGAGCACGGCGGAGACCCGAATTCCGTGCACTTCTTCCACGAGGCCGGACTCGACTACGTCTCCTGCTCGCCGTTCCGCGTCCCGGTCGCCCGTCTGGAGGCCGGCCGCGCGTCCCTGCCGACACGGTGTGCGGACGCGACGAAATGACACGCTCACCGACCCAGCCGGGGCCTCGCCCTCAAGGTGACAGGGGCGGGCTCGTTGCTTACTCCGCGGAACGAGGAGCACGTCATGTCCGCGCGAGCGCGAGCGGCCCGGGCCCTCACCTCCAGCACCACCTCCGTCGTGAACGCGCTAGGCATGCTGGAAGGCGTGGTCAGCCGCAGCGACCTCCTCAAGATGTTCCTGCGGCCCGACGAGGAGCTCGAGGAGGAGATTCGCCAGACCGCGCTCACCGAACTGGCACCCGGCGTGACCTTGGACTTCGCCGTACAGGACGGCGTCGTCACCCTGCGCGGCCCGCTGCGGGACCGGGCCCTGGTCCCCCTGCTCGCACGGGCGATCCGCACGGTCGAGGGCGTCGTGGACGTCCGGATGGAGCTGGAGGGCACTATCGCTGTCTAGCTTCGCTTCTCGTCGGCCGCAGGGTGTGTTGCGCGTCTTCCTGAGACAATTCGGGTGAAAATGTGCAGCACATGGACCGAGCCAGGGGCGATCATGTCCGACGATCCGAACGCCTCCGCAGAGGCGCCGATCAAGGTGTTCCTCCTCGATGACCACGAGGTGGTCCGGCGCGGGCTGCACGACCTTCTGGACGCAGAGCCGGACATCACGGTCGTGGGTGAAGCCGGCACCGCCGAGCAGGCGCTCGCCCGCGGGCCGGCGCTCCGTCCGGACGTCGCCGTACTCGACGTGCGGCTGCCCGACAGCGACGGCATCACCGTCTGCCGCGAGCTGCGCTCGCGCATGCCGGGGCTGGCCTGTCTGATGCTGACCTCGTTCGACGACGAGGACGCCTTGCTGGACGCGATCATGGCGGGGGCCGCCGGGTACGTGCTGAAGCAGATCAAGGGCGCTGACCTGGTCTCGGCCGTACGCACGGTCGCCACCGGCCAGTCCATGCTGGACCCTGCGACCACCGCCCGTCTGATGCGCTCCCTGCGCGACCCGGAAGCGGCGAGGGCGCCGGAGGACGCCCGCCTGGCGGCTCTGTCCGAACGGGAGCGGGCCGTCTTGGAGCTCATCGGCGAGGGCCTCACCAACCGGCAGATCGCCAAGCAGCTCTACCTGTCCGAGAAGACGGTCAAGAACCACATCTCGCGGTTGCTGGGCAAGCTCGGAGTGGAGCGGCGGGTCCAGGCGGCCGTGATCGCCGCCCAGGTCCACGAGCACGACGCCGGGACGGCGAAGCCGTAGGTACGTCTGACGACGGTCACCGCGCCGGCGGGACCAGAGGTACCTGCCACTGGAGGCGCGTACCCCGCTCCCCGTCGCCCAGCGCCGCAATCTCCATCCGGCCGCTGAGCCTTTCGGCACGCTCCGCCAGGTTCCTCAGTCCGCTGCGCCGACCGCCAACGGGCAAGCCCACCCCGTTGTCAGTGACCGTGATCGTCAGGTTCCCCTCGGCCGCAGCGATCGAGACCTCCACGCGCGTGGCCCCGGCATGGCGCGCGACGTTGGTGAGAGCCTCCCCCACCACGGCGAGGACCTCGTCCGCGACGGCGGACGGTACGTCGGTGTCGATCAGACCTTCCATCCGCAGGGCCGGGGCGAAGCCGAGGGCCGCAGCCGCCTCGTCCAGGGCCTTGACGGCGCGGGAGCGCAGCTTGGACGCCTCACCGGGGGCTTCGTGCTCGCGGAGTCCGAAGATGGTCGATCGGATGATCTTGATGGTCGCGTCGAGGTCGTCCACGGCGCGCGCGAGGCGTTCGGACGCCTGAGGGTGGTCGACGAAGCGCTGGGCGCTCTGGAGGGTCATGCCGGTGGCGAAGAGGCGTTGGATGGCCAGGTCGTGCAGGTCACGGGCGATGCGGTCGTGGTCCTCCAGCAGGCTCATCTGCTCGGCGTCGTGGCGCCGGTCGGCAAGCTCCAGGGCGAGGGCGGCCTGGCTCGCAAACCCCGGAAGTGCGGCGACTTCCGCGGTGGCGAACACGGGGCGACCGTGCCGCCGGGCCAGCATCAGGACGCCGCTCAAGCTTTCCTTGGTGCCGACGGTGACGGCGACCGCCGGGCCGAAGCCCGTCCACCGTTCGGGGTGCACGGTGACGCGCTCGTCGGTCGCCACGTCGGGGACCGTGATGAGGCCGTTGCGGGCCAGTGCGGCCTCGGCGAGCGTGCCCTGGGTACTGGGCAGGACGATCCCCCGGTGCGCCTCTGCTCCTTCCCCTAGGGCGAGGGAGCCTCGCAGTTCACCGGCGGATCCGAGCAGGTAGAAGACGCCCATGTCGGCGCGGGTGATGTCCTTGGCCCGCTCCAGCATGCCCTCGAGGACTTCGTTCTCGGGCGCTCCGGAGAGCAGGGCGCTGGTGATGTCGGCGCTGGCCTCCAGCCAGCGCTCGCGCAGCCGGACCTCCTCGAAGAGCCGGGCGTTCTCGATGGCGATGCCGGCCGCGACGGCGAGGGTGGACAGGACCGCTTCGTCCTCGGCGTCGAAGTCGGCTCCGCCGCGCTTCTCGGTCAGATAGAGGTTGCCGAAGACCTCCTCGCGGACCCGGATCGGGACACCGAGGAAGGAGTGCATCGGCGGGTGGTGGTCGGGGAACCCGTACGAGGCCGGGTGCTCGGACAGCTCCGACAGCCGCAGTGGTTCGGGGTGGCGGATCAGCTCGCCGAGGATGCCGTGGCCGGAGGGCAGGTCTCCGATCTGTGCGCGGAGGGCGTCACTGATGCCGACGGGAAGGAACTCGGCCAGTTTCTTGTCGTTCCCGATGACTCCGAGGGCCCCGTATTCGGCGTCCACGAGCACTACGGCGGCCTCGACGATGCCTTGCAGGACCTGCGGGAGGTCGAGTTCCCGGCCCACGGACATGACGGCTTCGAGCAGACCGTTCAGCCGGTCCCGCGTGCCCCTGACCTCGTCGATCCGCACCTGGAGCTCGTCCAGCAGTTCGTCGAGCCGCAGTCGAGGAACACCGCTCCGAGTGGGCTGTTCCCCTGTGCTCATGCCCGCCTCCGGCAGGAAGGGATGGCGAGACGGCCATCACTTCCACGGTATCTCCGGTCGGGGCGCCCGGCCTTTCCACTCAACGGGAGGCCACTGCCCCGTCCGACTTCTCCCCGTGTCGCGGCGTACCGGTTTCGTCGTGCAGTTGGCGGACGTGGGCGTCCGGGCCGGGGAAGAACACGGTGGTACGGCCGGTGTCGGACCAGCGCGTCGCGCTGTACCCGGGCGTGCGTGGCCGAGAGAGCGGAGAGCGCGGCGACCGCGCGGTCCGCCCGGACCTCCTGGGTGACACCCACGGTCGTGTTGAAGACGACCACCAGGCCGATGACGACGGCCTTTCGCTCACGCGGGACCGGCTGCTGCGTGAACACAGCACGCTCGACATCAGCACCCACGGCACTGAGGGACTCGCGCCCTCCAAGGTCCTCGCCGCGTCTGCGGCAGAGGCGGACCTGCTCGTCCTCGGCTCTCGAGCACTCGGCGCTGTCGCCGGATTCATCGTGGGCTCGACCGCCTCGGCGACCCTTCCCGAGACCGACACACCCGTCGTACTCGTGCGCTCCGTCGACGGCCGAGACCAACCGCCCGGGCACACGGACGATGCCGGACCGGTGGTGCTCGGAGTGGACCTGCGCAGCAACTGCGACCGGCTCCTCGCCTTCGCCTGCGAGGAAGCGGACCGGCGGGCCTGCCCTCTCGTCGTCGTACACGGCTGGTCGCTCCCGCCGGTCTTCTCCTACGCTCCCGCCCTCGATCCCGGCGTCGAGAAGGAAATGGCCGACGGACTCGAGACCACGCTGCGCGAGCTGCTGAACCCCTGGACGCAGATGTACCCGCAACTCGCCGTCGACGCACGCGTCGTCATCGGCCGGCCCGCCATCCAGATCCTGGACGCGGCGTCCGGCGCTGCACTCGTCGTGGTCGGCCGGCGTATCCGTCGCCCGGCACTCGGTGCCCGCATCGGCCCCATCGCCCACGCGGTGATGCACCACGCCACCTCACCGGTCGCCGTCGTGGCGCACGACTGAGGCCGCACAGACAGGAACAGCCCCGTGACCGCAACATACTTCGACCCCGATACCGTCATACGGCTCGTCGGCGACGCCGTCACCGCCCCGTCCATGCACAACGCCCAGCCGTGGAAGTTCGTGTTCCCTATAGGCGGCGGTGCCCTCGCTCTGTACGGCGATCCGGAACGCGCCATGACCCGAACCGACCCGAATCACCGTGGCCTCCACCTCGGTTGCGCCGCGGCACTGTTCAACCTGCGTGTGTCCGCGGCCTGGATCGGTCTCCCGGTTCGCGTGCAGCTCCTGCCCGACGACGCCGAACCATGGCCGCTCGCCACGGTGACCATCGACGAATCGACGGGCACGGACCGCGAGCTGGCCTCCTTGCACGACGCCCTCCGGCGTCGGCACACCAACCGGTAAGCCCCAGCCGATCGCACAGCTCGCCGCGCCGGGGCACGGGTGCTCCCTGGAGCGCGGACAGCAGATCGAGCGTTTCCGCTCCGGAGAGTTCCGGGTAAAGGCGCAGTTCACCCGGCAGGTACCCCAGATGCGGAGCCACCCTGCTGTGATCGGCTACCGGGTCCAGCCCGAGCACCCGAACGCGCCCCTCGGTCGGCCGGAGCAGCCCGGTCAGGCACCGCAGCGTGGTCGTCTTTCCCGCACCGTTCGGCCCGAGGAAGCCGAACACCTCACCCGGTCGCACTGTGAGGCTCAGGCTGTCGACTCCCATCACCGGCCCGTACCTCTTGGTCAGTCCGGTCAGCTCGATGGCCGACCCGTCACCCATGGGTCCAGTCTGATCCTGCTGCTGGAGACCTGCCTGCTCACCCAAGGTCGTAGGCCGAGAGGGGGGCGTGCCGCGGTGCGGTCCCCGCTGCTGCCATGTCGGTGTAGGCAGTGCGCTTGAGCTGCATCGCCAGGTTCTCGAGCGCCCGGGCGGCCGCGAGTTCGTCGCCGATCTCGGGCACGTCGTTGTCCGTGGGGTTGCAGCGCGCGGTGCCGTGGCCCGTGAGGCGGGTGGTTCCGGTGTCGAGTTCGACGCGGACCTTGGTCGCGTGATCTTCCTCGAAGAGGTAGAGGTGGGTCTTCCATTCGGTCGTGTGCGACATGGTGTGCCTCCGATCGGATCAGGAGTAGCGGTGGTGCCGGCGTCGGGCCCAGCGTCGGATCTCGTCGCTTCCCCAGACCAGCGGTGGGGGCCGGGATGAGGAGGACGACATCCAAAGGCGGCGGTTCTCGCGGTGAGCGGCGGCGCGGTTGCCGTCCGTCCAAGCCGCCGCTCTGAGGGCGACCCCGACGATGACGGCCGGCACGCAGGTCAGCGGGAAGGCGGGTGCAGACGGGTCCGGGTGCGGTCGGCATCACGCCTGAGCGGGTTGCCCACCGTCCCTTTCGCCCGGTGGTGCATGGCACGCCTCCGTGCTGGTGCGTACCGGAGCAGGGCCGTCCCTTCAGGCGGCCACGAGCTCGGCGCTGATGTGGTGGGCCCACTTCTGGATGCGCTCGGGGTTGCGGAAGTCTCCGCCCTTGCCCTGGCGGTTCAGCGCCTTGGCAAGGAAGCCCGGGGTGCGGGCCGTAAGGCTGCCGCCGAAGGTCATGTGCTCGCGCGCTCCGATCAGCTGCATCTCCCGGGCGACGGCGGAGACCGGGGGGATGTCGTGATCATCGGCCGAGCGGTCGAGCGGGCCGCTGCTGAACATCCACACGGGGCGGTGCCGCAAGGAGTCGGCATTGCGTTCTGCGCAGTGCTTGGCCTTGCTGCTCCAGTGGCCGGCGTAGAGGGATCCTCCGAGGACGACGGCGTCGTAGGCGCGGACGTCGTGGACATCGTCGGCGGGAAGTACGACGGCGTCGAAACCGTCCTCCCGGAGGGTCGTGCCGATCTGTTCGGCGATGCCGGCGGTGGCTCCGTGCTTGGTGCCGTAGGCGACCAGGACTCGCTTGGTGCTCATGGCGGGTGCTCCTTGGTTCCGTGGTGAGGGGCTGATGCCACTGTCACGCGGCCGCGGGCTGGTCCGCTTGGGCCGGACGGATCCCTACGGGGGCCATTCGGTCCTCCCCGAAGCGGCCCTCCTCGACGGCGACGTGCTGCTTGAGGGCGGCGAAGCTGTCCGGGGCGACGGAGATCGAGTCGATTCCGACGCGGACGAGGAAGGCGGCGTAGGCCGGGTCGTCGCTGGGCCTCTGTCCGCACAGGCCCACTGGACGGCCCAGGGCCTGGACCCTCGGCAGGAGGATCCGGATGAGGTTGGTGACGGCCGGGTCGTTTTCGTCGAAGACGTGGGCGAGGGCCTAGGTGTCGCGGTCGACGCCGGGGGTGAGCTGGGTGAGGTCGTTGCTGCCGATGGAGAAGCCGTCGAAGCGCTGGGCGAAGTCCTGGGCGAGAAGGATGGTGGCCCTCCCGGTAGCCGTCGCTGTAATAGCGGCTGGCACCACGCCAACCGATCATCGGGCTGGCCTCCACCGGTTCGAAGGGGCGGCCGCCGAGGAGCTTGGCGTACTCGTTGGTCTTGAAGTCGCTGGTGCGGATGACGACCCGGTCGGGCCAGCGGGAAGCGGCGATCCGGGCGATGCCGTACGCGAGGCGGTCGTGGCGAAGCCGGGCGGTACACGCAGGTGCCGCTGGTGTCTGTCGGCCCCACCGTGCGGGCGGTGACCGCCGGCGCGAAGCCGCCCACGGCGCAGGACGCGGTCCGGCTCGCATCCGATCTGGTTGCCGCGGGCTTCGCCACGCTCGCAGCAGCGGCCGAGGGATGCGACGTGCTGCTGGCAAACGGGATGACGGCGGCTGCCGCCGACGCAGCCACCGTCACCGCAAAACTGCTCCTCAGCTCAGCCCATCCGGAATGGCCTACGACCACCGTGTAGACCTGCGCGGCCTCGATCAAGTGCCCGCGCGCACGATGGTGCTCGGCTCCCGGGACGGCCCGGCTGCCCGCGGAGACGAAGGAGTGGCTGGGCCGAACGCCAGGCGTGTCAAGCTGGGGCTATGGGACGGACACGTCCGCCCGGACGATGGTGATCGGACACGGCGCGTGGACCGCCGCCTGCTGACTCACCGAACCGAGCAGGGCCCGGCGGAAGCCGCCGCGACCACGGCTGCCCACGACCAGCAGGTCCGCCCCCTCTGCCGCATCGACCAGGACATCGACCGGATTGCCGCGCACCAGGCGCTGGTGCACACGGGAGGCACCGTCCTCACCGAGGACCGTGCGGACCTCCTCGACCAGACGCCGCTCGGCCTCCTCCTCGTCGAACGTGGCGTCGACCGCCGGAGCCGACCACGACGCGGCACCGGGCAGGTCCCACGCCGCGACCGCCTCCACTCGCCCGCTCACCAGCGCTGCGTACCGGACCGCCCAGCGCAGCGCGGCCTGGGACGAGGACGATCCGTCGACGCCCACCACGATCCGCGGAGCCTCATGCTGCCTGTCCATTCGGTTCACCCTTCCAAACGGCTGATACATCCACAGTGTGCGCATCACGAACGCACCGCCACGCGGAACCGCGGTGGCTACCGTGTCAGCCCTTGGGGAGCCGGAACCACCGATCCTGGCCTGCGCCAATGCGTTCGTGCCGGTCGCCGGGCAGGACCAGGGGCACCGGGCCCAGCGGTGACGGGGGGACGCTGATGCCGAGCCGGCCGGGCCGGAACCGGATCCGGATGTCCCGGTGCCCCAGGTAGGAGACCGAGAACGAGGAACCGGGCACTTCGGAGAGGGGCACCGGGTCGATGTGCAGGCCGTCGCCGTGGGGCTCGAGTCCGACGATGCCGCGCTCGACGAGGTCGAGGGTGCCGCCCATGGCACCGAGGTGGATCCCTTCGCCGGTGGTGCCGCCCTGGACGTCGGTGACGTCACTGAGCAGGGCTTCCTGGCAGTAGTGCCAAGCGTCCGGGCCCTGCTCCCGGGCGAGGACCCAGCCGTGGACGAGGCTGCTCAGCGTGGAGCCGTGGCAGGTGCGGCGCAGGTAGTAGTCCACCGTCCGGCCCCAGAGGCCGTCGTCGAGGCGGTATCCGAGCCGAAGGAAGAGTTGTTCGAGTTCTGTGGGGCGGAAGAGGTAGCCGAGCATGAGGGTGTCGGCCTGCTTGGACGCCTGGTACCGGTTGGGTGTGTCCCCCTCGGCTTCCAGGATGCGGTCCAGGCGGCGGATGTCGTGGTAGCGGGCGCGGTAGCCGTCCCAGTCGAGCTCGGCGAGGTCCCCGTAGCCGTGGAACTGGCTGATCACGTCGCGATGGAACGGCACGTACAGGCGGCGGGACACGTTCTCCCAGACGGTGAGCTCGTCGCGGCCGATGCCGAGATGCGTGAGGAGCTCCGCGCGCCGGGCCGCCGGTAGTTCCCCGTACAGGTCGAGGGCGCGGGCCAGTACCCACGCGGTGGTGACGTTGGTGTAGGCGTTGTCGTCGATGCCGGGAGCGGCGGCATCCGGGTAGGCATCGTGATACTCGTCCGGTCCGACGACGCCACGGATCCGGTAGCGGCCGAGGCCGGCGTCCCACGTCGCCGCGTCAGCCCAGAAGTGGGCCATGTGTAGGAGGAGTTCGGCGCCCGAGCCGTGCATGAATCCGGCATCGCCGGTGGCCTGCCCGTACCGCCACACGTTCCAGGCGATGGCCGACCCCACGTGGCGCTGGAGGTGGGAGAGCGGTCTCAGGATGAGTGTCTGTGTGGCGGTGGCGGCGGTGCATAGCCGGTCTACCGGTGCCACAGGTCGTGCTGATGTCCGGACTGCGAGCCCGATCCGTACCCGGGAGGTGGCGGTAGTGCAGGAGAGCCAGGCGGTGCCCTCCGCCTCCACCCCGGACCGGTGCTCGACGAGGTGCCGCCCGGCCAGGGCGCGGTAGCGGTCGACTCCCGCGTTGACGACGTCGCCGTCGAGTACGGACTCGATCTCGATCCTGCCGCTCCAGCCGTACGCTCTGAACACCGTGTTCTGCGCGGCCAGGTTCGGGTCGCCCATGTGGACGAGGCGCGTGTGGGTGACGCCCAGGCGACGGCCTTCGGCGTCGTGGAAGAGCATGCGGCGGGTGAGCGTTCCGGCGCGCAGGTCCAGCGACACGTGGCTGTGGCGCAGGGGCGGGTGGTCGGGCGTGAGCCAGTCGCCGGGAGGTGCGCCCTCGGGCAGGCAGCGGTACCGCAGGGCGGTCCAGTCCGGCAGCCGGACCATGTCCTCGTTGGAGACCGTACGTCCGCCGACGGTGGAGGTGAGCCGGTCGTAGCAGCCGGCCAGGTAGGTGCCCGGGTAGTGGATGTCACCGGCGACGCTTTAGGGCGCTGAACCGCGCGTGGCGAAGCGGCCGTTGCCCAGGGTGCACAGGGACTCGACCAGCCGCTCGGTCTTGGGGTCGTAGCGTTGGTACTCCCGGCTCCAGGCCGTGGTCACGGGCAGCCGCCTTCGAGTGCGGCGGGCAGTCCGCCGAGGTCGGGGAGGACGAGCTGGGCGCCGTGTGCGCGCAGGGCGTCCCTCATGTGCGGGTCGCCCTCGCGGTTGAGTCCCACCACCAGGCTGAACCGGCCTCGGTGTCCCGCTTCGACGCCGGCGAGTGCGTCCTCCACCACGGCGGTGTGAGCGGGGGGCGCGCCGAGACGGCCGGCGGCTTCGAGGAAGAGGGCAGGGTCGGGCTCGCCCGGAAGATCAAGTGCGGCAGCGTCCCGGCCGTCCACTAGGGCGTCGAAGTAGCCGATGAGCCCTGCGGACTCCAAGAGGGAGCGGGCGTGCCGGGAAGCCGAGACGGCCGCGCACCGGATCGTCTTCTCCCTCAGTTCCTGGAGCACGGGCCGCACGTCCTCGAAGGCGCGGACACCCTCAGTGCGCAGCATAGCGGAGAAGACCGCCTCCTTGCGGGCGGCGACCGCGTGGACGGTGGCGCACCCGGGCGGGTCCTCGGGCGTTCCGGGCGGGAGGTCGATGTGGCGGGCAGCGAGGAAGGCGCGTACGCCGTCGAGACGGGCCCTGCCGTCTACCAGGTCCCGGTCCTCGCGGACGGCGTCGAACGGGCGCAACCGTGCTCCGGCCTGCGATGGCTGCCACTCGGGGAGGCAGCCGTGGCGAGGAGCACTCCGGCGGTGTCGAAGACGACCGTGCGCAGTTCGTTCATGAGTCGTGCACCACGCGACGGCCGGTGATGCGGGCGGGGGTGAGCTTCATCCAGTGGCTGCGCGGTCCGCCGGCCCAGGGCTGGGAGCGGGCCGTGGTGCTGAGGTGGTGAATCTCGTCCGGGTCTGTGACCGCTGCCAGTTCGCCCACGGCCAGCACGCTCCAACCAGTGGCGGTCACGTCGTCGATGTTGTCGATCTCGAAGGCGACCTCGGTTCCGGCAGCTCTGGCGGTGACGGCTTCGGCGGAGGTGCGGAAGGCGATGTCGGGTCCTGCGACGAGGTAGTTGACGGGGAGGACGGCCGGGCCTTCGGGGGTGAAGATGGCGATGCGGCCCACGCCGTGCGTGTTCAGCAGCCGTCGGCATTCGGTCTCGTCCAGTGGCACGAGCGTACTGTCGCGCCGGGCGGTGGATCGGCCGGCAACGCGGTGGGCGTTGACGCCGGTCAGGTCGTCGACGGTGAGGCCGAGGGCGTCGGCCACCCGGACGAGGGTGCCGATGGCAGGACTGGCGGCGTGCTCCTCAAGGTAGGCGATGTACGTGCCGTCGGCGCCGCACCGCCGGCCCAGTTCGTCGCGGCTCAGACCGAGGGCTTCGCGGCGGGCCGCCAGGCGGCGGCCCAGGTCGGTGCGTCCGGTCGTCTCGCCGGACTGCTGGGGGTGCATGCGCGGTGTGCTCTTCACGGCATTCACTGCTCCTGGGGCGGTACGGCTACCGCGTCGTGCTGCGGTCCGCCGAGCACGACCTTGAGGGCGCCGGTGTCTCCGGCGCGGGAGAAGACGTCGTACGCCTCTTCCATTTGGTCCAGCTCGAAGCGGTGGGTGACCATCGCGTCCCCGGGCAGTCGGCCTGCGGCCATCATGCGCAGCAGCATGGGCGTGGAGTGGGTGTCGACGAGACCGGTGGTGATGGTCACGTCCTTGATCCACAAGTCCTCGAGGTGGAGGACGGCGGGCTTGCCATGCACGCCGATGTTGGCGACCCGGCCGCCCGGGCGGACCATGCGGGTGCACATCTCGAAGGCCTCGGGCACGCCGACGGCCTCGATGACCACGTCCGCCCCGAGCCCGTCGGTCAGGTCCTCCACCAGCCGCTCGGGCTCCTCGTCCGCGCTCGCGGTGGCATCCGCGCCAAGGTCGCGCGCGGCAGCGAGCCGGGACGCGGCGAGGTCGACGGCGATGATCCGCCCGGGGCTGTAGAGCTGCGCCGTGGCGATGGCGGCCAGGCCGATGGGGCCGGCACCGACCACGACGACCGTGTCGCCCGGGCGCACGTTGCCGTTGAGCACGCCGACCTCGTAGGAGGTCGGGAAGATGTCGGCGAGCAGTACGGCGTCGTGGCCGGCCAGGGCGCTGGGCAGCGGGTACACGGAGAGGTCGGCGAAGGGGACGCGTACGTATTCGGCCTGAGTGCCGTCGATGGTGTGGCCCAGGACCCAGCCTCCTCCTCCGCGGCACTGACCGTAGCGCCCTTCACGGCAGAAGCGGCAGCGGCCGCACGCGGAGATGCAGGAGATCAGGACGCGGTCACCGGGGCGGACGCTGCGGACGTCGCCGCCGGTCTCGACGACGGTCCCGACGGCCTCGTGTCCGAGGATCCGGCCGGGCGTCACTTCGGGGACGTCGCCCTTGATGATGTGCAGGTCGGTGCCGCAGATGGTGACGGCGTCGACCCGGACGATCGCGTCGGCGGCGTCCTTGATCGAGGGGTCCGGGACGTCCTGCCAGGAGGTCTGTCCGGGCCCGTGGAAGACGAGTGCCTTCATGGCGCGGCCTTCTCTCTGTGTGCTGTGCGGGAGGGGTCACCGTCAGGCTGTGCCTGAGTCCCCCCGTCGCGCTTGGGCCGGTCGGCCCCGACCCGGGGCCGGTAGGTCCCCAGCGGACAGGGCGTTCCGGTGCAACGGTGGAGACCGGCATCCGTTCCGAAAGGAGGGCTGCTGCCATGTCCCAGTCAGCCCCGTCTCCAGCTTCCACCCGCTCGGCCCTGCTGAGGTTCCTCGGCGGAGTGCGGACGGTCACCGGCAGCAAGTTCTTGGTCGAGAGCGACCACGCCCGGATCCTCGTCGACTGCGGACTCTTCCAGGGTGTCGCGGACCTGCGCCGTCGCAACTGGGACAAGCTGCCCTGCGACGCCTCGGACATCCACGCTGTCGTGGTGACCCACGCCCACCTGGACCACTGCGGCTACCTGCCGCGCCTGGTCCGGCACGGCTTCCGCGGCCCGATCCTGACCAGCGCCCACACCACTCGGCTCGCCGAGATCGTGCTCCGCGACAGCGCCCGCCTCCAGATGGAAGCCGCCGAGCACGCCAACCAGCACGGCTGGTCCAAGCACCGCCCCGCCAAGCCGCTCTACGACGACGATGACGTCGACCAGACGATCAAGTACTTCGACCCGGTACCGGTGGGCAGTGAGATCGAGATCATGGCCGGCACGAAGCTGATGCTGCACCACGGAGGTCACATCCTCGGCTCCGCCTGGACGCACCTGACCCTGGAAGACGGCCACACCCTCGCCGTCAGCGGCGACCTCGGCCGCCCCGGCCACCCGCTCCTCCTGCCGCCCGAGCCGTTCTCCGGCGCCGATGTCCTGCTGATGGAGTCGACGTACGGCAACCGCCGCCACGACCACGAGAGCGCGCGACGCGAATTCGCCTCGGTGATCACGCGGACGCTGTCCCGTGGCGGGACCGTGGTCATCCCGGCCTTCGCGATCGACCGCACCGAGGTCGTCCTGCACGAGCTGGCCACCCTGCGCAGTGACGGCACCCTGCCCCGCCACGTACCCGTCTACGTCGACAGCCCCATGGCCCTGGCGGCACTGGACGTCTACCGCGACGCCGTCCGGGCCCACTCGCCCGAGCTGCGTCCCGAGATCCTCGCCCAGGGCGAGGCGGCGATCAGCCCGGAGCCCTTCCTGGCCGCCCGGACCGTCCAGGAGTCGACCGACATCAACAACACCAGCGGCCCGGCGATCATCGTCTCGTCCGCCGGCATGGCCACCGGCGGCCGCGTCCTGCACCACCTCCACCGGATCCTGCCCGACCCCCGCAACGCCGTGGTCATCGTCGGCTTCGCAGCCGCCGGCACCCGCTCCCGCGACCTCGTGGACGGCGCCCGCACGCTCAAGATGTTCGGCGAGTACGTCCCCGTACGCGCGGAGGTGGCCGACGTACCGCACTTCTCCGCGCACGCGGACGCCGACCAGATCATCGACTGGCTGCGCGCCGCCCCCGCCCCGCATGCCACCTACCTCGTCCACGGCGAGGAGACCGCCTCCGAAACCCTGCGGGACCGCATCGAACACGAGCTGGGCTGGACGGCCGTCGTACCCAAGTCCGGGGAGGCCGTCCTGGTCCGCTGACCGGGCCGGACGGTCCCCACGGTGTGCACCGCGCGGCCCTCCCAGCCACGGTGCCCCACCGAGCAGGGTGAATGCCAAGGGTTGGAGGCACTCCATGAGCACCATGCACACCATCCTCGAAGCGATGGCACCGGAAGCCCGCGAAGCCCTGCTCGCCCGCTCCCGCCAGGTGACCTTCCCGGCCGGCACCCGCATCTTCAACGAACGCCGACGGGCCGAGAAATTCTGGATCATCCAGTGCGGCACCGTGGACCTCGACACCCACGTCCCCGGTCACATGAACGTGGTCATCGACACCCTCGGCTACGGCGAGCTCCTCGGCTGGTCCTGGATGTTCCCTCCCTACAGCTGGCACCTCGGCGCCACCGCCTCCCACGCGGTGCGCGCCCTGGAGTTCGATGCCGCAGCCGTACGCCAGCTGTGCAACGAGGACTCGGCCGTCGGCCGCTCCGTCTTCGTCGCCGTGGGCGCGGTCATCGCCGACCGGCTCGACTCCGCCCGCACCCGGCTCCTCGACCTGTTCGCCCCTCACGGAAGCGGCACCCCGCTCGCCCACGCACGCTGAGGACCCCGCCATGACCTCCACCCCGTACACCGTCGCCGACGTCATGACCACCAAGGTCATCGCCGTCACCCCCTCGACCGGCTTCAAGGACATCGTCACCGCGATGGAGCGGTGGAAGGTGACCGCCCTACCCGTCATCGAGGGCGAGGGTCACGTAGTCGGCGTGGTCTCCGAGGCCGACCTCCTGCCCAAGGAGGAGTTCCACGAGCACCGCCCGGGCCTGATCGAGCAGATGCGCCGCCTCGGCGACACCGCCAAGGCCGGCTCCACCCGCGCCGAGAACATGATGACCACCCCGGCCGTCACGATCCGCCCCGACGCCACTCTCTCTCGGGCCGCCCACCTCATGGCCGACCGCCACATCAAGCGCCTCCCGGTCGTCGACGCCGACGGCACCCTCCAGGGCATCGTCAGCCGCGCCGACCTCCTCAAGGTCTTCCTCCGCACCGACTAGGAACTCGCCACCGAGATCCGCCGCACCGTAGTCGACCGCCTCTTCCCCCTCTCCCACGAAGCCGTCAAGGTCACCGTGACCCAAGGGATCGCCACCCTGACCGGACGGGTCCGCGACGGCGACCTGATCCCCCTGGCCGAACGCCTCGCCCACTCCGTCGAGGGCATCGTCGACGTCCACTGCCAACTCAAGCACCAGGCTGGCGCCACCAGTTCCTGAACCTCCACAGGACGGGGTACCGCAACTGGCAGAACGCAGTCGCTGCGATTCCGTGGGGGCTGCTGGAAGGCGCCATCCAAACTGAGGGGCTCCGTGCCGCTGGAGGCGCTGGCGCTGGCCGGGGTGGTGATCGCCGTGGTGGGCGCACTGCTACCCACTGGGTGGGGCGCAGGAGGGGGCGGCAGCCTTGGAGTCCGTGCCACTGGGCGACGTCCGCTCTGTTCGTCCGGTGATTCGTTTCGCCTTTCAGGTCTGCTTCGTGCAGCCTGCTCTGCCGACCGGTAGTCCGCTTGTCCAAGATTTGCCCAAGGTCGGGCCAAGCTGCGATGGCACGAGCCCAGCCGCTCCTGGGCGCGTCTAGCTTGGTCCGGCATGACTGTCGATGCTGAGCTTCATGGGTTGGTGGGGCGGCGGCGGTTCGTTCGGGCCGCGCTGACGGGAGCGGTGGCCGTGGGCGCCGGACTGGTCTCCGGTTCGCCGGCGACGTCGACCGTCACCACCAGGTTGAACGGCCCGCGGTCCGCCACCCCTGAGTCCGCGCTGGGGGAACTCGCCGCAGGCAACCGGCGCTGGCGGACGTTCCATGAGCGACATCCCGACCGGACGCGGGCCGTGCGGCAGGCGCTGGCCGCGGGGCAGCATCCCTTCGCCGTGATCCTGGGCTGCGTCGATTCCCGCGTGCCTCCGGAACTGGTCTTCGATCAGGGCCTGGGCGACCTGCTGACCGTGCGCTCGGCCGGCGAGGTCCTGGACGAAGCGGTCCTCGGGAGCATCGCGTACGGGGTGTTGGAGTTGGCCATCCCGCTGGTCGTGGTCCTGGGGCACCAGTCGTGCGGGGCCGTCACTGCTGCTGTCCAGGCGGCCGAGAGTGGGGAACGGCTGCCCGGGCACATGCAGTACCTGGCTGATCAGGTCCGTCCCGCTATCGACCGCACGCTGACGGGGGCCGCCCGTGTCGATGCGGCGATCACTGAGAACGTGCGGCTGGTTCGGTCTCGTCTGGCCGTCGAGCCCGCCCTGTCTCCGAGGATCGCGGGGAAGGGGCTGGCGGTGGTCGGAGCCCGGTACGAACTCACCAGCCAGCGGGTGCACCGCATCCACTGACCTCCGCCCGCGACGCGGTTTGCGTCGCACTCGCAGCCGCTAGACTTGCAGAGTTATGCAATTTACTAGTTTCCAATTGGTTGGACGGGGGTTGCGGTGTGGCTGGGTTCGCGGAAGCGGCGCTGGAGCGGGTCCGGGTGGCGCGGGCTCGTCTCGCGGCTGCGCGGGAGGCTGATGATGCCTTCGAAGAGGCGCAGGCCTCGGACGAGCTGGAGGACGCGCTGCGTGTGGCCCACGATCACGGCGTGGCCACGGGCGACGAGGGCAGCCGGTGAGCCCGGCGGCGGCGCCGAGTCGGCCGGTCGCACGGTGATGGTCCGCCGTTCGAGCGGGCAGGCGCCGACGCGCAGGCATGCGTGGACGGTGCCGCTGGTGCCGGGCTCGGTGCGGTCCGCACGCGAGCGCACCGAGCGGTCGCTCGTGCTGTTCGGCCTGGAGAGCAGCAGGGGTTGCGCATCGTGGCCGAACTGGCCCGTACGTACGGCGGCGACGTCCGCGTGGAGCCCGCGGGCGAGCACGGCAAGGCCATCGTGGTCCGCTTCATCCTGCCGGAAGGAACCCCGTGATCAGCAGTCACAGACCAGACGCCCAGCTGTATCGGATCACCTATCCCGGCAACGTCGGCGATGCCGATGCCCGTACCGTCGAGGCGGGTGAGGTCGCGGGCATCGTCGAGGAGGCCGGGCAGTACGGCAGGCAGGTCCTCGTGCGCCCGTACGCGCACCCGCAGGATGCCCTGGACACCGGGGAACGGAGAGGACTCGTGATCGACGGCAAACCCGAGGAGAGCGCGGCGGCGAAGCACGAGAGGTGGCTGGCGAAGGGTGTCGCCCTGCGTGCCTTCTTCTATATCGCCGGCACGCACCTGTTCGCCGGGTTCGTGTGGCTGCTGTTCTTCCTGGGCCAGCACGCACAGAAGTAGGAAGCGGCCGTCTCCCGGTGTCAGAAGCGCGATGAACCCCGCGCTACGGGAGACGGCCGCCGTTCATGGCCCCGTGCTATCGGGGGCTGTTGGCGCGAAGGTCGGCGAGCAGTTCGGCCTGACCTTGAAGGACACCGGAGAGGATGCTGCGAGCAACTCGCAGCAGCTCTACGACCTCGTCGCTGGTGAGCCGGTAGTACACGTTCGCGCCTTCGCGGCGGGTGATCACCAGGTTGGCCTTGCGTAGGACCGCGAGCTGTTGGGACAGGCTCGCGGCTTCGACGCCGACCTCGGGCAGCAGCTCGGCGACCGCGTGCTCACGCACACTGAGCAGCTCCAGAACGCGGATGCGGACCGGGTGGCCCAGTGTTTTGAAGAACTCCGCCTTGAGCTGGTACAGCGGTGCGCTCACTTGGGTACCCCTGCCTCGACTGCCCATCGCATCCACCCAGAACCGTTTCGCCGTAGGGGGCGTCCTTTCGCCCCTACACACCTTGTGACCTCCACAATTGCAGATCAGCGCAACTCCTGGCGCAGGGCGGCCTGTCTTTGTGACGTTCGCCCCCCCCGCGGAGGGCTTTCGTCGTCAGCCCTTCGTGACGAACGCGGTCCCCGTGGAGCAGGCCCCCTCGGCCGGCCACTGGTCGCTGCTCCATTGGCGCTGCTCGTCGCCCACCGCGTGGTGGGCGGCCAGCGCGGAGGGCAGGTCGCAGTGGACGGGGATCGGCGGGCAGGAGCCGTCGGGGACGAGGGAGCCGTCCGCGGGGATCGAGGCGAGTTCCAGGGGCCGCCCCTCCTCGGCGAGCCGGCGGGCCGCCTGGGCGACGGCGAGTTGTCCGCCCACCGACCAGCCGAGCAGTCCGCTCAGGTCGAGGACGACCGGTCCGGTGCCGCGGGCCAGGACCCACCCGATCGCGCCGGTGAAGCGCGCGATCGCATCCGAGCCGAGGTGTCCGGCCAGGGACAGGACCCCCAGGCCGGGGTGGGTGGTGTAGCGCCACTCGATCGTCATCGTCATTTCCTCAGGTCTCACAGGGGAAGGGTGATCCAGATGCTCTTGCCGCGCCCGTCCGCATCCGGCCGGAGCACTGCGGTCCCGCCAAGCTCCATCGTCATCTCGACGACGGTGGCCAGCCCGCTGCCCGGAGCCGTGGCCAGCGCCCCGAAGAGGGCCGGCTGATACGGGTGACGGTCGTGGACGGCGAACGCGAACGCACCCGCCCCGTGTGCGAAGGTCACGGTGATCGTCGGCGACAGTACGGCGGCGTGGCGGACGCTGTTGGTGACCAGCTCGGCCAGGATCAGCAGCCCCGGCCCGACGCTCGGATGCCGCAGGCCCGCACCGCACTCGACCAGCACCAGTTCGGCCGTCTCCCGGGCGATACGTACGGCCGAGCCCGTGGCGGGCACGTTCAGCACGTGCCGGTAGGGCATCGTCCGGACCTCGACGCTCACCGCCCGGCCCCCTGAACGGGGCGGGCGAGACGGAACCCCGACACCTGCTGCGGGTGGATGCGCAGCAGCGTGTCGTGCGGGCCGTGGGCCCAGCCGGACAGCGTCCGCCGGTAGTGCGCGGCCTCGTCCGGGTCCGTGATGATGTCGGCGGGGCCGTGGGCCGTCACCGTCCATCCGGTGCCGGTCGGGGTGCGGATCTCGTCCGCGTGATAGGTCAGCACCGCCCTGCCGGGGATCGCCGCGGCCTGCACGGGCGTGCGGACGATCAGGCGCCCGTACTCCAGGACGTGGGTGGCCGGGCGGACGAGAGCGTGCTCGCGCTGGACGTAGACCAGGCGTCCTTGGGCAGAGCCTTCGAGGAGCCACAGGGCCTCGGTGCCGGAGACATCGATCATGAGGCGTTCGCCGGGGACGGTCATCGTGCGGCCTTCCGGATACGGTGCGGATGGTGCTTGAGAGGCAGCAGCCCTGCCTGTTCCAGATGTTTGCGGGCTCCGGCGATCGCCTCGGGCGTGGTGGCGTACTCCCGGCCCGCGTGCCGCAGCAGGTCGAGTGCACCGACGGCCTCGAGTGCCTGGCGCTGACCGGGCCGGATGCCGGACGTCATGACGGCGATGCCACGCCGGGTCAGCTTCTGGACCGCGTCCTTCAGCACGAGTGCGCCGGTGGCGTCCATCGTGGTGACGCGGGACATGCGCAGGATCACCACCTTCACGTCGGAGACCTCCGACAGCTCCAGCAGGAAGCGGTGCGCGCCGGCGAAGAAGACGGGCCCGTCGATGCGGTAGGCGACGATGTGCTCGGCCAGCAGCGCGTGCTCCTCGTCGCTGTGTTCGCCGGGCAGGTCCGGGCGGAAATCCACCTGGTCCATCCGCGCCTGGTTCGCGACCGCCTTCAGGGCGAGTGCCCCGGCCACGACGAGGCCGATGATCACCGCGTAGACGAGATCGAGGACCAAGGTGGCGGCCGCCGTCAGTACCAGCACGACGGCGTCCGAGCGGGTCGCCTTCACCATCGCCCGGAGCGAGCCGACCTCGACCATCCGGATCGCGGTCGCCAGCAGCACCCCCGCCAGGGCGGCGAGCGGGATCTTGGAGACCAGGGGTGCGGCAGCGAACACGATCACCGCGAGCACGGCGGCATGCGTCAGGGCGGCGAGCCGGGAGGAGGCGCCGGTGCGGACGTTGACCGCCGTACGGGCTATCGCCGCGGTGGCCGGTACGCCGCCGAACAGCGGGGCGGCAAGGTTCGCGATGCCCTGCCCGAACAGCTCCTTGTCCGGGTCGTGCTTCTGCCCCACCGTCATCCCGTCCGCGACCGTCGCCGACAGCAGCGACTCCAGCGCGGCCAGCGCGGCCACCGCGATCGCGGGTGCGAGAAGCGACCCCAGCGTGGACGGGTCGAGGAAGGCCAGGGAGGGCGCGGGCAGCCCGGACGGCAGCTTGCCGATGGGGGCCGCCGCGTCCAGACGGAAGACCTGCGCGATCACGGTCGCGGCGATGACCGCCACGATGGAGAACGGGACGGTGGGCCGCCAGCGGGCGCCGAGCATCATCACGGTCGCGACGCCGAGTGAGAGCGCGATGGCCGTCCAGTTCGGGGCGTGCGCGAACTCGACGACGGCCCGCCAGGCGACGGCGAGGACCTTCTCGCCGTCCGGCTTGGGCACCCCGAGCGCGCTCGGTATCTGCTGAAGTCCGATCACGCAGGCGATTCCGAGGGTGAAGCCCTCGACGACCGGCGCCGGCACGTAGCGCATGTACTGCCCGGCCTTCATCAGCGCCAAGGCGATCAGGAGGACACCGGCCATCAGCCCGACGGTCAGCACCCCGCCGGGCCCGTACTGGGCGACGATCGGCACCAGAACCACCGTCATCGCACCCGTGGGCCCCGACACCTGAAGGTTGGACCCGCCGAACAGTGCGGCGAGCGCGCCCGCGACCACGGCGGTGGCAAGCCCGGCCTCGGCGCCGAGCCCGGAGGAGACCCCGAAGCCGAGCGCGAGCGGCAGAGCGACGATCGCGACGGTGAGACCGGCCAGGAGATTCCCGCGGGGGTTTCGGCGCATCACCGCGAAGTCGCCCCGGGTCGGCATCAAGGAGCGGACCCGGTCGAGTCCGGTGGTCAGCACGGTATTCACTGTGCGGGGACCTCGGACTCGCGCAGCTCCTCCAGGAGCTCACTCTGTCCGGTCAGCACCTCGGTCAGAATCCGCCGGGCCGCCCGCATCAGCTGCGCGACGTCCCCGCCCGCGAGCTCGTAGACCACCGTCGAGCCGTCACGGACCGAGGTCACGATTCCCGAGCGGCGCAGCACCGCGAGTTGCTGGGACAACGCCGAGGGCTCGACCTCGATCGAGGCCAGGATGTCCCGTACCGGCATCGGCCCGTCCTGCAACAGCTCCAGGACCCTTATCCGTACGGGGTGCCCGAGCATGCGGAAGAAGTCGGCCTTGGCCTGATACAGGGGAACAGGCATGGTCTCGCATCCTTCTCATCGCCCCGGGCGCCGGGGAAGTGGCTGGTGCTGTGCCCGTGGCTACCTACGGGCGCAGCCAGCACAGCATCTACGAAATTGCATAACTTTGCAATTCGTGGATTCTGCGGCTGTTCCCATGTCGAAGGCTGTAACGTCACGGCGTGGGCCCCGCCGCATCCCCCGTCGGCGGGGCCCCTCCGGCGGGTTCCGTGCCGGCGTCGGTCGCCCTGGAGTGGATCCGTGGCCTGGGCGTGGAATGTTTCCCCGGTCGTGCCGGGGAGCGCGGCCGTTGCCTGATGATGTGGTGGAACGAGCACCTGCGCCCTCCGATCCTCCAGCGCTCGCGTGCCAGCGCCTTGAGGACGTAAGGAATTGCAGAAGTTTGCAATTAGGATATCCTCGGCTCACCATGGCGCGGGTGCCTCGAGCCCCGCGTGTACGTACCGAGCTAGGACAGAACAGATGACGGCGAGTCTGCCCCCGTGCCCGAAGTGCTCCAGCGAGTACACCTACGAGATGAACGCGCTGATGGTCTGCCCGGAGTGCGCCCACGAGTGGGTTCCCGCTGCGACCGGGACGGATGACGAGAGCGCCTCGGGCGAGCGGGTGATCAAGGATGCCGTCGGGAACGCGCTGAGCGACGGTGACACCGTGACCGTCGTCAAGGCCCTCAAGGTCAAGGGCAGTCCGTCGGGGATCAAGGCGGGCACCAAGGTGCGCAACATCCGTCTGGTCGACGGGGTCGACGGCCACGACATCGACTGCAAGATCGACGGATTCGGTGCCATGCAGCTCAAGTCGAGCGTGGTCAAGAAGGCCTGACCTGGCTCCCGGTTTTGGAGAGCCTGGGCAACGTTTCGGGTGCACTCTCGTAGGCAGAGGCTCTCGGCGGCCGGCGGCTCCTGTCGCGCTCCTCCAGCAGTCTTGGGCGCGAACCGGTGCACGAAATGGCGAGACGGCCTGACCCGCCCGTGCGGTCAGGCCGTCTTCCGCATGGCCCTCAGGCCAGGGCGAGGAAGAGCTTCTCGAGTTCTTCCTCGGTCATGGGGGGCTGGGTTCCGTCGGCGTTGTTCATGCACTGACGCATGCCGCTGGCGACGATTTTGAAGCCGGCGCGGTCGAGCGCCTTGGAGACCGCGGCGAGCTGGGTGACGACGTCCTTGCAGTCACGGCCGGCTTCGATCATGGCGATGACTCCGGCGAGCTGTCCCTGGGCGCGGCGCAGACGGTTGAGGACTGAGCTGACCGCTGCTTCGTCGACCTTCACCGGGTGCCTCCTGGTTCGTGTGCTGTCCCCTCATGGTACCCCAGGGGGTATATGTGGGGGTGAGTGCTTGCGGAGGGCCGCGAGTGCGGCATCTAGGTCGCCTTGGTGGGGGCGGTTGTGGGGGAGCTTGGCGAGGATGGCTGCCATGCCGCAGGTGTTGGTGAGGGCGGAGAGGGCCAGGCCGCCGGCGACCGCGGCGGAGATGAGCTGGAAGGCGGGGTGGATCAGTCCGAGTGCGAGGCCTGCGAGGACGAGGGCGCCGGCGGTCAGGCGGACCTGGCGCTCCATGCCCCACGTGGTCCGGGAGGGGGGCTCGGGGTGGTGGAGGTCGTGGCCGGCGGCTGCCCAGGCGCCGGTGCCCCCGGTGAGGGTGGCGGTGCTGATGCCGTGCTCGGCGAGCGTCGTGCAGGCGCGGTCGGAGCGTGCTCCGGAGGCGCAGACGACGAGGATGTCGCCGCGGTCGGCGGCGTGACGGATGTCGGGCAGGGCGCGTGAGAGCTGGTCGAGGGGGATGTTCAGGGCGCCGGGCAGGTGGCCTGCGGCGTATTCGCCGGGGGTGCGGACGTCGAGGATGGTGAGCTCGTGCAGACGGGTGCGGGCCTGGGCGGAGTTGAGGGTGTGGGGGGTGGTCATGGCGGAGTGGTCCCTCCTGGGTGTCGGCCGGGGCCGGGAGCGGGCGCCGGGTGAGCTTGGGGTGTGCCGTGGGGCGGCTGTGGTGTCAGCGGATCGCGTCGGTGAGCATGAAGGCCGCGACGGCCAGCAGTGTGACGGCGAAGGTCCGTTGCAGGGTGGGGCCCGTGATCTTGGCGGCGAGGCGCTTCCCGTCCCAGGCGCCGAGGATCGCGGCGCCGGTGAAGGGTGCGATGACCGCCCAGTGCAGAGGTGCGGCGCTGCCGGTGCGGGCGGTGAGCGCGGCGAGTGAGTTGACGGTGATGACGAGCAGGCTGGTGCCGACGGCTGTCCGCATGCGCAGGCCCAGGACTCCCACGAGGGTGGGGACGGCGAGGAATCCGCCGCCGACGCCCAGGAATCCGGTGATCGCGCCCAGGCCCGCGCCGGCTCCGGCGGCCCGTACCGGCTGTACCGGGCGGAACTCCTTCTCGGCTTGGGGAGGTTTGAGCATGCGCAGGGCAGCGACGCCCGCGATGGCCGCGAACGCGCCGGTCAGCACCTGTCCGGGCAGCCGTGCGGCGAGGGTGGCCGCCGCCATGGCGGGGAGTATGCCGGCGGCTGCGAAGAGGGCGCCGGTTTTCCAGCGGACGTTGCCGGAGGTGGCGTGGGCGTAGAGAGCGGTCGCGGATGTGGCGGTGACGATGATCAGCGACGCCGTGGTGGCGGCGGCCGGGGTGAAGCCGAGCAGGTAGATCAGGGCCGGGACCGCGAGCACACTGCCGCCACCCCCGAGAGCCCCGAGTGCGAGGCCGATGACCGCTCCTGCGATCAGGGCGAGGAGGAGCGTGCTCACGCTATCGAGCCGCTGTTTCCACGGTCGTCGACAACCGGCAGCCCGGCCGCTGCCCAGGCGCTCATGCCGCCCCTGACGTCGGCCGCGTCCGCCCCGCGCGCGGTCAGGAGCTTCACGGCCCGTTGGGAGCGGTGCCCGGAACGGCAGATCACCACCAGTGGCCGGCCCTGGGCGGCCGGGGGCAGGCCGTCACTGGTCATCAGGGCGGAGAGCGGGGCGTGTACGGCCCCGGGTGCGTGTCCGGCGGTCCACTCGGCGCGCTCGCGTACGTCGAGCAGGACGGCGCCCTCGTCGCGCGTGCCCTGATGGGCCTGGGTCGGAGTCACGCGGGCGGGGCCGCGGCGGAAGAGGGACATCTGCGGGTCTTTCTCTCGTCGGAAGTGGGGAGGGCGAGTCGTCAGCCGCCGAGGCCGCCGAACCCGCTGACCACCTGGAGGCCTGCGCTCCGGGCGGCGTCGAAGGAGTCGTCGACGGCCACGACGTCGCGCCCGGCGGCGTCGAGCAAGGAGGCTGCGATGCCCGCGCGCATTCCGCCCGCGCAGTGCACCCACACCACTCCGTCCGGAACTTCGTCCTGGCGCCGGTGGAGCTGGTGGACAGGGATGTGTACCGAGCCCTTGATCCAGCCCTCCGCCCGCTCGGAGTCCCGCCGCACGTCCAGCACGATCCGGTGCTCGTACGGGTCCAGGGCGGCGAGGTCGGCGAACGTGGCCCGCGGGAAGCTCCGCGGATCCTCGCCCTCCGGAAGCCAATCGGCGGGCTCTCCGGTAGCCGCGGCGGCCGGCCGGTCGATACCGACCCGGGCCAGTTCGCGCTGCGCCTTCGCCAGCTGCTCGGGGGATTCGGCGAGGAGGGTGACGGGCTTGCCCCAGGGGATCAGCCACGCGAGGTAGGTGGCGAGCTTCCCGTCGGCCTCGAAGTTGAAGGCCCCCGCGACGTGCCCCTGGGCGAATGCGATGCGGTTGCGCAGGTCGACCACCCATTCCCCGGCCGCCAGGCGGGCCGCGATGTCGGCGGCGTCCGCCACGGGAGGTGTGGTCAGGTCGACCGGAGCCGGTCCCGCGGCGTTGGCCGGTCCCATGTGGGCGTAGTACGCGGGTACGTCGTCGAGCCCGGCCAGCAGGGCGGAGACGAAGGCGTCGATGTCCTGGACGAGGGCGTCGTTTCCCGCCTTCTCCTTGCCGATGGTGCTGGCGTTTCCGTCCGCCTGGGCCGAGGAGCAGAAGCTTCCGAACCCGTGGGTGGGCAGCACTTCGGTTTCGTCCGGGAGTTCGGCGGCCAGCCGGTGCGCGGAGGCGTGCTGGGCGCGGGCCAGCTCCTCGGTCAGGCGCGGCTCCACCAGGTCGGGTCGCCCGACCGTCCCGATCAGCAGGGAACCCCCGGTGAACACGGCGACGGCCGCGCCCTGCTCCTCCAGGACGTAGGAGGTGTGGTGCGGGGTGTGCCCGGGGGTGGCCAGCGCTCGCAGTGTGATGCCCTCGTCCACCGTGACGGTGTCGCCGTCATGGACGGGGGTGCGGGCGAAGGACACCCGGGCCGTGGCCGGCACCAGGTAGTCCGCGCCGGTGAGGCGTGCCAGATCCAGGCCGCCGGTGACGTAGTCGTTGTGGATGTGGGTCTCCACTACATGGGAGATCCGCACCCCTCGTCGGGCCGCCGCGGCTAGCACCTGGTCGATGTCGCGCGGCGGGTCCACCGCCACGGCCGCGTGGGCACCGCCTGCCAGGTAGCTGCGGTTGCCGAGCCCTTCCAGGTCAAGGGTGTCGATGAAGAACACGCTGTCGCTCCTTCTCGCGAGAATTACCCCCGGGGGTATATATCGAGCGTAGCATTAGTACCCCCGGGGGTATTTTTGGCGGAGTCTCGACCCGTTGGAGGCCCGTGGGTGGGCCTACTCGCGAGCAAGGCCGCAACCGCCACGAAAGGGATGAACCAATGCGCTACGACCGCACCGTCCGCCTCACCGGTGACTTCGCCACCACCGTGTCCGCCGTCCGCGAGGCCTTGGCTGCGCAGGGCTTCGGGATCCTCACCGAGATCGACGTCACCGCCACCCTGAAGGCCAAACTCGGCCACGACATGGAGGACTACCTCATCCTCGGAGCCTGCAACCCGCCGCTCGCCCACCAAGCCCTGGACGTCGACCGCACCATCGGACTGCTCCTGCCGTGCAACGTCGTCGTCCGCACCGACGGGGGCGAGACCGTGGTCCAGGCGCTCGACCCGGCCACGATGGTCACCCTCACGGGCCTGCCCGCCCTCCAGCCGGTCGCCGAAGAGGCCGGTCGCCGCCTGGATGCCGCCCTGGCCGCTCTGCGCGACGGCGGCTGAGCTCTTCGCTCCAGCCGCTCCCCGCCCGTTGGAGTGGGCGTCGGTGTGGGCGGCGTCCGTGCCGAAAGCCGCCCGCGCGGTCCCCGACGGGCGGTCATCTGCTGTTCGGCGCTGACCGGCCATGACTGAGACGAGGGCGGCGCGTTCGGTGAGTGCGTCGGCAGGCGGGCGCTCGGCCATGGTGGCCAGGACTGCTGCAACGCGGTGTCGGGCAGCGGAGCCGGATACGGTGAAGACGACCTCGACGGCCCGCCCGTGCGCCGATGCGGGAGGCGATCTGGCTGCATCGCCCGGGTGAGGGCCCGTTGAGGTTCGGCGCCGCAGGTGCGGTGGCCGGGAGGTGTCGAACCGCCGTGCCAGGCACGGTTCCACGGCCTCGGCGATCCTTGGATCGTCCGGGTCGTGGTGTTGCATTCCAGATATAGCGGGCCTTCGGTGAAGGCGGGGTGGGCCGGGATTGCGGGGCGGCCCCGCTGTCCACGGGCAGGTCGGCCAGGCGCCATTCCAGCATCCCGTCGGTCAGCCGGACGGCCTTGCGGCCCCGGTCGTGCGACGAGACGGATCTCGGCGGCCTGATCCTGCGCGCACTGGCCACCCCGGGCCACACCGACGAACACCTCTCCTTCCTGCTCCTGGACGGCACCCGTGAGCTGGCAGTGTTCACCGGCGGCTCGCTCATCGTCGGCTCGGCCGCCCGTACCGACCTACTCGGCGCCGACCGGGCCGAGGAGCTGGCCCGCGCCCAGTACCACTCGCTCAGGTGGCTGGCCGAGCTGCCCGACACCACCGACGTCTGGCCGACGCACGGCGCGGGCTCCTTCTGCTCCGCCCCGCCCGGCGCCGAACGCACCACCACCATCGGCGCCCAGCGACGGGCCAACCCGCTGCTCGCCGCGCCGGACGAGGACGCCTTCGTCGCGCAGCTGCTGGGAAGCCTCGGCTCCTACCCCGCCTACTTCGACCGGCTCGGCGAAGCGAACCGGCGCGGGCCCGCGGTCCTCACCACCGCCCCCGCGCTCGCCGCGCTGTCGCCTGCCCAGGTCCGCGCTCTCCTCGGCGAGGGCGCTCACCTCGTCGACGTACGACGCGTGGCGGACTTCGCCCAAGGCCACATCCCGGGCGCCGTCTCCATCCCGCTGCGCGACCAGTTCGCCACCTGGCTGGGCTGGCTGCTGCCCGCGCGACAGCTACCCGTTCGGCATGTTCGCCGTGCCGACCTCCGATGTCCGCCGCATCCACGCCTCCAGCGGCACCACCGGCCGCCCCACCGTGGTCGGCTACACCGAGCAGGACCTTTCGATGTGGGCCGACGTCGTGGCCCGCTGCATCCGCGCCGCAGGCGGCCGGCCCGGCGACGTGTTGCACAACGCCTTCGGGTACGGCCTGTTCACCGGCGGACTCGGTGCCCACTACGGAGCCGAACGAGCCGGCTGCACGGTCGTTCCGGCCTCCGGCGGCATGACGGCCCGACAGGTCCAGATCATCCAGGACTTCAAGCCCAGCATCATCATGGTCACCCCCTCCTACATGCTCGCGCTCCTCGACGAGTTCGAACGCCAGGGCGTGGACCCCCGCACCACCTCACTTCGGATCGGCATCTTCGGCGCGGAACCCTGGACCGAGCAGATGCGCTCCGAGATCGAGGAGCGCTTCGACATCCACGCCGTCGACATCTACGGCCTGTCCGAAGGCATCGGCCCCGGCGTCGCCGACGAATGCGTCGAGACCAAGGACGGACTGCACATCTGGGAAGACCACTTCTACCCCGAGGTGCTGGACCCGCTCTCGGACGAGGTCCTGCCCGACGGCGAAAGCGGAGAACTGGCCTTCACTTCGCTGACCAAGGAAGCCATGCCCATCATCCGCTACCGCACCCGGGACCTCACCCGCCTGCTGCCCGGCACGGCCAGGCCCGCCTTCCGGCGAATGGAGAAGGTCGCCGGCCGCTGCGACGACATGATCATCCTGCGCGGAGTCAACGTCTTCCCCACCCAGATCGAGGAGATCGTCCTGCGCATCCCCGCGCTGTCGCCGCACTTCCAGCTGGAGCTGACCCGGCGCGGCCGCATGGACCACCTGACCGTTCGCGTCGAGGCGCGGCCGGACGCGACGCCGGACGAACGCGCCGCCGCCGCGGGCATCCTCGCCAAGGCAGTCAAGGACGGCGTCGGGGTCTCGGTCACCGTCGACATCGTCGACCCGGAAACCCTCGAACGCTCGGTCGGCAAACTGCGGCGCCTCGTCGACTCCCGCGATCAGTGACCACCGGTCCTGCCGCCCTGATCGCATGACCAGGCCGCCGCCACCCCCGGCCGGCCCGCGGCGCGGGGGTCCCGCCCACAACCGCGACTCCTTGGTGGAGATCGCGGTCGAGGTGTTCAACGAACGCCTGGACCCTGGGCGGCAGTGCGAGGCGCAGCCCGAGTGCGGTGACCGCCACCGGGTCGGTGCTCGCGAGGACGGCCCCGAGAACCAGCGCCATCCGCCAGGACGGCGGAGTCAGGGCGGAGGCGACGTACCCCACCACGGCGGCCGAGGCCAGGACGACGTCACGCCGACCAGACTTCCCGGCACACCGCCTTCACCATGTCCGCATGGAGTGTGTCAGGGCAGCGTCAAGGTGTTCGCGCACTGCCGTGACCCGGCCGATTTTCACCTGATGATGATCGTCAGCAGCACTTGTGTGCCTCTGCCGGCCAGGGAAGCCCTCTGCGCGGATCGGGGCGTGTTCTTTGGCGTGAGGAGGCGCGTGTCGTGGTGGAGGCGGTTGCCAGGCCCGGGAGGCTGAAGGTCTTTCTCGGGGCGGCCCCCGGCGTGGGCAAGACGTACCGGATGCTGGACGAGGGTCGGCGCCGGGCGGACCGTGGGACGGATGTGGTCGTCGCCTTCGTCGAGTGCCACGGACGCCGCCTGACCGAGGCGAAGCTGGCCGGGCTGGAGATGGTTCCGCGTGCGGAACGTGCCTATCGGGGCGGCCGGTTCGAGGAGATGGACCTGCGAGCGGTGCTGGAGCGGCGGCCCGGGGTGGCGCTCGTCGACGAGCTGGCCCACTCCGTCGTCCCCGGTGGCAACCCTGCCAAGCGGTGGCAGGAGGTGGAGGCGTTGCTCGCGGCCGGGATCGACGTGGTGACCGCCGTCAACATCCAGCACCTGGAATCCCTCAACGACGTCGTCGAGAAGATCACCAAGGTCCCGCAGCACGAGACCGTGCCGGACGCGGTGGTACGCCGGGCCGATGAGATCGAGCTGGTGGACCTGCCGCCCGAGGCGCTGCGACGGCGCATGGCGCACGGGAACATCTACACGCCGGAGAAGGTCGATGCGGCGCTGTCCAACTACTTTCGGATCGGGAACCTCACTGCTCTGCGGGAACTTGCCCTGTTGTGGCTCGCGGGGCGGGTGGACGAGGCGTTGCAGAAGTACCGTGCCGACCACGGGATAGGGGGAGTGTGGGAGGCCCGGGAGCGGGTGGTCGTCGCGATCACCGGCGGACCTGAGGGTGACACGCTCATCCGGCGGGCGGCCAGGATCGCCGCCCGATCGGCGGGCGGAGACCTTCTCGCCGTGCACATGGCGCGCAGCGACGGCCTGGCTGCGGGAGCGTCGGCTTCCGCGTTGGTTCGCCAGCGTGCGCTCGTCGAAAGCCTCGGCGGGAGCTACCACTTTCTCGTCGGCGACGATGTGCCCACGGTGCTCACCGAGTTCGCCCATGCGGAGAACGCCACGCAGTTGGTCCTCGGCACGAGCCGGCGCCGTCGTATCGAGCGTTTCCTGACCGGGCGGGGGACGGGTGAGACGATCGTCGGGCTCTCCGAGGATATCGACGTACACATAGTCACTCACGAACGGGCGGGCGGTGGAAGGCTGTTGCCTTCCAGGCGGCGAACGCTGCCGACGTCCCGGCTGATCGCCGGACCGGTTCTGGGCCTCGTGCTTCCGTTCGCCCTCACATTCCTGCTCGACCAGACCCGGGGCAGCCTCAACCTCACCAGTGAGGCGCTGCTGTTCCTGGTGGCGGTGGTCGGGGTGGCGTGCGTGGGCGGAGTGGTGTCGGCGCTGGTGGCGTCCCTGACCGCGTCGCTTCTGCTGAACTACTGGTTCATCCCGCCGGTCGGTGAGTTCACCATCGCCGAGCCCAACAACATCCTCGCGCTGGTGGTGTTCGCCGTGGTCGCGGGGACCGTCGCAGTGGCCGTAGACCGGTCGATGCGGCTGTCGCGCCGGGCCGCCCGGGCGACGGCGGAGGCGGAGACGCTCTCCTCGCTGGCCGGCTCCATCGTGCGGGGAGGCCAGGCCGTTCCGGCGCTCCTGGAACGGACGAGGGAGACTTTCGGCATGGATTCGGTAGAACTCGTTGATCGCCCGATCGAGGGGGACGACTCCGTCGTTCAGGTCCCGGTGGGAGGGGATGCGCGTCTCGTCCTACGGGGACGTCCGCTGCCCGCCTCCGACCGGCGCGTCCTGGCCGCCTTCGCCGCGCATGTGACCGTCGCGGTTGAACAGGCGAGGCTCGCGGAGGCGGCCGCCGAGATCGAACCCGTCAAGGCCGCCGACCGGATGCGTACCGCCCTCCTCGCGGCGGTCAGCCACGACCTGCGCACCCCCCTTGCCGCCGGCTGGGCGGCCATCGAGTCCCTGCGGGCCAGCGACGTGGAGTTCAGCGAGGAGGACCGGAACGAACTCCTCGCCACCGCCGACGAGTCGATGGCCCGGCTCAACCGTCTCGTCGAGAACCTCCTGGACATGAGCCGACTGCAGGCCGGGGCGCTGAAGCTGGACCTCCGTGCGACCCACCTGATGGAGGTACTGCCGGCCGCGCTGGACGGCCTGCCCACCGACGCGCCCGCCGTCGATGCCCAGAGTCTCGAGCAGGCCCCGGCCGTGCTGGCCGATCCACCGCTTCTGGAGCGCGTGGTCGCCAACCTGCTGAGCAACGCCGCCCGGCACACCCCGCCCGGGCGACATGTGCTGCTGACGGCGAGCTCGTTCGACGACCGGGTCGAGATCCGGGTCGTCGACCGCGGGCCCGGAATCCCCGAGGCGGACCGCGGACGAGCCTTCGTGCCCTTCCAGCGCCTCGGCGACACCGACAACACCACGGGCGTCGGGCTCGGCCTCGCGCTCTCCCGAGGCCTCGCCGAGGCGATGGGCGGCACGCTCACCCCCGAGGACACCCCGGGAGGCGGCCTGACGATGACCCTCTCGCTGCCGGCTGCCCTTCCAGTTCCCGTCTAGTGCGACACCCCATCTGGCGTGCCCGCTCGCCTGTTCGCCAGTTTGGCAAAGGGTCGTCAAGTCCGACCCGCCCCGCATCCCCTTACGCCAGGAGGGCGCGCCAGCGGTCGGCCGACTTCAGCATGTCCTCGACGACCCGCTCCAGGAACGTCCCCACCTTGGCCAGCCGCTGCCCCACGGGTGTGTCCAGCCCGAGCGTCTCGGCCGCCGCCATCGCGGCCTGCGCGGACGAGCGCGTCTGCTGCGAGCTGATCACGATCGAGTGGTACCAGGCGTCGTCGTCGACCACGTAGATGTCGCGACGCCGCTGCGGATCGCGCTCGCGCCGGACGTATCCCTGCTGGACCAGGAAGTTCACGGACACGGACACGGAGGCTGGGCTGACCTTCAGCCTGTGGGTCAGCTCGGCTGCGGTGCGCCTGCCGTCCTCGGACAGCAGCAGGTCGACGTGCACGCGCGCTGTCATCCTCGGCAGCCCTGCCCTGACCGCCAGCTCGATGATCTCCTCTTCCATCGCGCTTCCCGGCGCTCCGGCCGGCGCTCCGGCTGTGCACGGGGGTGCCGGTGTGCCGCGCTGCGCCCGCTGGACCGTCGCGCGGTGCGCCTGCTGGGGCCGGTAGCCGCCGGGGCTGCCGTTGCGTGCGACCTCCCGACTGATCGTCGAGGTCGACCGGTCGAGCCGCCTGGCGATCTCGGCATAGGAGAGCCCATCGGCGAGTCCGGCCGCAATGCGCTGGCGTTCCTGCTGGGTCAACCGTCCTCCAGGCATGCTGCCAGTATTGCTTTCGCCGCCGGTCAGTGCAACGGAGCATTGCATTCGAGCTCAGCGCCATTGCATCAATTTGCCGCCGCCCAGCTGCGGTTATGCCATCTAGTGGATTGCGGTCACCCTGAATGCGACGTAGCTTTCGAGAAACGTCAAACGCGCACTATCGCGAGCTGAGGAATGATCATGGGTGAATCCCTCCACACTGTCACGTCGCTGCCGACGGAGCGTCAGCCCGGTTGTCCCTTCGACCCGCCGGCAGAGTTGATCGATGCCCGCGGGCACGGTCCGATCAGCCGCTACACCCACCCCGGCGGGAAGCCCGGCTGGATGATCACCGGATACGACCTGGTCAGGTCGGTCTTGGCCGACCCGCGGTTCAGCTCGCGCAAGGACCTGCTGAACGTGGTCGACTTCGAGATCCCGCCGGCGCCGCCCGGGGAGTTCCTCCTCATGGACGAACCGCAGCACGGGCGCTACCGGAAGCCTCTGGTGGGCAAGTTCACCGCGCGGCGGATGCGCCTGCTGACCGAGCGCATCGAGCAGATCACCAACGACTGCCTGGACGCCATGGAGGAGGCCGGGCCGTCGGCGGACTTGGTGACCGCGTTCGCCAAGCCCATCCCCACCATCATCATCTGTGAGCTGCTGGGGGTGCCGTACGAGGACCGGGCCTCCTTCCAGGAACAGATCGACAAGTTCATGAACGGGGAGACGGGCGACGAAGAGCTGCTGGCGGCCTACACCGCGACCCAGGACTACCTCGCGAAGCTGGTGGCCGCCAAGCGCGCGAACCTCACCGACGACGTGCTCAGTGAACTCACCGACAGCGACCTGACCGATGAGGAGCTGCAGGGGATCAGCCTGATCCTGCTGGCGGCCGGATTCGACACCACCGCGAACATGCTGGCCCTCGGGGCCTTCGCGCTGCTGCAGAACCCGGAGCAACTGGCGGCCCTGCGCGCCGATCCCACGCTCGTGGACCAGGCCGTGGAGGAGCTCCTGCGGTATCTGAGCGTCGCCAAGTCGTTCATGAGGACGGCAGTGGAGGACGTCGAGGTGGGCGGCCAGACCATCGAGGCCGGCACGACGGTGGTCCTGTCGTACAACACCGCCAACCGCGACCCCGAACGCTACGCGGATCCCCACGAGCTCGACCTCCGCAGGGACTCCGGCGGCCACCTGGCCTTCGGGCACGGCATCCACCTGTGCCTGGGTGCGCAGCTGGCCCGTGTCGAGATGCGCGTCGCGTTCTCCGCGCTGCTGGCCCGCTTCCCCACGCTGTGCCTGGCCGTACCGGCCGAAGAGGTTGCGCTGCGTCCGGAGACCGCGGACATCTACGGGGTGAAGAGCCTCCCGGTCACCTGGGACGTGTGACCGCCGACGCGCTGAGGAGATCCTCAGCGCGTCGGCGCTTGCGGCCGGGACGGGCAGCTCAGGTCGTGGCTTCGGCCGGGAGGTCGGGGGGCGTCTGCGGGGCCCCGTCCTTGAGGGGCAGGGTGATCACCATGGTGAGTCCGCCACCGGGGGTGTCCTCGGCGGTGAGGGTGCCGTCCATGGCTTCGAGGAAGCCCCGGGCGACCGCCAGACCGAGCCCGACCCCGGCGCCCGCAGGGGTGTCTCCGTACCGCTGGAAGGGTTCGAATATCCGGTTCTTCGCCTCGTCGGGGACGCCGGGTCCGCGGTCCACGACGCGGAGCTCGATGCGTGCGCCGAGGGTGCTGGCGGACACAAGGACGGTCTCGCCGGCGGGGTTGTACTTGACGGCGTTCTCGACGATGTTCGCGACGGCCCGTTCCAGGAGGCCGCGGTCGACGGCGACCATGGGCAGGGTCTCGGGGATGTCCAGGGCCACGCTGTCGTCGGGGACTCCGGCCAGTGCCATCGGGACGACCTCGTCGAGGTCGGTCTCGCGGATGAGCGGGACGACGGTGCCCGTCTGGAGGCGGGACATGTCCAGGAGGTTGCCGATCAGGTGGTCGAGGCGGTCGGCGCCGTCCTCGATGCCCTCCAGGAGATCGGCCCGGTCCTCCTCGGACCATTCCACGTCGTCGGCGCGCAGGGAGGTGACGGCCACCTTGATGCCGGCGAGCGGGGTGCGCAGATCGTGGCTGACGGCGGCGAGGAGCGCGGTGCGGATCTGATTGCCCTCGATCAGGCGGCGGGCTTCCTCGGCCTCGTCGACCAGGCGCTGGCGGTCGAGTACGACGGCTGCCTGGGCGGCGAAGGCGCCGAGGACCCGGCGGTCCTCGGCGGGCAGGACCCGGCCTGTGAGGGCGAGGGACATGTTCTCGCCGATGGGCATGTCGACGTCGGCGTCCTCGGGGCGGGCGACGGGATTGCGCCCGGTGCTGCCCGCGCAGGCCCACGGTTCGACGTCCGTACCGCGTTCCAGCAGTGCCACGGATTCCATGGCGAAGGTCTCGCGGACCCGTTCCAGCAGTGCGTCGAGGGCGGTTTCGCCGCGCAGGATGCTGCCGGCGAGGAAGGAGAGGATCTCGGACTCGGCGCGGAGCCGGGCGGCCTGTTGGGTGCGGCGGGCGGCCAGGTCGACGACGGACGCCACGGACACGGCCACGCCGACGAAGATCGCGATGGCGACGATGTTCTTGGGGTCGGAGATGGTGAACTCGTGCAGTGGCGGGGTGAAGTAGTAGTTGAGCAGCAGGGAGCCGAAGGCCGCCGAGGCGAGCGCGGGCAGCAGCCCGCCGAGGAGCGCCGCCGCCACCGTGAAGGTGAGGAAGAGCAGCATGTCGTTGGCGAGCCCGAGCTCGGGAACGACCTGGCTCAGAAAGACGGTGAGCAGCGCGGGGCCGGCGACACCGGTCAGCCACCCCCAGACGACTCGGAGCCTGCCGAGCCGCGCGCCGCGCGCGACGGGCAGTCCGCGGCCCTTGGCGGCTTCGTCGTGGGTGACGATGTGCACGTCGAGGTCGGGCCCCGATTCCCGGGCGACGGTGGCGCTCACGCCTGGGCTGAAGACGGATCGCCAGGATCGTCTGCGGCTCACGCCGAGGACGATCTGGGTGGCGTTGCAGCCGCGGGCGAACTCCAGGAGCGCGTCGGGGACGTTGTCGCCGATGACGTGGTGGAAGGTGCCGCCGAGGTCCTCGACCAGGGTGCGCTGGACGGCGAGTTCCTTGGGGGAGGCGGCGGTCAGCCCGTCGCTGCGGGCGATGTAGACGGCCAGGACCTCGCCGCCCGAGCCCTTCTCGGCGAGGCGGGCCGCGCGGCGGATGAGCGTACGGCCTTCCGGGCCGCCGGTGAGGCCGACGACGATGCGTTCGCGGGCCTGCCAGGTGGAGCGGATGTTGTGCTCGCCGCGGTATTCCTGGAGGTACTCGTCGACCCGGTCGGCGACCCAGAGCAGCGCGAGTTCGCGCAGGGCGGTGAGGTTCCCGGGGCGGAAGTAGTTGGACAGGGCCGCGTCGACCTTGTCGGGCTTGTAGATGTTGCCGTGGGCCATGCGGCGGCGCAGGGCCTGCGGGGACATGTCGACCAGCTCGATCTGGTCGGCCCGTCGCACCACCTCGTCCGGGACGGTCTCGCGCTGGCGCACGCCCGTGATCGTCTCGACGACATCGCCGAGGGATTCCAGGTGCTGGATGTTGACGGTGGAGACGACGTCGATGCCGGCTTGGAGGAGTTCCTCCACGTCCTGCCACCGCTTGGTGTTGCGGGAGCCGGGGATGTTGGTGTGGGCGAGCTCGTCGACGAGCGCGACGGCGGGGCGCCGCGCGAGGATCGCGTCCACGTCCATCTCGGTGAAGGAGGATTCCCGGTACTCCAGTTCGCGCCGTGCGATCTGTTCCAGACCGTGCAGCATCACCTCGGTGCGCGGACGGTTGTGGTGCTCCACGAAGGCGACGACGACGTCGGTGCCGCGCTCCACCCTGCGGTGGCCCTCCGAGAGCATCGCGTACGTCTTGCCGACGCCGGGGGCCGAGCCCAGGTAGATGCGAAACTTGCCGCGTCCCATTGTTGAATCATCCCTCGAAGCGGTAGCCCATGCCGGGCTCGGTGATCAGATAGCGGGGGTGCGAGGGGTCCGCTTCCAGTTTGCGGCGCAGCTGGGCCATGTAGACCCGCAGGTAGTTGGTGTGCCCGGAGTACGTCGGCCCCCAGACGTCCAGCAACAGCTTGGTCTGGGTGATCAGCCGCCCGGGATTGGTGATGAGGATTTCCAGGATGTGCCACTCGGTGGGCGTGAGCCGCACCGTGCGATCACTACGCCTGACCTTCTTGGCGATCAGGTCGACGGTGAAATCGTCAGTCGTGATCACGGCAACCTCGTTGGACGGTGCCGGGATCTCCTGACGGCGGACGGCGGCCCGCAGCCGGGCGAGCAGTTCGTCCATGCTGAACGGCTTGGTGACGTAGTCGTCGGCGCCCGCGTCCAAGGCGCGGATCTTCTCCTCGGAGGTGTGACGGGCGGAGAGGACGAGGATCGGCACTCCGCTGGTCATCCGTACCTCCTTGATCACGTCGATGCCGTCCATGTCCGGCAGACCGAGGTCCAGCAGGATGACGTCCGGCTTGCGCGCGGCTGCCAGTCTCAGAGCGGTGTTTCCCTCGGAAGCCGTCTCCACCCCGAACTTCCGCGCCTCCAGGTTGATCCTGAGCGCACGGACGAGCTGGGCATCGTCTTCCACCACCAGCACCTTGATCATCGGTGTGGGGCCTTCCTCTTTCGGTGGATACGGGTCGGAGCCGGCGGGACGCGCAAGCGCCGCGTCCCGCCGGCTCCAGAGCCTTGGTCGTGGAGAACGTCAGCCCTTGGCCAGTGCCTTGAGCGCGGTGTTGAGTTCGAGGACGTTGACGCGGGGTTCGCCCATGAAGCCGAGGGTGCGGCCGGTGGTGTGGTCGGCGACGAGCTCTTCGACCTGCTTGACGTCGAGCTTGTTCTGCTCGGCGACCCGGTGGATCTGGAGCTTGGCGTACTCGGGGGAGATGTCGGGGTCGAGGCCGGAGCCGGAGGAGGTGACGGCGTCGGCCGGGACGTCCTCGGGCTTGACCTGGTGGCCGGCGGTGGAGTTGTCGGCGATGACGGCGTCCTTGGCGGCGATGACCTGGGCGCAGAGGGTGCCCTCCTCCGCCTGGTCGGTGCACTTGCCGTTGATCGCGCCGTTGTCGGCGGAGCGGTTGGTGGCGCCGGAGAGGATCAGCGAGTACTGCGTGTTGACGCTGTTGCTGCCCAGTCCGTTGGAGGGGCGCGGCTGGAACCACTTCAGGTCCGGCTTGACCGCCTCCTCCGCGTCATCGGGGTTCTGCTTCGGGAGGTTGTAGCTCTGCCCGATGAGGGAGGAGCCGACGACCTGGCCGCTCTTGTCCTTGATCTCGGAGCCGTTGGCCTTGTCGTTGAACAGGACCTGGGCGATGCCCGTGACGGCGAGCGGGTAGATGACCCCGCAGATCACGGTCAGAACGAGAAGGGCTCGGAGGCCCGCACCGATCAGGCGCGCTGTGGTGCCTACAGAGTTGTTCATGACGGATCAGCCGATTCCGGGGAAGAGGGAGATGAGCATGTCGATGACCTTGATGCCGATGAACGGGGCGATCAGACCGCCCACGCCGTACAGCCCCAGGTTTCGGCGGAGCATCTTGTCGGCGCTGGTGGGGCGGTACCGGACGCCCTTGAGGGCGAGCGGTACGAGGGCGATGATGATCAGCGCGTTGAAGATGACCGCGGAGAGGATCGCTGATTCCGGCGAGGTCAGGCCCATGATGTTGAGCTTGTCGAGGCCCGGGTAGACCACGGCGAACATGGCCGGGATGATCGCGAAGTACTTGGCGACGTCGTTGGCGATGGAGAAGGTGGTCAGGGCGCCGCGGGTGATCAGCAGCTGCTTGCCGATCTCCACGATCTCGATGAGCTTGGTGGGGTTGGAGTCCAGGTCCACCATGTTCCCGGCCTCCTTGGCGGCCGAGGTGCCGGTGTTCATGGCGACGCCCACGTCGGCCTGGGCCAGTGCGGGGGCGTCGTTCGTGCCGTCGCCGGTCATGGCGACGAGCTTTCCGCCGGCCTGCTCCCGCTTGATGAGGGCCATCTTGTCCTCGGGCGTCGCTTCCGCCAGGAAGTCGTCCACACCCGCTTCTTCGGCGATGGCCTTGGCGGTCAGCGGGTTGTCACCCGTGATCATGATCGTCTTGATGCCCATGCGGCGCAGTTCGTCGAACCGCTCGCGCATGCCTTCCTTGACGACGTCCTTGAGGTGGATGACGCCGAGGACGCGGGCGCCCTTCTCATCGTCGACCGCGACGAGGAGCGGGGTGCCGCCGGCTTCGGAGATGCGGTTGGCGAGGAGGTCGGCGTCATCGGAGACCTGGCCGCCCTGCTCCCTGACCCAGGTGATGACCGAACCGGCCGCGCCCTTGCGGGTCTTCTTGCCGTCCACGTTCACGCCCGACATGCGGGTCTGGGCGGTGAAGGCGATCCACTCGGCGTGCGCGAGCTCGCCCTGGTGGCGTTCGCGCAGTCCGTACTTCTCCTTCGCGAGGACCACGATGGAGCGGCCCTCGGGGGTCTCGTCCGCGAGGGAGGAGAGCTGGGCGGCATCCGCCAGTTCGGCCTCGTCCGTGCCGGTGACCGGTACGAACTCGGAGGCCTGGCGGTTGCCGAGGGTGATGGTGCCGGTCTTGTCGAGGAGCAGGGTCGAGACGTCGCCCGCGGCTTCCACCGCACGGCCGCTCATCGCGAGGACGTTGCGCTGGACCAGGCGGTCCATGCCCGCGATGCCGATGGCGGAGAGCAGGGCGCCGATGGTGGTGGGGATCAGGCAGACGAGGAGCGCGGTGAGGACGATCATCGACTGCTCGGCGCCGGCGTAGATCGCGAAGGGCTGGAGGGTGACGACGGCCAGCAGGAAGACGATGGTCAGCGAGGCCAGCAGGATGTTGAGTGCGATCTCGTTGGGCGTCTTCTGCCGGGCCGCGCCTTCGACCAGGGCGATCATCCGGTCGATGAAGGTCTCGCCGGGCTTCGTCGTGATCTTGATGACGATCCGGTCGGAGAGGACCTTGGTGCCGCCGGTGACGGCCGAGCGGTCGCCGCCGGACTCGCGGATGACCGGGGCGGACTCTCCGGTGATGGCCGACTCGTCGACGGACGCGACGCCTTCGACGACGTCACCGTCGCCGGGGATGATGTCCCCGGCCTCGCAGACCACCAGGTCGCCGATACGAAGCTCCGTGCCCGGCACCTGCTCCTCCACCGAGCCGTTCAGCCGGCGGGCGACCGTGTCCGTCTTGGCCTTGCGCAGCGTGTCGGCCTGGGCCTTGCCGCGGCCTTCGGCGACTGCCTCGGCGAGGTTGGCGAAGATCGTGGTCAGCCACAGCCAGGCAGTGATGGCCCAGCCGAACCAGTCGGTCGGGTCCTTGATCGCCAGCACGGTGGTGACCACCGAGCCGATCAGGACGACGAACATGACCGGGGACTTGATCATGACGCGCGGGTCGAGCTTGCGGACGGCGTCCGGGAAGGACTTCAGCAGCTGCTTGGGGTCGAACAGCCCCCCGCCCACACGGCCGGCAGGCGGCTTGTGGCCGGTTGGCAGGTCGTCGTGCGGAGCCCTGGTAGGTGTGGCGGTGCTCATGATGCGAGCCCTTCGGCGAGCGGACCCAGCGCCAGGGCCGGGAAGTAGGTGAGTCCGGTGATGATGATGATCGTTCCGACGAGCAGGCCCGTGTAGAGCGGCTTGTCGGTGCGCAGGGTGCCCGCCGTCTCGGGGACGGGCTTCTGCTCGGCCAGCGAGCCGGCCAGCGCGAGGACGAACACCATGGGCAGGAAGCGGCCCAGCAGCATGGCGATGCCGATGGTGCTGTTGAACCACTGGGTGTCGGCGTTGAGGCCGGCGAAGGCCGAGCCGTTGTTGTTGGCGCCCGAGGTGTAGGCGTAGAGGATCTCGGAGAATCCGTGCGCCCCGGAGTTCGTCATCGAGTTGCCCGGGGTGGGCAGCGCCATGGCCGCGGCGGTGAAGCACAGCACCAGAGCCGGGGTGATCAGGATGTAGCAGGCCGCGAACTTGATCTGGCGGGTGCCGATCTTCTTGCCCAGGTACTCGGGAGTGCGGCCGACCATCAGGCCGGCGATGAACACGGCGATGATCGCCATGATCAGCATGCCGTAGAGGCCGGAGCCGACGCCGCCGGGCGCGATCTCGCCGAGCTGCATGCCCAGCAGCTGGATCCCGCCGCCGAGCCCGGTGTAGGAGGAGTGGAAGGAGTTGACGGCGCCGGTCGAGGTCAGCGTGGTCGCCACCGAGAAGATCGAGGAGGCCGCGATGCCGTACCGGGTCTCCTTGCCCTCCATCGCCCCGCCGGCCACGTCGAAGGCCGGGCCGTGGTGCGCGAACTCGGTCCACATCATCAGCGCGGTGAAACCGACCCAGATGATGCCCATGGTCGCGAGGATCGCGTAACCCTGGCGCAGGTTTCCGACCATGCGGCCGAAGGTCCGGGTCATCGCGAACGGGATGACCAGGATCAGGAAGACCTCGAAGAGGTTCGAGAACGGGGTCGGGTTCTCGAAGGGGTGGGCCGAGTTGGCGTTGAAGTAGCCGCCACCGTTCGTACCCAGCTCCTTGATGACCTCCTGCGAAGCCACCGCCCCGCCGTTCCACTGCTGGGTGCCACCCATGAACTGGCCGACCTCGCGGATCCCGGCGAAGTTCTGCATGACCCCGCACGCGACCAGGACGAGCGCGCCGATCACCGAGATCGGCAGCAGGATCCGGACCGTGCCGCGCACCAGGTCCGACCAGAAGTTGCCGAGCTCGCCTGTCCGGGAGCGCGCGAAGCCCCGTACGAGGGCGACCGCGACGGCCATGCCGACGGCGGCGGAGACGAAGTTCTGGACCGCGAGGCCGCCGGTCTGGACGACGTGGCCCATGGCCTGCTCGCCGTAGTAAGACTGCCAGTTGGTGTTCGCCACGAAGGACGCGGCGGTGTTGAAGGCCTGGTCCGGGTCGATCGCCACGAAGCCGAGCGAGCCGGGCAGCACACCCTGCGCGCGCTGCAGCAGGTAGAGGAAGAGGACGCTCACGGCGGAGAAGGCGAGGACGCCGCGCAGGTAGGCGGGCCAGCGCATTTCGGCCGACGGGTTGGCGCCGATGGCCTTGTAGATCCACTTCTCCGGCTTGTAGTGCTTCTCGGAGGAGTAGACCCGGGCCATGTAGTCGCCGAGGGGGCGGTACGCCAGAGCCAGCGCGGCGATCAGCGCGAGCAGCTGGAGCACACCAGCGGTAACGGGGCTCATGCTCAGAACCTCTCCGGGTACACAAGGGCGAGGACGAGATAACCCAGCAGGGAGACGGCCACGACGAGGCCGACGATGTTTTCGACGGTCACAGCTTTGCCACCCCTCGGGCGATGAGAGCCACCAGCGCGAACACCGCGACCGTGGTGACGACGAAGGCCAGGTCGGCCATCGTGAGCTCCTGAGTGAAGAGGAAGGAATACGTATCGGCCAGATGGCCGATGACGACATAACCGTGTCTTCACCCCGGCGTTAAGACGCCTTGACGGGCTCCTTACGGGCGCAGGGGAACTCTTAACGCCATCCTTACGGGAAAGGCGGTCGGCGAGCGGATCAGCCCTGGTGGGGCAGGCCGGCCGTGTCCATGGCTCCACCGGCTTGGGCGGCCAGCGCGACAGCCACGAGGCGGGCTTCCTCGGTGGGAAGGGGGCGGCCGGGGTACGGGTCGAGGAGGAAGCGGCCGTAGTAGTGGCCGCCGCCGACGACGCGCAGTTCGGTCTCTCCGTCCGGCCAGCCGGCGTACTCGGTGATCCGGCCACCACGGCGGTGCCACAGACCGCCGCCGTGTTCCAGCCGCGGCAGGTTCCCCATCAGGGTTCCGTACTCGAAGCGGCAGGCGCGGAGCCCCAGCAGGCCGACGAGCTCGCGGCGCACGTACTCGACCACCGCGTCGGGCGAGCCGCCGTCCTCGGCCAGCCGGGCGGTTCCCTGGAGACTCGACAGGTACGCGGCGTCGGTGACGACGACCGCCTGGAGGCGGCGGGCGCGCACGGCCAGCTGCGAGACGATCAGGCCGACGACGAGCAGCAGGACCGCCGTCTCGACGTCCGCGCGGTCCGAGATGGCGAACTGCTGGTAGGGCCTGGTGAGGAAGAAGTCGAACCAGGCGGCTGCCGAGAGCGCGGCCACCGACGAGCCGGTCGTGATGCGACGCGTCGTTCAGAACGTGTCGGGCTTGATCAGAGCGAAGACGAGACAGCCGAGCAGTGCGAGGGCGATGAGCAGGCCGACCAGGTTCTCCGCGTTCATCGGGTTCATCGGGTTCTTCTCCTGTTTGTCCTGGTCGGGAATGTTTCGCCTACATCAAGGCTGCCCCTCCGCGGAGCCCGCACAACGTGCGACACCGCCTCTTGACGGAGCTCTGACGCCCTCCTCGCCCCCGCCGCGTATGGAACCCGTGAAGAGTGGCGGGGTGGCCGTATGAATCACGCCAAGGGTGCTGGCGGCCACCCGGTACGCCTTCGACGCTGTCCTCACTTTGCTCATTCGGAGGGATCGGCGACATGGCCTTGCAGGTAGGAAAAGCGATCACGGCGGCTCAGGGGCCGGGCCAGGAGGAGCCCCCTGATACGGGTGCGAGCCGGGTCGGGGACCGGCACAAACTGACCGCCGTCCAGGGCCTGGCCGCGCTGTCGCTCGACGCGATGGCCTCCGTCGCCTACGGACCGGAGTCGATCGTCCTCGTACTGGCCGCCGCCGGTGCGTACGGGATGGGCTTCACCCTCCCCGTCACCCTCGCGATCGCCGCGCTCCTCGCCGTACTGGTGGCCTCGTACCGTCAGGTGATCGCCGCGTTCCCGGACGGCGGCGGTTCCTATGCCGTCGCCAAACGGCACCTCGGCCGGCGTACGAGCCTCGTCGCGGCGGCCTCGCTGATCCTCGACTACGTCCTCAACGTCGCGGTGTCCGTCACCGCCGGCGTGGCCGCCCTGACCTCGGCCTTCCCGGGCCTCCACGGTGAGCGGGTCTGGATCTGCCTCGCGGTCCTGGTCCTGGTCACCGCCGTGAACCTGCGCGGGGTCGTCGAATCCGCCAAGGCGTTCCTCGTGCCGACCGCGCTCTTCGTCGGCACGATCCTCGCGATGATCACTGTCGGCCTCTTCCGCGACGGCCCGGCAAGCACCGCCTCCGCCGCCGGGCACGCCTCCGCGCTCGGCGAGGGCGCGACCACCGTCGGCGCGCTGCTCCTGCTGAAGGCCTTCGCGGCCGGCTGCTCGGCCCTGACCGGCGTCGAGGCCGTCGCCAACGCCGTCCCGTCCTTCCGGGCCCCGGCCGCCCGCCGGGCGCAGCGCACCGAGGTCGCCCTCGGCGCCCTGCTCGGCGTCATGCTGATCGGCCTGTCGATCCTCATCGGCCGCTTCCACCTCCAGCCCGTCGAAGGCGTCACCGTCCTCGCCCAGCTCGCGGACGCCTCCTTCGGCCACAACGCGGCTTTCTACGTGGTCCAGTTCGCCACCATGGTGCTGCTCGCGCTCGCCGCGAACACCTCCTTCGGCGGCCTGCCGGTGCTGATGAGCCTGCTGGCCCGCGACAACCACATGCCGCACTTCTTCGCGCTCAAGGCCGACCGGCAGGTGCACCGTCACGGCGTCCTCGCGCTGGCCGTCGTATCCGCTGCGCTGCTCGTCTTCTCCGGGGGCGACACCAACACCCTCGTCCCGCTCTTCGCCATCGGCGTCTTCGTCGGCTTCACCATCTGCCAGGTCGGCATGGTCCTGCACTGGTACGGCGAGCGCCCGAAGGCTTGGCAGGCCAAAGCGGTCCTCAACGGCTTCGGTGCCCTGCTGACCGGTGTCTCCGCGGTGGTCGTCACCGCCACCAAGTTCACCGAGGGAGCCTGGCTGATCGTCCTCGCACTGCCGCTGATCGTCCTCGGCTTCGAGAAGGTCAACCGGGCGTACACGGAGATCGGTGAACGCCTCGAACTCGGCCGCGTCCCGCGACCGCCGCACCGTGCCCACTCGCTCGTCGTGGTACCGGTCTCCGGTCTCTCCCGACTCACCTGCCAGGCCCTGACCGCGGCCCGCTCCCTCGGTGACGAGGTCCTCGCCGTCACCGTCACCCATCCCACAGCCGAGGACCGGCAGTCGACCGACGCCCTCCGCCGGGACTGGGAGCTGTGGAACCCCGGCGTAGAACTCATCGAACTCACCTCGGAAAAACGGGCGTTGGGTCGTCCTGTGTCCACGTACGTACGAAAGCTCAGCCAGACCCACCCGGGCGCCCAGGTCACCGTGCTCATCCCGGAGACCGAACCCGCCCACCTTTGGCAGCGGATGCTCCAGAACCAGCGCGGCTCCGTCGTCGCCCACGCCGTACGCCGCGACACCGACGCCGCGATCTGCCGACTCCGCTTCCGCCTCGACGCACAGGCCGAACAGGCGGTCCTTGACGGCTCCTTCACGGAGTCCTGACGCGATTCACCGTGCCGGCGTCAAGACGGCACAAATATCAGGCCGAGCAGGGCCGATGGCGTCTCGACGGCCGGTAGGTTCCTGCTCGTTCCACCGCCGGGGATCCCAACGTCACGCGACGAGCCGGAGGGGGTCCCACAAGGGACGGATCCCCCGGCGGTGCGCATCTCGTTCCGGCTGAGCCGATCCCACCAGAAGGTCTCTCCATGCCTCCCGCCGCCACCCGGCAGGTACCTCCCGTCCCGTCCCCGTCACAGGCGCCGGTCAATCGGCCGCCCAGAAGACGCCCGGCCGGGCCGCCCCTGCTGGAGTCGATACGGCCGGCGGCCTCGTTCCGCGAGGCCGTACGCAAGCTCCATCCCCGTGAACTGGTCCGTAAGCCGGTGCTGTTCGTGGTGGCCATCGGATCCGTGCTGACCACGCTGTCGGCGCTCATCCACCCGTCCGTCTTCACCTGGGTGATCAGTGTCTGGCTCTGGCTGACGGTGATCTTCGCCAACTTCGCCGAGGCCGTCGCCGAAGGCCGCGGCCGGGCCCAGGCCGAGTCGCTGCGCAAGGCCCGTACGGACACCGTCGCGCTGCGGCTGCGGCACTGGACCTACGGCATGAACCTGCGGCAGGCCGAGACGGAGGCCGTTGCCCCGAGCGAGCTACAGCCCCTGGACGTCGTACTGGTGGAGGCGGGGGAGCTGATCCCGGCCGACGGCGACGTCATCGACGGCGCCGCGGCCGTCGACGAATCCGCCGTCACCGGCGAATCGGCGGCGGTGATCCGGGAGTCCGGTGGTGACCGTTCGAGCGTCACGGGCGGCACCACCGTGCTCTCCGACTCGCTCGTCGTGCGCGTCACCTCTCGCCCGGGGCAGAGCTTCATGGACCGGATGATCGCTCTGGTCGAGGGCGCGTCCCGGCAGAAGACCCCGAACGAGATCGCGCTCAACATCCTGCTGGCCGCTCTCACGGTCATCTTCATCCTGGTCGTCATCTCGCTGCAGCCGATGGCCTCCTACGCGGGCGCCGCCCAGACGACCACCGTCCTGGTGGCCCTCCTCGTCACCCTCATCCCGACGACCATCGGCGCCTTGCTCTCGGCGATCGGCATCGCGGGCATGGACCGCCTGGTCCAGCGCAACGTCGTCGCGATGAGCGGGCGGGCGGTCGAGGCCGCCGGTGACGTGAACACCCTGCTCCTCGACAAGACCGGCACCATCACCCTCGGAAACCGCGAGGCGGCCTCCTTCATCCCGCTTCCCGGCATCGACCACATCAAGCTCGCGGACGCCGCCCAGCTGGCCTCGCTGTCCGACGAGACCCCCGAAGGCCGGTCCGTCGTCGCCCTGGCCCAGCAGTACGGGCTGCAGGCCGTTGCCGAGGAGGACCTGAGCAACCCGCGCTTCCAGGCGTTCAGCGCCCGTACGCGCATGAGCGGGATCAACCTGAGCTGGGAGAACGGCGCCGGCTGCGCCATCCGCAAGGGCGCGGCGGCCCAGGTGGCCGAATGGGTGACGTTGCGCGGCGGAACCGTACCGGCGGAGGCCCTGGACTGGTCCAACGGGGTCTCGGCTTCCGGCGGAACGCCGCTCCTGGTGGCCGTCCACGACTGGGACGGCCCGCGGGTACTCGGGATCATCCACCTCAAGGACGTCGTCAAGGAGGGGATCCGGGAGCGCTTCGCGGAGCTGCGCGCCATGGGGATCCGCACGGTCATGGTGACCGGCGACAACCCGCTGACCGCCAAGGCCATCGCACAGGAGGCCGGGGTCGACGAGTACCTCGCCGAGGCGACACCCGAGGACAAGCTCGCGCTCATCAAGCGGGAGCAGGAGGGCGGCAAGCTCGTCGCGATGACGGGCGACGGCACGAACGACGCACCTGCGCTGGCCCAAGCGGACGTTGGCGTCGCGATGAACACGGGTACCTCGGCCGCCAAGGAGGCCGGGAACATGGTGGACCTGGACTCCAACCCCACCAAGCTCATCGAGATCGTCGAGATCGGCAAGCAACTCCTGATCACACGAGGAGCGTTGACGACGTTCTCGATCACGAACGACGTCGCGAAGTACTTCGCGATCATCCCGGCGATGTTCACCGCGGCTTACCCGGGGTTGGAGGCCCTCAACATCATGGGGCTGCACAGCCCCACCTCCGCCATCACCTCGGCGATCATCTTCAACGCCCTGATCATCATCGCCCTGATCCCGCTCGCCCTGCGCGGAGTCCGCTACAGGCCGGCCTCCGCGCACGACCTGCTGCGCCGCAACCTCGCTGTCTACGGCCTCGGCGGTCTGATCCTGCCGTTCGTCGGCATCAAGCTCATCGACCTCCTGGTGTCCACGATCCCCGGGCTCGGGTGAGATCCGTCAAGACCTCATCAGAGGGCCGTCAGGACGCTTGAGGCCCCGGCCGCAGGCCAGTTGGATGGATGACGTGAACATCGGTCTGCTCCACGACGACCGGCCGCCGCATCCGGCGTAGCCCGGTACGCAACCCGTTCGCCTTCTCGTGCGCCAGAGCCCGTTGCCGGCCGCGCACGCCCCCCGCCCGTATCAAAACGGGACCCACCGCACGGTCATGGCCACGGCCCGGACCTCCGGGCCGCTCGCGGCCGTGCCTTTCCCCTGGAACCACTCATGTCTTCATTCCTGTCCGGCCGCACCATCATGGTCACCGGCGCCACTTCCGGCATCGGCTACGAGACGGCACGCCGGCTCGCCGAGTGCGGCGCAACCGTCCTCCTGCACGGCCGCACCCCGGAAGAGGCCCGGGCAGCGGTGAAGCGACTCATCGCCACCGCCGACGTCGACGCGGAACTCCTGCGGCCGTGCGCAGCGGACTTCGCGCACCTCGACGAGGTCGAGAGGCTCGCCATCCGGGTCATCACCGGTCACCCGCACCTCGACGTCCTGGTCAACAACGCCGCTGTCGCCGCCCCCGAGCGTCACACCATCACGCCCGACGGCAACGAGCTGACCTTCCAAGTCAACTTCCTCGCCCACTACCTGCTGACGAACCTGCTCGAACCGGCACTCACCAGCGGCACGGGCGGCCGGGTCGTCAACGTCTCCTCCTCGATGCACCGCACCGCGTCGATCGCGTGGAACGACCCCAACCGGACCCGCCGTTACGCGCCCCTCGCCGCTTACGCCCAGTCGCAGCTCGCGCTCACCGTCTTCGCCGCCGACCCCCGCGTCACCGCCGTCTCCGTCAATCCGGGGGTCTGCGAGACCACGCTGAGGCCGCTGTACGGACACGAGGGCGCGACGCCCGCCGAGGGTGCCGCACACGTCGTGCGGCTGTGCGACCCGGCCGTCGAGATCGTCAACGGCGCCTACTACGACCGCGGCGAGCGGATGGAGCCCGCCGTCGGCGCGACCGAGGAGCGCACGGTCAAGCGGCTGAACAAGCTCGCCGACCTGCTCGTAGGGCACGCCGCCTGACCGGGCCTGCGTACCGCTCCGACCACGGCCGCAAGGCCGACCGGCGCTGACGCCCACCAGCGCCGGTCCCCGCGGGGGCGGCCCACTGCCCCGGGTCGTCCCCGCCCCTCTTTCTCTCTCTGACCTAGGCGGCAACCGTCGTGATCGAGCTCCTTCCGTCCCGTCTGCCCGCCCTGGCCCGTTGGTTCCCCGGCGGGGCGCCCGGCGTCGCGGCGCTCCCCGAGCACGTCATTGCCACCGGCAACGGCCGCTGGTGGGCTGACCGTTCCATGAACCCGAGGGCCGTCGCGGTCTCCAGCGGGGACCACGTCCTGCTGCGCGGGGACCCGAGCGGGCTGACTCCCGAGGCTCTCGCTCCGTTCGCGGGCGGCTACGTCGAAGCCCCGGCCCGTTTCCTGCCGGTCCTCGGCGGCGCCTTCCGCCGTGTCGACCCGTGGGAGCGCCTGGTCTACGTACACCAGGCGCCCGCCATGCCGGCCCGCCCGGCGCGCGGCATCACGGTGCGCCGGCTGACCCCCAAGGACGCTCCGGCCCTCGTCGCCCTTGGCCCGGAAGCGGCCTGGATACACAAGACCTGGGGCAGCCCGGAGCAGCTTGCCGCCTCCGGCCTCGCCTGGGGTGCCTTCCACCGGAGCCAGGTCCTCTCGCTGGCCTGTACCTACTTCCTGGGCGGCCAGTACGAGGACGTCGCAGCCCTGGCCGACCCCGGCCACCGCCGGCAACACCTCGCACTCGCCTGCGTCACCGCCCTGTGCCAGGACGTCGCCGCCCGCGGCCGCACACCGAGCTGGACCTGCTCCCGCGACAACCGCCCCAGCCGGCTCCTCGCCTGGTCGGCGGGGTTCCGCCTGACGCGCGAGTACGTGCACTACGCGACCGGCCCCGCCCGCTGGCTGACGCCTGCCACGCAGACAGAGGCGGCGTGAGTGCGTACGGGAACTCCTGCCCCTCCCGCAGGCAAACTCAGTTGTGACGGGCGAGCTTGATCGCGGAGACGAGCAGGATCAAGGCCAGCACGGGGATGAGTACCAGGTCCGGGAACACACCCAGGAGGACCCCGCCCAGCACCGCGCCGACGACCGATCCTGCGGCCATGATCATGGTGAAGCGGACGTTCGCGCCGAGCACGGCGAAGCTTCCGTCACGGCTGTATCGGGCGAAGGCCACGAGCATGGTCGGCAGGGACGCGAGCAGGGAGAGACTTCCCGCGGTCTTGATGTCCACACCGAACAGCAGCACGCATCAGGGCGGCCAGCACCTTGTAGAGGGTGGAGCTGCGCATGCGTACCGCCCAGGTCGCTCCGGCCCAGGCGCCCAGCAGGCTCCCGGCCAGCAGGTTGACCGCGACCGGCCGGCGTGCGGCAGGATTCGTCCGGATCTCTGAGCTCGGGCTTCGACTCCGGCCGTGATCGAGTCGGGCTCTCCGCAGGACGTACGACAGGGAGGCGGCACGCCGGTGACTCGGGTGCTGGTGGTGGATGACGAACCGCAGCTGGTGCGGTCGCTGGTCATCCATCTGAAGGCGCGCAAGTACGACGTGGAATCCGCGAGGGACGGGGGCCAGGCTTCGCAGGTTGCCGCGGTCCGGCGGCCGGACGTGGTCCTGCTCGACCTCGGACCACCGGGGCCGGCTCGTCAGCCACCCCGGCATGGGGTACCGCTTCGAGGCGTGAGCGAGGCGGAGCCGCAGGGGCCCGGGGTCGGGCGCCCTGACCGGGCATCGGACAGGGAGATGGGGCGACCCCTGTGAACAGGGCCGCCCCGTGGGAGTCGGTTGCCGGTCAGCAGCAGGGTTTGCTGCCGTGGTTGGAGCCCTTCCTGCGGCGGGACCTCTTCTTGCGGGCGCGCTTGGACATGTCGGGTGATCCCTTCAGGCGGTGTGGCCGACGAGGAGGTCGGCGAGCTTGTTGAGGCGCTTGATCGTGCGGCCGTCGGTGGCTGCCGCGGCCGGGGCGACGCGCTCGTCGCGGTCGTAGTAGGCGCCGTTGACGATCTCGGTGGCCGGGTCGCAGAGCATGACGACGTGCGCCGCGCCCTCAGAGGCGGAGTCGCCCTCGTTTCCGTAGAGGGGGAGCAGGCCGGTCTCGCAGATCCCGGGGTGGACGGACACTGCGGTGACGCGCGGGTCGGCGGCGAAGACGGTCAGCGCCAGTTGCGACTGTGCGTACGCGGCGAGGCGCGAGTACCGGCGGATGCGCTGCGGGTCGTTCCACTGGATGGCGGCGGTGCGGTGGAGCGAGGAGGAGACGTTGACGACCCGGCCTCCCGGATCGCTGGTGAGAGCGGCTCCGAGGAGTTCCGTCAGGAGGTAGTGGGCGAGGAAGTTGACCTGGAAGGCGATCTCGTTGCCGTCGGCGGTGAGGGTGTGGCGCTCGGGTGCGGCGATGGCCGCGTTGTTGACCAGGACGTCGAGGCGCGGGTGTTCGCGTGCTACGGCGTGGGCCAGGTTCTCGACCTCCTCCAGGCGGGCGAAGTCGGCGGCGAGCGGGCGCACGAGGCTGCCGCTCACGCTGGAGGTGGCGATGAGCCGGTCGGTGGCCGCCCGGGCCTCCTCGGCGGTGCGGCCGTGCAGGAGGACGACCGCGCCGCGTTCGGCGAGTTGGCGGGCGGTCTCGTAGCCGATGCCGGAAGTGGCGCCGGTGACGAGGACGGTACGTCCGGACAGGGATGAAGGCATGTCGGATTCCTGGAAACGGGCATGGCTGACGTGCCCGGCGCCCCGGCAGAAGGCAGGGCGTGGGCTCAGATCATGCGGCGAGGGTGAGGACGCGTACGGAGCTTCGACCAGCGTCGTTCAAGAGGCTGGTGGCAGGTACGCGGAGGACGCGCGGCCGATGTATCAGAAGGCCGGGCGGACAGCGGGCGCCGTCGGCTGCACCTGATTCGGTGGCCGATCGTCGTAGTGCGGACCGCTGTTCATGACCCCATCCCAGCGCATGGGGGATGCGGCGGCAAGATCCTCGGCTGGTTTTGACGGCCTTCTGACGTACGTCGGGTGACGCCACCGCAGCCGTCCTCGTGCAGGTCATCAGGGCCGCGTCAAGATCGGCGATCGTGCGCAAGGAACGTGTCAGGAAGTGCCCGCGAGTCCGCCGGCCGGGCACAGACTGGTGTCGCGACGGAACCGGAGGACGGGCCGGTGGCACGCGGCTGGCGGGCGGTGGCCTGAACACCGCCGAGGAAGCGCATGGTCCCACCGTGGGGGTAGGGGCCGATGCGACCGCGTGCCGGTCAGCCGTCGCACAACACAAGGGCCGTCCGGCCTCCGGTGGGGGATACGGAGGCCGGACGGCTCGCGTGTTCTCGGCCGGCGGGCGGGCCCCGCAGGTCGCCGGCCACCAAGCCGGTGCCTCCCACCCCGGCTTCGGCCAGGCTTGGACGAGTTTCGTCAGGGCGGTGTCAATTCCCCGTATGAGCCCTTGAGCGCAGCCCCACAGGAGCAGTTTGATGAATGACACGGACCTGGGGCAGCGCCACGAGGACCAGCCGCCGCATCTGGCGCTGCCGACCACGTGCCGCGCTGTCCTCCGGGCGCTCCGGCGCCGGTAGAGACCCGGCGGCCGGCCGTGCCGGCCACCGGCCGCCCGCAGGTCCCTCTCCATCTGCTCACCACGGCCGTTCCAGACCGGTCGGCGCTGATCCACACTCCGCCGGCTCCGGCCTCCGTCCGGGCCGCCCCCGCCCGTCTGTTTCCCGCTGGCGCACCGCGGCGTCGACCGCTCCACGCGCTACCGCATCCTCGCCGCACACGACGAGGCCGCCGCGACCAGGTCCGGGGCCCCTCTGCGCCACGCTCTTGACTTTCGGGGCAGCCAAGCACCTCGGACTGCCCCTGGAAGAGATCGTCGAACTCCTCGCGGTGTGGCAGGCCGGGGCCGGCAAGGACGTGAAGGCGGACCTGCGACCGCGGCTCGCCGCCCGCCTGGCCGAGGCCGAGACCCGCGCCGCGCGAGGTGGTCGAAGGCGCCGTAGGGACCGCCGTCCCCGATGGCCTCCGGTTCACCCTGCCCGCCGAGCGGACCGCCTCGGTGGCAGCGCTCGCCGCCGCCGAGCAGCAGTGCTGCCCCTTCTTCGACTTCCGCCTCCACCTCGACGGCAAGGTGCTGCACCTGGAGGTCCGCGCCTCCGCCGACGGCACCATCCTGCTCACCGAGCTGTTCGGCCCGGGTGCCTGACCGGCGCCCCGCCGCCTTTTCTCTCCCGTTCCGTTCTCTGCCAGGAAGACCTCTGCCGTGCTCGTCGCCCGCTCCCTCGCCCTGTTCGCCCTCGCCGCTCTGTTCGAGATCGGAGGCGCTTGGCTGGTCTGGCAGGGCGTCCGCGAACACAAGGGCTGGATCTGGATCGGCGCCGGCGTCATCGCCCTCGGCCGCATCCTCGCCGCGTACGGCGGCATCCTCGTCGCCGGGTCGATCGCCTGGGGCATGGTCGCCGACGGCTACCGCCCCGACCGCTACGACGTGATCGGCGCCCCGGTCTGCCTCGCCGGGATGGCCGTCATCGTGTACGCGCCCCGGAGCCACTGACCGAACTCTGCGTCGCTCTGACATCCGCTACTCCATCGGGAGGGTGCGCGTTAAGGACGCGTCAGGATTGGCTCAAGTGCGGGCATAAGTGATCAGGCTGCGTACGCTTGCTCAGCCGTCGAGGTCGATGGCTGATTCTTTGCCGTACGACAGGAGCCCACCACGATGGCCACCCCTGCCCGCACGTCGCGCCTGAGGGCGTGGATGCTGGAAGGCTTGACCGCGCAGACCAGTTCGCCCGCCGCCAAGGAGGCGGCGGCCCAGCCGCACGGCCGCCCGTGGTGGCGGGTCATGTGCCTGACGGGTCTGGACTACTTCTCCACCCTCGGCTACCAACCAGGCATCGCGGCGCTCGCGGCCGGCCTGCTGTCGCCGCTGGCGACCATCGTGCTCGTCCTGCTCACCCTCTTCGGCGCCCTTCCCGTCTACCGGAGGGTGGCCGAGGAGAGCCCGAACGGCGAAGGCTCCATCGCCATGCTGGAACGGCTGCTGACGTTCTGGAAGGGGAAGCTGTTCGTCCTGACCCTGCTCGGGTTCGCGGCGACCGACTTCCTCATCACCATCACCCTGTCGGCGGCCGACGCGACCGCGCACTTGGTGGAGAACCCGCACCTCACGAGCACCTTGCACGGCCACGAAGTACTGATCACCATGATCATGATCGCGCTGCTCGGGGCCGTGTTCCTCAAGGGGTTCAGCGAGGCCATCGGCGTCGCCGTGGTCCTGGTGGCCGTCTACCTCGGCCTGAACATCGTGGTCGTGGCCGTCGGCCTGTGGAACGTGATGACCGAACCGCACGTCATCACCGACTGGTCGGACGCGCTGACCACCGAACACGGCAACCCCTTCATGATGATCGCCATCGCGCTCATCGTGTTTCCGAAGCTCGCGCTCGGCCTCTCCGGGTTCGAGACCGGTGTGGCGGTCATGCCGCACGTCAAGGGCGATCCCGAAGACACCGTTGAGAAGCCGGCCGGCCGGATCCGCGGGGCGAAGAAGCTGCTGACGACCGCGGCCATCATCATGAGCGTCTTCTTGATCTGCTCCAGCTTCATCACCACACTGCTGATCCCGGCCGAACAGTTCAAGCCGGGCGGCGAGGCCAACGGCCGCGCCCTGGCCTACCTCGCCCACGAGCACCTGGGCTCCGCCTTCGGCACGGTCTACGACATCTCCACGATCCTGATCCTCTGGTTCGCGGGCTCCTCCGCGATGGCGGGCCTGCTCAACCTGATGCCGCGCTACCTGCCCCGCTACGGCATGGCCCCGCACTGGGCGCGCGCCCTGCGGCCGATGGTCATCGTATTCACGCTGGTCGCGTTCCTGGTGACCTGGATCTTCAACGCCGACGTGGACGCGCAGGGCGGTGCGTATGCCACCGGTGTCCTGGTCCTGATCACCTCGGCGGCCGTCGCCGTGACCATCGCCGCCCGCCGGGCCGGCGAGCGCGGCTGGACCATCGGCTTCGCCATCATTTCGGCCGTCTTCATCTACACCACCGCCGTGAACGTCGTCGAGCGCCCCGACGGCGTGAAGATCGGTGCCTGCTTCATCGCGGGCATCATGGCGCTCTCGCTGCTGTCCCGCCTCGCCCGCGTCTTCGAGCTGCGCGTCACCGACGTGGAACTGGACGACATGGCGGCCCGCTTCATCCGCGACACCGCCAACCGCACCATCCGGTTCATCGCCAACGAGCCGGACAACCGGGACAAGGCCGAGTACCGCGAGAAGGTCGAGCAGATCAGAGCGGACAACGACATCCCGCCCGGCGACGACGTCATGTTCGTCGAGGTCACCATCCTGGACGCATCCGAGTTCGAATCCGGCATGCGGGTACGCGGCGAAGTGCTCCACGACCGCTACCGCGTCCTGACCCTGGAGGGCTCCAGCATCCCCAACGCGCTGGCCGCCCTCCTCCTCCACGTACGCGACGAGACCGGCCAACGCCCGCACATCTACTTCGAGTGGACCGAGGGCAACCCGATGGCCAACTTCCTCCGCTTCTTCCTCTTCGGCCAGGGCGAGGTCGCCCCGGTCACCCGAGAAGTCATCCGCGAGGCCGAACCCGACCGCACCCGCCGCCCGCACGTTCACGCCGGCTGACGTCAGGAAACCGACAGGAATCCCGCCGGATCCTCGCTTCCGCGAGGATCCGGCGGGATTCTCACAGCTGTGACCATTGACTGGCGTCCCGACCGCGGTATCCGCCGGACCGTACTCGTCCTCGGGGCGGCCGGCCTGACCCTCATCGCCACCGGCGCCGTCCTCGACGTCCTGTGGCTGCTTGGCATCGGTGTCTGGGGAGTGATCGCAGCCATGATGGTCGAGCTCGTCTACCGGCCCTAGCCAGTGCCACATCGGGCAACGTCCGCCCTGTCGACGACGGCGCGTAGGCGCCGGTCGTCGGCGTGGCGGTTTCGCCAGATGCAGCCGCGAGCCGCCCCCGATGGCCGAGGCCTGGAGCGCGCTGCGGCGACCGGCCGGTTCCTCAATCCCGATGCCGTCCGGTCGGTGCCTTCAGCAGCCGGTCCAGCTCCTTCCCGGCCGCGTCGTACCCGGCGTCGGAGATCCGTTGCAGCTCGCGCAGGTCGCCGGTCGCGGCCGCGCGTCGAGTGAGCAGGAAGCCGGCGTGCATGCATCCCTCATCCAGCAGCTCGCTCAGCTCCCCGAGGTCGTCGGCCGCGTCGGCGAGGTCGGCCAGCCGATCCAAAGCGGTCTCGTTGCCCCCATCGGCAAGCTCGCGCAGGGTCTCCCGATCGATATTCGTGTCCGTCATGACGCCATGCTGCAACCTTGCCCCAGGGGCAAGGTCAAGTGGGGCGATGGCCGTGTGATCACCATCGGGCAGCTGGCCAAGTACGTCGGAGTGTCGATCAAGACCATCCGCGTCTATCACGACAAGGGCCTGCTCCCCGAGCCCGACCGCGACGCATCCGGATACCGCCGGTACGGCGCGAACGACGCCATCAACCTGATCAAGATCCGGACGCTCGCCGAAACCGGCATCCCCCTGGCCCGCATCCGGGACCTGAGATCAGCAACGGACGAGGAGTTCCAGCAGGCGCTGGACGAGATCGACGACGAACTAAACGCCCGCACTTGCAACGCGACTTGTGGATCCTCGTGTTCGCCACCCACCCGGACCGCGCGATCACCCTGTTCCACGAGCAAGCCGAGATCCTGGCCGACCCCGCCCTACGGCAGCTCTTCCTCGAATACGACCACTCCTATGACCTCGACGCCGACGATCCCCGCATCGACGACCTCGCCCGCCGGATCGCCGAGGCGCATCGGGAACGCTACGGACCCGACGAGCTGCCCGAGTTGGACACCGCCTCCGAGATCCCCGCCCTCATCCAGGGCACGGTCAACGCCTCGTCCCCGGCATGGCAACGACTCGACGCACTCATTCGCGCACAACTGGGCGCGTGACCCGACGTGTACGGACACAGGATCCCGGTGCGTGCCGAGATCGGTCGACGCGCCGCGAACTACAGGCCGAGCGTTGCCCGATGCGGCACTATGGGTTGTCCCGTAACTGCTGGTCACGGGTGAGATGATCTTGGTGTGGCTGGTGTGATCACGGCGTCGGAGCCGTCCTGGATAGCCCCGTTCACCGGGCCGAGCCCGCGCTGTTTCGGGAAGCTGGTGACCGTGTTGCGGCGCGAGGGCACGGATGCGGTCCGCAAGGGCCGGCCGTGGAGCCTTCCGCTGGAGGACCGGGCACTGCTGGTCGCGGCGTACTGGCGGACGAACTTGACGATGCGACAGCTCGCCCCGCTGTTCGGGGCCGACGGCGGCTATCCCGGCACCGGACTCCTCATGCCACACCGCCGGCGCAAAGGCGAAGACCTGCCCGACTGGAAGCAGGAACACAACACGTCCCACAAGCAGGTCCGTGCACGCGTCGAGCACGTCTTCGCCCGCATGAAGACCTGGAGGATCCTCCGCGACTGCCGCCTCAAAGGCGACGGCGTCCACCACGCCATGCTCGGCATCGCCCGACTGCACAACCTCGCCCTCGCCGGATAGGCCAGCGGATCACACCACGACTGACCCTGCCCAGGACGACCCGAAGATCATTTACGGGACAACCCTTAGTCGTACCAGGTGGCGGTCATGTCCCCTGGCGTGGTGTAGCGGCGGGCAGCTGTTCTCTGCCCTGGGTGGTCAGCAACATGTCGCGGTGAGCCCGGCACCCGCGCTGGGCGAGGCGGATGCCGAGGCCAACCGGCAGCTGACCGGCTCACCACCAAGCGCCTGCGGACAGGGGGCCGACCGGTTGCCTGGCAGGGAACCCCATGGGGGACATGCACGCTCCGCCTTCGCCCTCCCAGGCGTCTTCCCGGTTCCGGACGTCGGGCCTTCGGCCGATGACGGTTTCGGCGGCGATCAGCGCGCCGGCGGTCAGCACGCTGCCGGGGACGGAGGCGGCCGCCATCAGGCGGGCCGCGGCGGCGGGTGCGGTATGGGGCGGGACGACGAGGAGGTCCCAGCGGCCGATGGTGTAGGAGAGCAGGATCAGCTTGTCGGGGTCCTGCTCGGTGAACCAACCCACGTGAACCGTACGCCCGTCCACGGGAACCGTGTGCGGGATGACGGGCCAGCGGTCGGGGTTCACGATGACGCGGGTGATGCGCCCCCAGGTCTCGTCCAAGGCGGCGAGGAGAAGGGGCAGCTCGGCTGCGAGGTCACGGGAGCGGGGCCACCAGGCGCCGTCCAGCTGCCCGCCGAGGGCGGTCTTCGGCGTGAGCACGAGGCGAGCGGGGCGAGGAGGCGCGAGGAGCGGGGCAGGTGTGGTGGGTTCCAGGGCGACGGTCATGGTGGAGACCTGTCCCCGGGCCGCCCGCAGATTCGACGGCCCGGCGTATTGATCGCCGGAAACGACACCTGAGTTGTATCCGGTGCGCGAAATACTCCCGGTATCTCCACCGTACTCCGGTACGGAGATCAGAAGGGGTTCTGACCAGGTATTTCGGCTGAGGCGGAGGTTCATGCCCCGGCCGTCTGGGCGGCTGACGCGGTCAGGGCGCAGTTGACGTCGACCACGCCTTCCACGGCGCGTGCGAGACGTGCTGCCACCGGAATGAGCGATGCGTCGAGGATGCCGCCGCAGAGGGTGACCACGCCGTGGTGGACATCGACCCGCACCCGGTGCTGTGCGAGCGGGAACAGTCGGCCGACCACCTCGCGCCTTATCTCGTCCGCCAGTTCACCGTCCGTCCGTAGGAACACCTTGAGCAGATCGGTGCGGCTGACGATGCCCCGGAGAGTGCCGGCCGGGTCGACGACCAGCAGTCGTTTGATGTGGCGTTCCGCCATGAGCCGGGCCGCCTGGGCCAGGGTGGTGTCGGGCGGAACCATGACGGCGGGGGTCGTCATCAGGTCCTTGGCCAGGGTCGATCCGGCCTTCAGCGTGTCGCCCAGCCGCCGCATCTGCTCGATGAGCCCGGGGTCGTGATCGCGGAACTCCTCCTTCGGAAGCAGATCGGCTTCCGAGACCACACCGATGACCTTGCTCGCGCCCTCGCCTTCGACGACCGGCACGGCTGTCACTTTCCACTGGTTCATGACGGCAACGATCTCCTTGAACTCGGCGAGGGGCGTGACGCTGACGACGACTCTCGTCATCACGTCGCGGACGAGATGCGGACTGGAGGTCATGGCGTGGTCCTCGATGAGAAGGCGAACATTTCGCGGGCTGTCATGGAGATCGGCGGCCGTCGTCCGGCGGAGAAGGCCCCGTCATCCACCCTCACACCTCCACGGCACGGGCCGAACGGGCCTGTCAGGCCCCGGTGCGGGACCGTCCGGCCCTGTCCGTGAAACGAGAGCCGGGGACAGCATGAGGTGACCTTTGCCGGAGCACGGGAGACAAAGAGAGGTGGCGTCATGAGGGCACTCGTCTTTGAGGGGCCGGGGCGCACCGCGTGGCAGGACGTGCCGGATCCGGGCATCAAGGATCCCGGCGACGTGATCGTGCGCGTCGACGCGGTGAGCATCTGCGGTACCGACCTGCACATCGTCAAGGGGGACCTGCCCGAGGTGGTTCCGGGGCGGGTGCTCGGTCACGAGGCCGTGGGCACGGTGGTGGAGAGCGGCGGTGATGTCCGCTCGGTGCGGCCCGGTGACCGGGTGCTCGTCTCGTGCATCTCCTCGTGCGGCCGGTGCCGGTTCTGCCGTGAGAGCCGCTACGGACAGTGCCGCGGGGGCGGCGGGTGGGTGCTCGGCCACAGCATTGACGGCACCCAGGCCGAGTACGTCCGCGTCCCGTTCGCCGACCTTTCGGTGTACCCGCTGCCGAGCACGGTCGACAGCGCTGAGGCCGTGCTGCTCGCGGACATCTTCCCCACCGCTTACGAGGTGGGCGTGCTGAACGGCAACGTGCGGCCCGGGGACACCGTCGTCGTGGTCGGCGCCGGACCCGTGGGACTCGCGGCCATCGCCACGGCCCGGCTGTACTCGCCGGCCCGCGTCATCGCCGTGGACCTCGCGCCGTCCCGGCTGGCGAAGGCGCGTGAGTTGGGCGCGGACGCGGTCGTGAACGCTGCCGAGGAGCCGGAGCAGCTCGTGGGTGACCTGACCGACGGTCTCGGCGCGGACGTCGTCATGGAGGCCGTCGGCGTGCCCGAGACCTTCGAGATGTGCACCCGGATGGTCCGCCCGGGCGGCCGGGTCGCGAACATCGGCGTCCACGGCCGGCCCGCGACCCTGCACCTCGAAGACCTGTGGATCAAGGACGTCACCTTCACCACCGGGCTCGTGGACACCTGCTCCACGCCGATGCTGCTGCGCATGCTGGCGGCCGGACGGCTGCCGACCTCGTCGCTGATCAGCCATCGTTTCGGGCTGGGACAGATGGAGGAGGCGTACGAGGTGTTCTCCCGCGCCGGTGAGACGGGTGCGCTGAAGGTCGTGCTGGGCGGGCCGCGCCACGATGACCTGGCCGTGTCGAACCCGTCGCGCGTCCTGGAGACCTGACGGCGCCGGTGCGCCACGTCGCCGGTGGCTGTTCCGTTGGGCAGGGGCGGGGCGGGGATCTTCGCGGCGAGCTCCGCCACGGGTGGCGCCTGGACCGCGGCGGCCGCAGTGGCGGCGGTGGCGGCGGTGGCGGCCGGCGAGGAAGGCGCCGAGTTCGCCGATGGTGCTCATGAGCGGTGCGGGGAAGACCACGGTGGTGTTCTTGTCGACGCCGACCTCCACGAGGCTCTGCAGGTTGCGCAGTTGCAGGGCGAGGGGGTGGGCCATCATCGTGTCGGGGGCGTCGCCGAGTGCGGTGGCGGTCATCGACTCGCCCTCCGCGTTGATGATCTTGTCCCTCTTCTCCCGTTCGGCCTCGGCCTGGCGGGCCATCGCGCGCTTCACGGGGCTCGGCACGGTTGCGACCGGGTGCGGCGAGCCTGCCTCGCTTCCATGCTCGCGCGGTGCGGGTGGGGCGGGCAGGGGCCGTACGGTCCACATCCTGAGTCAGCGGGGAACGTCTTCGGTGCCGCGGTCCGGCGGAGCGGTGCGGGTGCGGGTGTCGTCGGAGTGGGCCGTGAGCCGGTCGATGACCGTGACCACGCCGTCCAACTGTCCGGCGAGCCGGAGCGCGACGGGAATCTGGCTGCTCCTGGCGAGTCGGCCGTCCAGGGTGACGACCCCGTCCACTACGCGCACGCTCACGGCGTCGGCGCCGATGTCCATCGTGTCCGCGAGCACCTCCTCGACCAGCACGCGGTGTATCTCGTGGTCCGGGCGGAGGAACACGCGCAGCAGGTCCCGACGGGTCACGATGCCGACCAGCCGGTCCTCCTCGTCGACGACCGGGAGCCGCGTCACGCCCCGCCGGGTGATGAGGCGCGCGGCCTCGGTGACCGTCTGTTCGGCGTGGACCGTGACGGCCGGCTCGGTCATCACGTCTCGAGCGGTGAGGTGGTCTTGGATGAGCAGATCGGTCCGCGAAATGACCCCGATGACACGCTCGTCCCCGTCCACGACCGGCACTCCGCTGATGTCGTGGTCAATGAGCAGCGCGGCCACGTCGTCGGACGGAGTGCGCCCGACGACCGAGATGACCTCGTCGGTCATGAGGAAGCCGACTTTGGCGTGCTTCATCTGCGGCCCTCCTGTCGGCCTCGGCCAGTGAGCGCACCGTGTGGAGCACCCTCACCAGCCACCATCCGCCGCGTACGCCCGCAGTGCGAGGGCCGAACGGGCCCTCTGCCAGGACTGACCGGTCCAGGCGGTGTGCGGTCGGTGAATCGATGGGTGACGGGCAAGGGACCTTCGGTCCCATGACTGCCCCCTGCGGCCCATTCCTCGCGCCGGTCCGGGTGACAGTGTGAAAGCACCCCCGACGCCGTTCCACGGAGGAGGAAGCCATGCAAGGCGCCACCCCATACCGTCCGGACCTCGGCTCGGTCGTCGTCGGTGTCGACGGATCGAGCACCGCGCTGACAGCGGCATTGTGGGCCGCCGCCGAGGCGTCCCGACGCAACAGCACCCTTCACATCTTCTACGCGGGCGATACCGCCGACCGGATCTCCTACCTGTCGGCTCAGATCATCGAACGCGTCCACGCGGAGGGCCGTGACCTGTTGGAGGTTACGGCCGCTACGGTCTCGGAGCGATTCCCGACCCTCCACGTCACTACGGAGTACAGCCGCCGGGACCCCGTCTCCGGTCTGCACCGGGTGGCGGCGAAGTACGGCACCACGGTGGTCGGTCACCGCGGGACGGGCGGCTTCGAGTCGCTGATGCTGGGTTCGGTCGGGCTGAGGCTCACAGCGGGCGCCACGACCCCCGTCATCGTGGTGCGCGGCGGCGAGGACCTCGCCGAGAACGGCGTGGTCCTGGCCGCGGTGCGAGACGAGTACGACCTCGAATGCGCGCGCTATGCCGCCCGCGAAGCAGAGCTGCGCAAGGCAACGCTGCGCCTGCTGACCGTGTGGAACATCCTTCAGTACGCCGGAACCGTCGTCACCATGCTCGACGACGTCGACGAACTCACCAGCCGCCATGTCCGCAGTCTGGAGTCCGTCGCCGACCGCGTACGCGAGGAGTTCCCCGCGTTGACCGTGAACGCCGATGCCGAGAAGAGCGTGTCGGTGGCCGCGGTCCTGGTCGAGGCATCACGCCGTGCGGACCTGCTCGTCATGGGAGGACGGCGATCGCCCGGGTACTTCGGGCCCGCCCTGGGACGTACCGCGCACAGTCTCCTGCACCACTCGCACTGCCCCGTGGAGCTCATTCCGCGGCACGACGAGGAGCAGGGGAGCAACGCGTCATGACGGACATCGCGGAAGGACGGGACATCGCGGTGGGGATCGACCCCGCCGGCGGGTGGCGCCTGCCCCTCGCCTGGGCAGCCGACGAGGCACACCGCCGCAATGTACGCCTCCGTCTCGTCCTGGCCGTGCCCTCTCCTCACGACACCGAGCGCATCGTCGACGACACCGCGCAGCACAATGCCGTACGCCAGGCCAGCTCGGAGGCCCTCGCAGAAGCCGCGGCCTGGGCACGCGAGCGCCACCCCGGGACGGAACTGGCCACCGCCCTGCGCGACGGCTACCCGGCACCCGTGCTCTGCGGGACGTCCAGACACGCACGCATGGTCGTCCTCGGTTCCCGGCACCTGACCCGGCCCGAGGAGATCTTCAGCGGCTGCTCCGTCGTGCTGCCCGTCACCGCACAGGCCCACTGCCCCGTCGTCGTGGTGCGAGGCCCCGAACGCACCGCCCAGACACCGGCCCATATCGTCGTCGGGGTCGACGGCGGCGAGTCGTCGAAGACGGCCATGGCCTTGGCGTTCCAGGAGGCCGCGCTTCACGGCTGCGAGCTGCACGCGATCTCGGTGTGGCAGCCGCCCGTCTTCTCCTTCCAGAACGAGACGGCGGCTGTGGGGGCCCAGCGCCGCATGCTGACCGAGGTAGCCGCAGGTGGGGCACAGGAGTACCCGGACGCGAAGCTCACCCACGAGGTGCTGACCGGACACCCGGTGGAGCGCCTCGCCGAGGCGGCCGAGCACGCCCTGGCCCTGATCGTGGGCCGACGCGGCAAGGGCGGCTACACGGGCCTCCGGCTCGGATCGGTCGTCCACGGGCTGCTCCACCGTGCGCACTGCCCCGTCATCACCGTCCCGAGCGGGTGAACGGGCACCGCGAGCTTGCAGGTGGGCAACAGCCCGACCGGATTCGCTACGGTCCGGACCCCTCGTGCCCGTCACCCAGGGTGCCGACCCTGACCGGTCGACGGGCGGGGGACTACGCTGAAGGCCGGGCTGGCGCGCAGAGCCCCTCGATGCCGGCGGAGGTGTCCATGGTCGGGGACGGTCGCGATGCGCCGACGAGCCGGATTCCGCAGCCGAGACTGGACGCGCTCCAGGCAGAGATCAGTGACGCGAGGGGTACCCGTGACCGGCTGAAGGGCCTGCTGGAGGCGGTCATGTCGCTGGGGCAGGAGCTGGACCTGGCCCAGGTGCTGCGCGGGATCGTTGAGGCCGCGGTCGTCCTCGTGGACGCGGAGTACGGCGCGCTGGGCGTGGTGGGAGACGACGAGAAACTCGCCGAATTCCTCCCGGTGGGCATCAGCGACCAGCTCCGGGCGCGGATCGGCACCCTCCCCGCCGGGCACGGACTGCTGGGCGAGCTGATCAGGCACCCGCGGCCATTGCGCCTGGGAGACCTCTCGGAACATGCGGCCTCCGCCGGTTTCCCGGAAAACCACCCTCCGATGCGCTCCTTCCTCGGCGTACCGATCCGGGTCCGGGACGAGGTGTTCGGCAACCTCTACCTGACGGAGAAGCGGGGCGGCACGGACTTCGACGCGGAGGACGAAGGAGTCCTGTCGACCCTCGCGGTCGCCGCGGGAGTGGCCATCGACAACGCCCGTCTGTACGAGGAGGTCCGCCTCCGGGAACGGTGGCAGGCGGCCAGCTCCGACTTCACGAGCGCGCTGCTGTCCGGCTCCTCCGAGATCGAAGTACTGGAAGGCATGCTCGAGCGTGCCCGGGACATCATCTCGGCCGAGATGTGCGTCTTTTACCAGGTGGGGCCCAGCGGCGAGCTGCGCGGCTCGCTGGCCCTGGGGGAAGGCGCCGAAGCGCACCGCGGGATCGTGCTGCCCGGCGGCGAGGGGATTCTGGCCGGGCCCGGCATGGCGCGGGACGGACTCGTCACCTTGGCGGACGTGGCCACCGACACCCGGGTGGCGGCGCAGCCGGACGTCTGGACGGGCTTCGGGCCGGCCGTGGCCGTCACGGTGGGCACCCGGGCGAAGCTACGGGGTGTACTGATGCTGGCGCGGCGTACCGGGCGGCCGACGTTCTCCGCGACCGAGGTGGCGCCCCTGCCCGGCTTCGCGGGCCAGGCGGCCCTGGCTCTGGAGCTGGCCGACCGGCGCCGGGACGGTGAACAGGTGAGCCTGCTCGAGGACCGCGACAGGATCGCCCGCGACCTGCACGATCTCGCGATCCAGCGGCTCTTCGCGACGGGGATGACCCTGCAGAGCGCCCAGCGCTTCGTGGAGCACCCCGAGGCGTCCGAGCGGCTGAGCCGGTCGATCGACGACCTGGACGAGACCATCAAGATCATCCGTACGACCATCTTCGGACTCCGCGACCACGAGACGTCGGGCAGCACGCCGAGACTCCGGGTCCGCGCGGTGCGGGCCGTGGGCGAGGCGGCGGCGCTGCTCGGATTCTCACCCGCCCTGCGCATGGAGGGGCTGATCGACACCGACGTGCCGGCCCCGGTCGCCGACGAGGTGATCGCCGTCCTCGTCGAGGCCCTGACCAATGTGGCCCGGCATGCGCGGGCGGCTCGCGCGGAGGTCGGGATCGTCCTGGCGGAAGGCGTACTCACCGTGACGGTGAGCGACGACGGCGTGGGCGTCGCGGAGGGCGGCCGTCGTAGCGGGCTGCGCAACCTCGCGGAGCGCGCCGAGGCCCACGGGGGCGGACTGTCCCTCTCGCCGCGCCCGGACGGTGACGGGACCCGTCTGGAATGGCGGATCCCGCTCGCTCCTCCCCGGTGAGTACGGGCGTCAGCGACCGGTTTCGTCGCGCTCGCGGACCTCGGCGGCGATCACGGCTGCCTGGACGCGGCGTTCGACCCCGAGCTTGGCGAGCAGCCGGGAGATGTGGTTCTTGACCGTCTTCTCGGACAGGAAGAGCCGCTTGCCGATCTGACGGTTGGTGAGGCCCTCGCCAATGAGCTCCAGCACGGCGCGCTCCCGCTCGGAGAGCACCGTCAACCGCTGGTCTTCCTGCGGTTTCGTGCCGCCCGGATCCCGGAGCGAGCGCATCAGGCGGGCCGTGGTCGCCGGGTCGAGCATCGACTGCCCCGTCGCCACCGTCCGGATGGCGGCGACCAGGTCCGAGCCCTTGATCTGCTTCAGGACGTATCCGGCGGCGCCGGCCATGATGGCGTCGAGCAGGGCGTCCTCGTCGTCGAAGGACGTCAGCATGAGGCAGGCGAGGTCCGGCATGCGCGAGCGCAGCTCACGGCAGACGGTGATGCCGTCGCTGTCGGGCAGCCGGACGTCGAGCACGGCCACGTCCGGCCTGAGCGCGGGCCCCCGGGCCAGGGCCTGGGCGGCCGTCGCCGCCTCGCCCACCACCTCGATGTCGGGCTCGGAGTCCAGCAGGTCGTGCAAGCCGCGCCGGACGACCTCGTGGTCGTCGAGGAGGAACACCCGGATGGGAGCCGGGGCGGCAGTTGGTGCATCGGACATCCACGCCACACCCTCGGGTCGGGATACGTCTCGGGTCGATTGTCTCAGATGTGGCTTCCGCTGCCGTGGGGCGCGTAGAGGTCGAGGAGCCGGATCCGGGAGGAGACGAGCCGGTGGGCGAGCACCTGGCAAACCCACTGCCACATCGCGGAGGCGAGCGCGGGGTCGGCGTCCATCAGCTCGCGCACGGCTGCGGCGTCGAACTCGTCGGTACGGACCGGCGTCATGGCCTCGGCGCCGAAGTGCCAGGTGTAGGGGCGGAACAGCCAGGACCAGCCGACGAGCTCGCCGGGGCCGACGGTCTCGACCACCGCGGCCTGCCGGCCGGGTACGTGCACGTCCATGCCCACGTTCCCCGACCGGATGACCCAGAAGTGGCTGGTGTGCCCGCCTTGGTTGAACAGGCGCGCGCCGGCGGGGAAGTCCGCCTCGTGGGCGAGGGCCAGCAGGCTGCCGCGGTGTTCCGGGGAGAGGGCGTGGTCGAAGCGGTTGGGGGAGGAGGTGAGCCGGTGGGGGGAAGAGGTGCTCATGGCGGTTCTCCGTTCGGGTCCACCTCAACCCTCCGCCGGTGGTGGCCGGCCCGGGAAGGGCCGTTCGGTACCCTCCCGGACCCGGGCGGCCCACCCGTACCACCCCGGGCGCGGCTATCAGTAGGGCCAGGACCAGTCGGCGACCTCCGGCAGGTCGGTTCCGTGGAGGCGGATCCAGTCGTGGTGGCGGATCCGCTGGTCGGTCATGCTCTGGCGCAGGCCCTCGGCGCGGCCGGCGAGCCCGGGGACGCGGTCGATGACGTCCATGACGAGCCGGTAGCGGTCGAGGTCGTTGCGCACGACCATGTCGAAGGGCGTGGTGGTCGTGCCGGACTCCTTGTAGCCGCGGACGTGCAGCTGGGCGTGGCCGGTCCGGCGGTAGGCGAGGCGGTGGATCAGCCACGGGTACCCGTGGTAGGCGAAGATCACGGGCTTGTCGGTGGTGAAGAGGGCGTTGTACTCGGTGTCGGTCATGCCGTGCGGGTGCTCTTCGTGGGGCATCAGCCGAGCGATGTCGACGACGTTGACGACCCGGACGGCCAGCGAGGGGAGGCGTTCGCGAAGCAGGGACACGGCAGCGAGCACCTCCAGGGTGGGCACGTCCCCGGCGCAGGCGAGCACGACGTCCGGCTCGCGGGAGCCGTCGTCGGTTCCCGCCCACTCCCAGACACCGGCGCCGCGCGCCACGTGCGCGCGGGCCTCCCCGATGGGCAGCCAGTCGAAGCAGGGCTGCTTGCCCGCGACGATCACGTTCACCTGGTCGCGGCTGCGCAGGGCGTGATCGGCCACCACGAGGAGGGTGTTGGCGTCCGGCGGCAGGTAAACGCGCACGACGTCCGGGCTCTTGTTGAGGACGTGGTCGACGAATCCGGGGTCCTGGTGGGAGAAGCCGTTGCTGTCCTGGCGCCAGACGTGCGAGGTGAGCAGGTAGTTGAGGGAGGCGACCGGCGCGCGCCAGGACAGCTCGCGGGCGCTCTTGAGCCATTTGATGTGCTGGCCGACCATGGAGTCGACGATGTGGGCGAAGGCTTCGTACGTGGAGAACAGTCCGTGGCGGCCGGTGAGGAGGTACCCCTCCAGCCAGCCCTGGCAGACGTGCTCGGAGAGGATCTCCATGACCCGGCCGTCGCGGGAGAGGTTCTGGTCGGTGGGTTCCGTCATGCCTTGCCAGGCCTTGCCCGTCACCGCGTACAGATCGTCGAGGTGGTTGCTCGCCGTCTCGTCCGGTCCGACGACCCGGAAGTCCCGGCGTCCGGCCGTGGCCCTCATGATCTGGGCGAGGTAGCGGCCCAGGACGCGGGTGGGCTCGTGCAGGGTGCTTCCGGGCTTCTCCACGGGGACGGACCACGCGTCGAGCTCGGGCAGGGGGAGCGAGCGCAGCAGCCGGCCGCCGTTGGCGTACGGGCTCGCGCCCAGGCGGCGCTCGCCCTCCGGTACGCAGGCCAGTACGGCCGGCGCCGGACGGCCCTCGGAGCCGAAGAGCTCCTCGGGCCGGTAGGAGCGCATCCAGCTCTCCAGTTGCTTCAGGTGTTCGGGGTTCTCACGGACCCCGGCGAGCGGCACTTGGTGCGCGCGCCAGGTGCCCTCGACGGGTTGGCCGTCGACGGTCGCGGGCCCGGTCCAGCCCTTGGGGGTCCGAAGGACGATCACCGGCCAGCGTGCGCGCTCGGCGCCCGGATCCGTGCCCGCGGCCCGCGCCGCCCGCTGGATGGCGCGGATGCGGTCGAGGGCCTGGTCCATGGCTCGGGCCATGGCCGGGTGGACGAGGGCGGGGTCACTGCCGGAGACGTAGAGGGGCTCGTGTCCGTAGCCGCGCAGCAGCGTGTCGAGCTCGGCCTCGGGGATCCGTGACAGCACGGTCGGGTTGGCGATCTTGTAGCCGTTGAGGTGGAGGATCGGCAGGACGGCGCCGTCGTGGACCGGGTCCAGGAACTTGTTGGAGTGCCACGACGCGGCCAGCGGCCCCGTCTCCGCCTCGCCGTCGCCGATGACGCAGGCGACGAGCAGGCCGGGATGGTCGAAGGCGGCCCCGTACGCGTGGGCCAGTGAGTAGCCGAGCTCGCCGCCCTCGTGGATGGAGCCGGGCGTTTCCGGCGCCACGTGACTCGGAACGCCGCCGGGGAAGGAGAACTGGCGGAACAGCTTGCGCATCCCGTCCGTGTCGCGGCCGATGTCCGGGTAGACCTCGCTGTACGTGCCCTCCAGCCAGGAGTTGGCGAGGACGGCCGCCCCCCCGTGGCCGGGTCCCCAGACGCACAGGGCCTCCAGCGAACGCTCCTTGATCACCCGGTTCAGGTGGGTGTGGACGAGGTTCAGGCCGGGTGCGGTGCCCCAGTGGCCGAGCAGTCTGGGCTTGATGTGCTCCGGCCGCAGGGGTTCCGTGAGCAGGGGGTTGTCCAGGAGGTAGATCTGGCCGGCGGCCAGATAGTTCGCGGCACGCCAGTGCGCGTCCAGCTCCGCGATCCGGTACGTGGTGGTCATCAGTGCTCCTTCGAACCGCAGGCTGCGGCATGCGTCGGTTGAGCCGATGTCCGAACCGTGCTCCCACGGGGCTGGGGGAGGGAAGGGCAGGAGCGGCCCCTGCATGGGGGCCGGTCGGCCCCTTCTGTGCCGGCGGCCGGGGGCGGAGTGTGGGCAGGCGTACCGGCAGGGCCCGCTGCCCCGGCTGCCATCGGGCCCTGCCGGTACGCCGGGAACGGTGGATGGTTTGAGACGATGCGGGGCCCAGGACCGTGTCAGGGCGCTCGTCCCGAGGAGGCAGGCAGGTGAAGGGAACCGAGGCCGAGGCGGAAGCCGAGGCGCGGCATCATCCGGTTGTCGTCGCACACCGTACGAGCCGGGCCGCCGATGTCCAGTTGCGCGTCGCCGACGCGATCACGAAGTTCGCCGGCTCCATGCCGTTCGTCTATCTCCACGCGATCGGCTTCGCCTTCTGGATGCTGTTCGTGGAGGCCAATCCCTGGCCCATGCTGACGCTCATCGTCTCCCTGGAGGCGATCTTCCTGTCGACGTTCGTGATGATCGGCCAGAACCGGCAGGCAGCGTTCCAGCAGGCGAAGGCCGACCACGATTTCGTCGAGCAGGAGCTGGAACTCAAGACCAATACGGAACTGACCCGTGCCATCCACGCGATGACCACGGAACTCCACCGCCGACTGGTTCCCGAAGCGGACAGCGGTAGCGGGTCTCTTGTCCAGTGAAGAAGCTGCTCACGGCCGCTCGCGCGCGGCGGCCAGGTTCATGGGCATGCCGTCCTCGGACATCCCCAGCAGGTGGGCGCCCACGCGACAGGTGTGGAAGTAGTGCTCCGCCTCCTGCTCGCTGGGGTGGACGCCCAGCCGCGCAGCGCCTTGGCGAAGCCCTTCTTGTTGTCGTGCGGGCCTTCGATGCCGTAGATGGCCGCTGCGGCGGCGGGGTAGCGCATCCGCTCGGGCGTCACGTCCAGCACTGCGGCGAAGGAGATCTGCTGCGCGTTCGCCAGGCCGAAACGCTGCCCGGAGGCCATCAGTTCGGGGTCGGCCCAGGTGGGCAGTTGACGGGTCGTCTCCAGGAAGGCGCGCAGCTTGGCGGGCAGCCCGCCGGGGATGGCCTGGCCGTTGGTGTTCCGGCGCTTGATGCGGCCCGGGCGGCTGATGCCGTGGTCCCGCCGCCGAGAAGCGTGGTGGCGCCGGCCACCGCTGCGGCGGTCCCCGGGCGGGGCTGGGGGCGGGGCTGTCGCCCCTGGGTGTGATGTTTGGTGGATCAGCCCCCTGGCGGTGCTGCTGGTGGCAGATGATCACAGCGTCACGTGCGCGGATCGCGCGCACTCAACAGGAAGGCACCGCCATGGCCGCGCAGGTCGAGTTCCAGTACGAGACTCCTGACATCTCCGAGGAAGGCGACGTTGTCACCTGGGCATGGGCGGTCGTCAACAGCGGCTCCGAACCGGCCCGCGAGGTCGTGATGAAGCACACCGTCGTCCCCTCGCTTGAGGTCACCAACGTGACCGGACCGTCCGAGGTCGTCGGCGAGATCGTGAAGAGCACCTGGGCGACGCTGGCGGCCGGCGAGAAGGCCGAAGGCACGATCACCGCGAACCTTCCCGAGGACCTGAGCGGCTCGGTGAGCATCAAGGGCAGGGTCGTCTGGCAAGCCGACGAAAGCTGAGCATCGCCGGCGGGCCATGCACAGACACTGGGCGCGGCCCGCATTGGCGGTAGGTCATGGAGTCAGATTCCATGGCCTACCGCCAGAGCCCCGGCCCGGAGACGTCCCGCCCGACGGGCACTCCGCCCCGCGGCTCGACGTCCTCCGGCCCGACCAGGTGGACGCCGTCACCGGCAGGTGGAAGCCGCACGCTTCCGTGTGCGGCCTGATCCGGCCCGTCGAGGAGGAGGCCTCCTGCGGGTCCGAGGCGTCGGCGGCATCGAGCCGGGCGACGCCGCCCAGCGGCAGGCCCTTGAAAGACCTCGGGGCCGCCGACACGGTCGCCTGCGGCGACACCGCCTTCGGCGGGGAGACCGACCTCTGCGGTTACACCCCGAGGCGAGGACCGCATGGGCCCGACCGGCCCCGGTAGGGGGACCGTCCGGCCCTGTGCGCGCACCGGTAGTGGGTACAGCCTGAGGTTGACGCCCCGTGCGTCTCCAAGTTCCTGTACCTGCCACGAACCGAACCGCAAGGGTGTGACGATCATGGGAGAGACCACGGCAGATGCGTCCCCGACCAAGGTTCCGGCTGCCCGTGGCGACCTCGGGCGACGCGTGACCGCCCGCCGCGAAGAGCTGGGAATCACGCGTGAAGAACTCGGGGAGCGCTGCGGTGCCGCAGCGTCGTACATCGCCTACGTGGAGGAGCGGGCGGCGGCGCCCAGCATGGGCATGCTCGTGGGTCTCGCGGACGGCCTGGGGACCACCGTTGCCGAGCTGACCGGGAGAACGACCGACAGCCCTCCCGGCATGGGGACCGCGATGCGCGATTCCGCGTCGACGGTGCTGAGCGAGGCCGAGTGCCTCCGCCTGCTCTCCACCCATGGCATCGGCCGGGTCGGGTTCTCCGGCATGGAAGGACTGGCCGTCTTTCCCGTCAACTACGTCGTCGTGGGAAACGAGGTCGCGTTCCGCACGGCGGCCGACTCGCGCCTCGCCGAGGCATCCGGGACCGAGGTCGCCTTCGAGGTGGACCACATCGACGACGCGATGCGAGAGGGCTGGAACGTCATGGCCGTCGGCGAGCTGACCGGTGTCACGGACGGGGAGCGAGTCAGCCACCTGTACTCCGTCGCCCGCTCGCTCCCCTGGGCCGGCGGACCCCGTACGCACTGGATGTCCGTGACCCCGAACCGGATCACCGGCCGCCGTGTGGGATCCGGGTGAACGCTCCGCGTGCCGTCGTGTTCGACACCGACGGGGTACTCCTCGACTCGGCCCGGCTGCACGCCGCGGCCTGGAAGACCGCCTTCGACAGCTGTCTGGACGCCTGGGCCGCATCCGGGAACGGGCGGCAGCCGTGCTTCGACGAAGACCGTGAGTACCGCCAGTGGGTCGACGGCAAGCCCCGGCTGGACGGGGCGAGCTCTTTCCTGAGTTCCCGTGGCATCGACCTGCCGACCGGCAGCCCCGACAGCGCACCGGGCGACGACACGGTCTGGGCGGTCGCGGCGCGCAAGGAGGCGGCGTTCGTACGCACGCTGAGGTCCGGGGCCGTCCACGCCTTCACCGACGTCGCTCCGGCGCTCGCCCGGCTGCGGGCGCACGGCGTGTGCTGCGCCGCCGTGTCGGCCTCCCGCCATGCCCGGCCGCTTCTCGGATCAGCCTCCCTGCTGAGCTACTTCGACGCTGTGGTGGACGGTACGGACGCTGCCGAACTGGGACTGGCGGGCAAGCCGGACCCCGCCCTGTTCCTCGAAGCGACCGTACGGCTCGGGGTGGACCCCGCCCGCTGCGCGGTGGTGGAAGACGCCCTCGCGGGTGTCGAAGCAGGTCGGCGCGGCCACTTCGGCCTCGTCATCGGCCTCGACCGAACGACGATCCCCGCCACCGCGCGAGCGCTGCGGGAACGCGGGGCGGACCTGGTCGCCGCCGAACTCCACGCCGTCGCAGACACCGTCTGCGGGGCCGGACCGTGACGGCCGCGTGGACGTGGGAATACGGCCACTACGACCCCAAGACGGAGCGACTCGTCGAAGCCCTGTGCACGCTGGGCAACGGCAGGTTCGCCACGCGCGGTGCGGCCCCCGAGACCCCGGCGGGCCCCGTGCACTATCCCGCCACCTACGCCGCCGGCTGCTACAACCGGCTCACCTCGCACGTGGCCGGACAGCAGGTCGACAACGAGGACATGGTCAACCTGCCCAACTGGACGGCACTGCGGTACCGCTGCGTCGCCGACGATGGACTCCCGGGCGACTGGCTGACTCCCGACGACCCGGGGATGCTGCACCACAAGGTGGTGCTCGACCTGCGCCGAGGAACGCTCACCCGGCACATGCTCTTCCAGAACGGCCACGGCCGCCGCCTCGGCGTCACCCACGTCCGCATCGTGCACATGGGGGACCCCTACCTCGCGGCCCAGCGGACCACCTTCCACGCGTACGGCTGGAGCGGCCTGATCGAAGTGGAATCAGCGCTCGACGGAGACGTGGCCAACGCGGGAGTGGAACGCTACGGCGGGCTCGATGGCCACCACCTCACGGACCACCGGACGGGCTTCGCACCGCACGGCGTCGCATGGATCGCCTGCCGCACCACATCCTCCCGCACCGAAATCGGCCTTGCCGTCAGGACGGTCACCCGACCCCGCGCACCCACCATGACGAGCCACACCGCGGCCGGGACGGTACAGACGTTCAGACTGCCCATGGCTCCCAGGCGATCCGCGACGGTGGTGAAGACCGCAGCCCTGTACACCTCCCTCGACAGGCCGACCGGAGACCTCCTGTCACGCGCGATCGAACACGCTTCGCGGGCCCCCGGATTCCCGGACCTGCTCACAGCACAGCACTCGGCCTGGGAACGGCTCTGGGAGCAGGGCGAGTTGAGCGTCTCGGGGGAGACGGGCCGGATCCTGCGCCTCCACGTCTTCCACGTGCTGCAGACGCTCTCCCCGCACACCGCAGAGCTGGACGTGGGCGTTCCCGCGAGGGGGCTGCACGGTGAGGCCTACCGGGGCCACGTCTTCTGGGACGAACTCTTCGTCCTGCCCTACATCACCCTGCACTTCCCGGAAGTCGCGCGGGCCCTGCTCATGTACCGCCACCGACGGCTGCCGGCCGCCCGCGATGCTGCCCGGCAAGCCGGTCAGAGCGGGGCGATGTTCCCCTGGCAGAGCGGAAGTTCGGGGCAGGAGGAGAGCCAGGCCCTGCATCTCAATCCCCGCTCGGGCCGCTGGCTGCCCGACCATTCGCACTTGCAGCGCCACGTCGGCTCCGCGATAGCCCTGAACGTCGGCCGGTACGGTCGGGCCACCGGAGACACCGGCTTCCTGCACGGCCCCGGCGCGGAACTCCTGCTGGAGATCGCGAGCTTCTGGGCCCGAGCCGCCGCCTATGACCCTGAACGAAAGCGGTACCGCATACGCGGTGTGCTGGGCCCCGACGAGTACCACGACGCCTATCCCGAGGCTGCGGAACCCGGAATCGACGACAACGCCTACACCAACGTGATGGCGGCCTGGGTGATCCAGCAGGGGCTCGAGCTGCTCGGCGAGCTGCCGCCCGCCCGCCGGACGGAGCTGACCGAACGGCTCGGCCTGGACCGCGGCGCGCTCGAGCGTTGGGACGATGTGTCCCGCCGCCTGTACGTCCCGTTCCACCGGGGCGTCATCAGCCAGTTCGAGGGGTACGGAGACCTGGCCGAGCTGGACTGGGCGGCCTACCGCGCCCGGTACGGCGACATCCGCCGACTCGACCGGATCCTGGAAGCCGAAGGGGATACGGTCAACCGCTACCAGGCGTCGAAACAGGCCGATGTGATCATGCTCGGCCACCTCTTCCGGCCCGCCGAGCTGTATGCCCTCTTCGCCCGGCTCGGCTACCGGCTCGACGACACGGTGTGGCGGGCGACCGTCGCGTACTACCTGCCGCGCACGAGCCACGGATCGACGCTCAGCAGCCTCGTACACGGCTGGGTGCTGGCCCGCCAGAAGGACCCGGACGCCTGGAAGTACTGCGAGGAGGCACTCCTCGGCGACGTCACGGACATCCAGGGCGGCACCACCGGCGAGGGGATCCACCTGGGCGCCATGGCCGGCACCCTCGACCTCGCGGAGCGCGGCGTCACGGGCCTGGAGACCGGCCCCGAAGGCCTGTACGTCGATCCCGTCCCCCTCCGGGAGATGGAGCCCGTCGCGTTCACGCTCTGCCACCGGGGACACCGCGGTGTCCGCGTACGACTGCTCCCCGGCAGGTTCGGCATCACCGTGCCGGAATCCTGCCAAGGTCCCCTGGCCCTCATGCTGCCCGGGGAACGGGCCGTCGTGGTGGCGGCCGGCGACGAGCATCTGTTCCGCCTTCCACCGGACTGATCCCTGTCTTCAAGGAGATCCCCGGCCCGGACTAGGAACGACCGAAGGAGGAAGCGCATGAGTGCGAAACAGGTTCTGGTCGCCTACGGAAGCAAGCACGGAGCGACGGCCGGGATCGCGGAGCAGATCGGAACGTCGCTGCGCGAGGACGGCATCGACGTTTGGGTGGTCCCGGCCGGCGAGGTCACGGACGTCCGAGGTTACGACGGGGTGGTGCTGGGCGGCTCCCTGTACGCAGGGCGGTGGAACGGCCGGGCCCGGCGCTGCGCGAAGCGCAACGCCCGCTATCTGAAGCACCGTCCCGTCTGGCTGTTCAGCAGCGGACCCGTCGACTCCTCCGCCGAACGCAGCGACATCCCACCCGTGCGGGCCGTCGCCCGTCAGATGCGACAACTCGGCGCCCGCGACCACATCACCTTCGGCGGCAGCCTCACGGAGGGTACGCCCGGCCTGCTGGCACGCGCCCTCGTACGCCAGGGCAAGGGCGGAGACTTCCGCAACCCCGAGCGCATCCAGGCCTGGGCACACCACATCGGCGCCGAGCTCACAGCTGCCGGCCCGCCCGCTCCATGAGAAGACTCCCGGTGCCGGAGGCCCGCCATGCTTCACGGAACACCGCCCAATCCGCTGCGGCGGACAGCTGACCGAACGCGCACCCGGTGGCTCGTGGCCTTCGCACTGTCGACTCTCGTCGCTGCTCTCTGCGGAGTGGCCGTCGGGCTGGCCGTGTGGAACGTCGACAGCCGCACCGCGCTGGAACAGGCCGAGCACGTGCACCGGATCACGGCCACGACGGTGGGGGCCGCCGAACGGGCACCAGACGCTTGGACCGGCGGTGCCGCCGATTCCGTCGCACAGGCCGCCTGGCAATTCCCTTCGGCCACCCGGCACACGGGCCTCGTAAAGGTCCAGCCCAAAACCCCCGCGGGCCGGCCCGTCGCGATCTGGGTGGACGACACGGGCCGTACGGTCCACGGATCCCCGTCCGCGGGCGAGAGGGCCTTCGCCGCGATGACCGTCGGCGCCACTGCCGCTGCCCTGATCGCACTGACGGCCGCAGGCGTCGTCCACCTGAGGCTTCGGACCATCGAGGCGCGCAGCCTGTCCATGTGGGAACGGGATTGGGAACGTCTGGAACCCGGCTGGTCGGGCCGACTGCCCACTGAATCAGGAGTCGACGATGACTGAGGCCCTCACCGGAGTGCCGCCCACACCGCGTGATCGGAGCGAACCGCTGCCATGGCTGCGCCGGGAGCTCGACACGGAGCGGGCCCGGCACCTACCTCGGCACCGTCTCCGCCGTCCCGGGTCATGACCGTGTTCCTCTACGTTCTGTGGACCACCGTTAAGACTTAATCATCTACGGAGTCCCCGTGTCGCTGCCACCCCTGGTAGAGCCAGCTGCTGAGCTCACCGTTGACGAGGTCCGTCGGTACTCCCGCCACCTGATCATCCCCGACGTGGGTATGGCCGGCCAGAAGCGCCGGAAGAACGCCAAGGTGCTGCCCGTGGTCGCGGGCGGCCTCGGCCGGGCGGGCGGCGCTCACAGCTCCCCCAGGCGGCGGATCGCCGGCGCGACGCGCTGGACGCCGTGGCGGTAGGCCCCCCGGGCGGCGTCGCGCAGGTGGGCGCGGAGCCGGCGGCGCAGCCGGGACTCCCCCTGGTCCGGCCGCGGCGCCCCGGGCAGCGGGTGCCCGTCGGGGCCGAGGTGGTGGCGGGCCAGGATCCCGGGCAGGTAGCCGGGTGCGGTGGCCTGCGTGTAGTACGGGGCCAGGGGCGGGAGTCCGCCGGGCCCCGTCAGCTCCGCGAGCCGGGCCCGGGCCGCGGCGTAGGCGTCACCGCCGCCCGCGCCCGTGCCGTCGCCGGCCGTCCCGTCGACGCCCGTGCCGTCGCCTGCGGGGGCCACGCCCTGCGCCGCCAGCCAGTCCGGGTCCCCCTTCGGCAGCAGGCCCGCGTCGAGCTCGGTCCAGGAGGCCAGGCAGCCCGAGCCCAGGAAGTGGTGGTTGCCCAGGGTCTCGCGGACGCCGAGGTCGGTGAGGACGGCCGTCGGGATGCCCCGGTGCAGGGATTCCAGGGCGGCCGTGGAGGAGACGGTGACCAGCAGGTCGGCGGTGTCCAGGACCTCGCCCATGTTCCCGTACACCAGGCGGCAGTTGGAGGGCAGGCCGCCCGGCAGCTGCTGCGCCAGGCGCTGGTAGGGGAGCTCCTCCAGGTGGGTGGTGTGCTCCCCCGGGCGGCTGCGCAGTTTGACGAGCACCTCGCGGTCCGGGTGCAGCCGGGCGTGTTCCGCGGCCCGCCGCAGCAGGTACGAGCGGTCCGCGCGGGACTGCGGCACCGACGGCTGGACGGCGAAGACGACCCGGTGGGTCCGGTCGCCGACGGGCGAGTACGGGGCCCCGCCGAGGAAGGGCAGCACCGTCTCCACGACGGCGTCCGCGTCCGCCCCGACGCCCCGGTACACGGCGCGGAACCGGTCGGCGTCGTGGCGGGAGTTGGCGAGGACGAGGTCGGCGCCGTGCCGCAGCAGCAGTCCGTCGGCGAGCTTCTCGTACACGACGCCGACGTAGCCGGTGACGAAGGCGGGGCGGGGGCCGGGGCCGGGCCACAGGGCGCGGGCTCCGTGCAGGACGGCCGCCGCGGCTCCGCCGACGAGCGCGAGGACGACCACGTCGTAGCGCTCCCGCTCGATGTCCGCGAGGAAGCCCGCGCAGGTCACCTCGGTGAGCCGGTCGGTCCGGACCCCGACCTCGCCGAGCTGGCGCGCGGTGGGCGTGGCCCGGCCGCGCAGCAGGTATCCGGTCAGATGGGCGGAGCCGGGCTCCGGGGCGAGGCGGCGCGCGGTGAGCGCTCCCCATTTCCACCGGGTGTCGGAATCGGCGAGGACGGCCATACGGAGGACGGCTCGTGGGGCCGCGCGGTTGCTTGCTGGCACCCGGCAGAAGTTATTCCGCCTTTTCCGTGATCGGCCCAACGAGCGCACAACAGCGGGTTAACAACCCGTCGACGAAATGCGAAACCGTGCGGGTTAACGCGCCCGCCGTGCGTCGTTCACATGGAATCCTCGTCCGGGCCACGGTGAATGACGAGCGAGGTCATAATGTCTCGCGAGTGCTCAAGCTCTCTGTTGTCGTGCCGTTCTACAACGTGCAGACATACGCGCCGGATGCCCTGAAAAGTCTCGAACTCAACGCCCGGGACGATTTCGAGTTCCTGCTCGTCGACGACCGCTCGACGGACGGGACGAGCGCCCTCCTGGAGCGGGCGGCGCGCGAGCTGCCCGGCGCCTCGCACCTCAGACACGAACGCAACGCCGGCCTGGCGACGGCACGGAACACCGGTCTGGACGCGGCCCGCGGCGAGTACATCGCCTTCCTGGACGGGGACGACTGGCTGGCGCCCGGCCACTTGGCCCGCACCCTCGCCGCCATCGAGGCCCTGAGCTGCGATTTCGTCCGCACCGACCATGTCCGGTGCACGGGCCGGGCGCGCAGTGTGCAGCGCGTCCCCTACGGTCCGGACTCGGTCGTGGCCGATCCGCGGTCCGCGATCCTGCCGGCCGGCCGCACGACCTCGGTGGACTATCCGTACGCCTGGGCGGGGATGTACCACCGGCGGCTGCTGGACCGCGGGCTGCTGCACTTCACGGACGGCCTGCGGACGGCGGAGGACCGGCCGTGGATCTGGCGGCTGCACCGGGAGGCGGAGTCCTTCGCGACGGTCGGCCTGCCCGGGATCTTCTACCGGCGCGGGGTTTCCACCTCGCTGACACAAATCGGCGACGAGCGGCAGCTGGATTTCATCCGATCATTTGATCAAGTACTCGCGGACACGGCCGCCGACCGGGAATTCGATCTTCTCCTTCCCAAAGCCGTCCGAACATACTGCGCAATCATCGCGCACCACATCGGGTCCATCGAAAGGTTCGAACCGGCCGTGGCCAAGAAACTCCGCTCGATGAGCGCGGCCGCACTCGGCCGAATGCCCCAGGACGTCCTGGACCGGGCCCTGGACTCGATGGACTCCGACCGCGCCGACCTGCTCCGCCGGCTGCGCCGCCGCGCCCGGACGGCGGACTCCGCGGCCTCCGCCGCGGCCGCGGCCCTGGGGCCGAGCCCCGCGGGGGTGCGGGCATGAGCGCGGGCGTCACCCAGGTCTTCCTGGCCTCCACCCTCTACGGGACGGCCACCCTCGCCGCCGCCCTCGACGCGGGGTGCTTCCCGCCCGCCGGCCGCCGGATCCTGCTGACCAGCAACCACTCCGCCACCGCCGAGGTCGCGCCGGGCCTGGACTCCGCGCCCGGCTTCGCCGCCCTGCGCACCCGCTTCGACGAAGTCGTCGACTGGAACGCCGTCATCGCCCCGCAGCACCCCAGCACCTGGGCCCCGCGCTCCGACGACGTCCCGCTGTGGGAGCGGCAGTTGCGCGCCTCGTGGGGCCTGGGCTCCGACCGGGTCGAGCTGATCGTGGAATCGCTGCAGGTCCCGCCCGCCCAGAGCCTGTGCCGGCTGTTCGCCGGGGCGGCCGTCGAGGTCTACGCGGACGGGCTGATGAGCTACGGGCCCACCCGCTTCCGCCTCGACCCGCAGCTCGGGATGCGCGTCCGGCGGGTGCTGCACCTGGACCTCGTACCGGGCCTGGAGCCGCTGCTGCTGACCGAGTTCGGCGTACGGGCCGAGGTGATCCCGGCCGCGGCCTTCCTCAAGGTCGTGGCTGCGCTGTCCGAGCTCGAGGCCCCGCTCGTCCCGGCCCCCTCGGACGGGCCGCCGGCGCTCCTGCTCGGCCAGTACCTGTCGGCGCTCGACCTGATGCCCGCCGCCGAGGAGGAGGAGCTGCACATGGCGATGGTCCGGGGCGCCCACGCGCTGGGCCACCGCGAGCTGGTCTTCAAACCGCATCCCAGCGCCCCGGCCGCCTACGCGCGGCGGGCCGAGGAGGAGGCGGCACGGCTCGGTGTCCGGCTCACCGTGCTCGACGCCCCGGTGCTCGCCGAGACCCTGTACGAGCGGCTGCGCCCGGCCCTGGTCGTCGGCTGCTTCTCCACGGGACTGCTGACCGCGGCCACGCTGTACGGACTCCCGGTCGCCCGGACCGGCACCGGGGCCGTGCTCGCGCGGCTGGACCCGTACCCGAACAGCAACCGGATCCCGCTGGCGCTGGCCGACGCCCTGCTGCCGGACCTCGACGACGCGGCGGCCGTGCGCTCCTGGACCCCGGCCGCGGCCGAGACGGCCGGCCTGCTCACGGCGGTCGGCTTCACGATGCAGCCCAAGATCCTGGCGGAGCGCCGGCCCGAGGCCGAGCGGTGGCTGGCCGGGCAGCTGACCCCGCGCACCTGGCGCTACTTCACCCGCCGCCGGCTCACCGCCCTGGGCCTGCCGGGCGGCATTCCGGCGCAGCTGTCCTTCCTGCCCCGCAGCCGCACGGCCCGCCGCGTGGCCCGGCTGCTGCGCAGGGCGGTCAGCTGACGGCGAGCTTGGCGGCGAAGCCCAGGAACAGGACGCCCGCCGCCGAGCTGGCCCCGGCGGCGAGCCGCTTGCGGCTGCTGAAGGCCGCCGCCAGCCGGGTGCCGCCGAAGATCAGCGTGGTCAGGTAGAGGAAGCTGCCGATCTGCATCAGCCCGCCCAGCAGCAGGAAGGACAGCGCCGGGTAGGCGTAGGAGGGGTCCACGAACTGCACGAAGAAGGACATCAGGAAGAGGATGGCCTTCGGGTTGAACAGGCTGATCAGCAGCGCCCGCCGGTAGGGCCGCTCCGCCTCGCCGGCGGTCCCGGCGGCCGCAGCTGCTTCGGCCGCGTCCTTGGCCGCGGCGCGCTCGTGCCGCGAGCGCCACATCGTCCACGCGCCCCGCAGCATGCCGACGGCGAGCCAGGTCAGGTATCCGGCGCCGAGCAGTTTGACGACGCCGAAGAGCAGCGGGCTGGTCTGGAGCAGGGCCCCGGCGCCGACCGCGGCCAGGGTCATGAGCACGGCGTCCCCGGTGAAGACGCCGCAGGCGGCCTTGTAGCCCACGCGGACCCCGCGGCGCGCGGCGACGGACAGCACGTAGAGCGAGTTCGGGCCCGGCAGCAGAATGATCAGCACGAGGCCGGCGAGATACGTCGGAAGATCTGTGACACCCAGCATGTGCAGGAGTGTCCCATGACGACGCACCTGTCGCGCCAGTCGTTTTCACAGGGCGGACGCACGGGTCCGCCGGGCGGTGACGGCTGGTCGCGGCCGGGTCACCAGGTGGAATCGGCCGGCACGTACGTCCCCCACACCTCCCGCAGCGCACCGCACACCTCCCCCACCGTGGCCCTCGCCCGCAACGCCTCCCGCACCGGGTACAGCACGTTCCCCGTCCCCGCGGCCGTCTCCCGGACCGCCGCCAGGGCCGCGGCCACGGCCGCGCCGTCGCGCCCCGCCCGCAGCGCCGCCAGCGCGGCCCGCTGCCGGTCCTCGATGGCCGGATCCACCCGCAGCGGCTCGTACGGCTCCTCCTCGGCCAGCGCGAACCGGTTGACCCCGACCACCACCCGCTCGCCGCTCTCCGTCTCCCGCGCGATCCGGTAGGCGTTCCGCTCGATCTCCCCCTTCTGGAAGCCCGCCTCGATCGCGGCCACCGCCCCGCCCATGTCCTCGACCCGCCGCATCAGGGCGAGCGCCGCCGCCTCCACGTCGTCCGTCATCCGCTCCACCGCGTACGACCCCGCGAAGGGGTCCACCGTGTGCGGCACGTCCGTCTCGTACGCCAGCACCTGCTGGGTGCGCAGCGCGAGGCGGGCCGACTTCTCGGTGGGCAGCGCGATCGCCTCGTCGAAGGAGTTGGTGTGCAGCGACTGGGTGCCGCCCAGCACGGCGGCCAGCCCCTGCACGGCCACCCGTACGAGGTTGAGCTCGGGCTGCTGCGCCGTCAGCTGGACCCCGGCGGTCTGGGTGTGGAAGCGCAGCATCAGCGACTTCGGGTCCCGGGCCCCGAACTCCTCGCGCATGACGCGGGCCCAGATCCGCCGGGCCGCGCGGAACTTCGCGACCTCCTCCAGGAGGGTGGTGCGGGCGACGAAGAAGAAGGACAGCCGGGGCGCGAACGCGTCGACCTCCATCCCGGCGGCCAGTGCGGTGCGCACGTACGCGATCGCGTTGGCGAGGGTGAAGGCGATCTCCTGCGCGGGCGAGGCCCCGGCCTCGGCCATGTGGTAGCCGGAGATGGAGATGGTGTTCCACCGGGGCAGTTCGGCCCGGCAGTAGCGGAAGGTGTCGGCCGTCAACCTGAGGGACGGTCCGGGCGGGAAGATGTAGGTCCCCCGTGCGATGTACTCCTTCAGCACGTCGTTCTGGACCGTGCCGGTCAGGGCGTCGGCCCCGATCCCCTGTTCTTCGGCGACCAGCTGGTAGAGCAGGAGCAGCAGCGCGGCGGGCGCGTTGATGGTCATCGAGGTGGAGACCCGGTCGAGCGGGATCCCGTCGAACAGCACCCGCATGTCCTCGACCGAGTCGATGGCGACGCCCACTTTGCCGACCTCGCCGTGCGCGAGCGGGGCGTCGGAGTCGTGGCCCATCTGGGTGGGCAGGTCGAAGGCCACGGACAGTCCGGCGGCGCCGCTCCCGATGAGCTGCCGGTAGCGGGCGTTGGACTCGGCGGCGGTGGCGAAGCCGGCGTACTGGCGCATCGTCCAGGGCCGTCCGGTGTACATCGTCGGGTAGACCCCGCGGGTGTACGGAAAGGCCCCGGGTTCGCCCAGTTCGGTCACGGGGTCCCAACCCGCCAAGTCGCCCGGCCGGTAGACCGGCTCGATCGGGACGCCGCTCTCGGTGTGCCGCTCCGCGTGCCGGTCCATGTGCCGCGCTCCTTCGTGGATCCGAGGGCCCCGGGGCTGATACAACGTCCCCGCGACGGCCGCTGGTCACAATGGCGCAACATCGCGGCCTTCCTTGCAACTCTCCACGCCCGTCGCGCATCACCTAGGTACACAGACAGAAATCGGGGGACCGCAATGCACCGCCAGAAAGTCATAATCCGCGCACTCGGCCTGGCCACCGCCGTCGCACTCGCCGCGACCGCCTGCGGTCCGCAGAAGTCGGGGGCCACGGGCTCCGGTTCTTCCGCGCCCGCGTCGCCCACGGCGGTCGCCTCTCCCGAGACCTCGCCGTCCTCGGACGCCAAGCCCGGCGACGCCTCCCCGTCCCCGTCGGCTTCCGCTTCCGCCTCCCCGTCGGCCTCCGCCTCGCCTTCGCCGACCGTGAAGCAGGTCATGGCCAACGGTGACGACAGCGAGCAGGTCCGCGAGCTCCAGGCCCGGCTGCGGCAGCTGAAGCTGATGTCGGTCGCGCCGACCGGGTTCTACGGCTCGAAGACGACCGCCGCGGTCAAGTCCTTCCAGACGAAGAACGGCCTGAGCGCCACCGGCGGCGTGGACGAGCCCACTTGGAAGAAGGTCCAGAGCCTCTCCAAGAAGCCGACCGCCGACGAGCTGCGCCCGCCGACCGTCAACGAGGCCGACGCGCCCGACCCGCGCTGCATGGAGGGCCGCGTCATGTGCATCAGCAAGGAGAGCCGCACCCTCGCCTGGATGATCGACGGCAAGGTCATCTCCACGATGGACGTGCGCTTCGGCTCGGAGAACACCCCGACCCGCGAGGGCGTGTTCAAGGTGGACCGCAAGGAGAAGGACTGGGTGTCGACGATCTACCACACGCCGATGCCGTACGCGATGTTCTTCAGCGGCGGCCAGGCCGTGCACTACTCGGCCGACTTCGCCGCCCGCGGTTACGCCGGCGCCTCGCACGGCTGCGTGAACGTCCGGGACAAGGGCAAGCTGTCGGCGCTCTTCAGCTCGGTCCAGAACGGCGACAAGGTCGTCGTCTACTGGTGAGCCCGGGGGCCGGTGCCGGCGGGTCGTCCGCCGGCCTGCCGGCCAGGGGTCGGACGTTGAGGGCGCGGGCGGGATCGGGGGAACGAATCCCGCCCGCGCCGGTTGCGCAGAGCCCAGGGGTACGGGGGGAACCCCGGCTCATGCGCGCCGATGACCAGTCGGCTCGTTATGTACTGCGCCGCCGGTTCGAAAAGTGTTACAGCCGGGTGGGCGACCGTTTCAGGACAATGTCCGATACCCGGTCCCCGGTGCTTCCCGCCGGCCGCGGCCGCGCTCAGCGGCGGGTGCCCGACCCCACGGATCCGTCCGTGAGCGGCCGGGCCGGCTCCAGCGTCGCCGAGCCCATCGGGGGCTTGCGCCCCGACGAGACCGGAGAGTCACCCCTCGTGCCGCCCGCGGCCGCGCCGTCGAGCACCGACTGGCAGTAGCGCGGGACCCGCAGCAGCCCGTTGGCCAGGCGTACGAGCTTCTCCCGGCGGTCGTCGTCGAGCGTGCCCGCCCGGTAGTCCTTGCACAGCGCCACCGCCCTGGTCCGGGTCTCCGTCTCCTTGCCGGTCGCGCCCTCGGTACCGCCGAGGAGGAAGCGGTCCTCGCCCTCCCGGTCGGTGTCCCGGCCGGTGCCGCCGGCCGAGACGCCCGCGGACGGCTCCGCCGCGGTCGCGCCGCCCGCCCCGGTGGAGCCGTCGCCGTCGGGCCCGGTCGTCATACGGTCGCCCGGGCCCGGGGTGTGCCCCGGATCCGGGCTGCTCCCCCGGCTCTCGCCACCCGGCGGCGGGACCGGCCGGGACGGCGGGACGAGCGGGGAGTCGGCGCCGCCCGAGGCCTCCGGGGAGAATCCGGCGGTCACCGAGACGGCCGGGAGCTGGCCCGCGCTCTCGTTCGTGTCCCGGTCCAGCAGGCCGGCTCCGGCGGCGGCCGCCAGGCCGCCCACCGCGACGCTCGCCAGGGCCGCCGCGAGGGCGAACCGGGCCGGCCTGGCCGGCCGGGAGCGGGCAGCGCGATCCGCGGCGGAGCCGGAGCCCGGGCCCGCCGGGCGGGCAGCGGACGCCGAGCCGGGCGGCGGGCTGAGGTCGACCACCGTGTCGCCGGCGGCGAACACGTCGGCGCCGACGGCCCGGCCCTGGGGCAGCGTGCCGCGCGCCGCGCGGAACGCGGCCACGGCGGCGGCCTCTCCGGGAAACTCGGCGCCGAGCGCCGGCGGCGGCTCGGCCAGTGCGTCGAGGGCGGCACGCAGCCGCTCGGCCCGTGCCCGCGCGTGGTGCTCGGCGCCAGGTACGGCCGGTTCGCCGCGCAGCAGTCTGTCCGCCGCGGCCTTGTCCAGCCACCTGTCGCGCTCGTCGGCCATCACATGTCCTTCTGCGTCCGCCAACGTGAATGCGTCACACCGGTTTGTTCTACGAGGCCCCCGCCATGGGCCCGCTGCGCCGGAACGCCGTCGAGATCCCTCTCGCCCCCCGCGTCCCGCGCCTGGCCACCGCCATTATCGCCGAGGCCGCGCCCCAGTCCGGAGTCGATGTCGGAGTCAGGCTCGAAACCGCCCTCCGCGCCGAGCAGCTCGGCGAGTTTCTTCAGTCCCCGGTGGGCGGCGGTGCGTACCGCGCCGGGCCGCTTGCCCAGGGTCTCGGCCGCGCTCTTGGCGTCCAGGCCGACGACGACCCGCAGGACGACGGCTTCCGCCTGGTCCTGCGGGAGCTGGGCTATGAGCGCCATCGTGCGGCAGGTGGAGAGGGACTCCATGGCTTCGACGGCGGTGTCGGAATCGGCGGCGTGGCCCGTCAGCTCGGTCTCGTCGCCGCCGACGGCGGGGCGCCGGCCGCGCATGCGGATGTGGTCGAGGGCGCGGTTGCGCGCGATCCGGGCGGCCCAGCCGCGGAAGCGGTCGGCGTCGCCGGTGAAGGAGTCGATGTCGCGGGCGATCTGCAGCCAGGCCTCGGAGGTGACGTCCTCCGCGTCGCCGTCGCCGACGAGCGTGCGGACGTATCCGAGCAGGCGTGGGTGCACGGCGCGGTACACAGTACGGAACGCGTTCTCGTCGCCGTCTTGTGCCGCGAGCACCGCGGTGGTCAGCTCCGCGTCGTCCCCCAGCAAAGTCCCCAACCCGTTCACTGTCCTGTACGTGTGGCGCAAATCAGCACGTTACGGGTTTCAAGCACCTTCGTCCACGAGTTGTACAACGAGCAACCAATCCTGCGCGGAGCGAGGTGTGACACAAAACGCACCCAAGACGCTGACAGGGGTACGGGCTTGTCGCACGAGTCCGTGACGGATGGCGGCCGGGGCCTCTCCTGTGGGGGGTGGCGGCCTCGGTCGCCCTCCCCTTTCCCCGGGCCGGCCCGCCGGCCGATCCCCCGGCCGCTCCTGCGGCCGATCTCCTGGCCGCTCCTCCTGCGGCCGCGACTCCCGCCATGATGCCCGGCCTCCCGCTCGCCCCGCACCCGGCCCACATGCGCTCTTGTCATCCTTTCGGCTCACTTCCGGGTGAAAACCCAGGATGCGTACGACACTCCCCGCCCCACGTCGATAGCGTGGCGGAACACCCGCGCCACGCCACGAGGAGCCCCCCGCTGTCCAGCCACCTTCCGGCACAGGCCCGCGGCAGCTCCGACCCCTTCCACGGCTCCGGGCTCGCGCGGTTCAACGCCCTGTCCCCCGAGTCCGCCCACGCCGCCCTGCTGCACTGCTGCGGCAGCCGGCGCTGGGCCCACCGGGTGGCCGCCCACCGCCCCTACCCCGACGCCGGCGCGCTACTCGCCGCCGCGGACGAAGCCTCGTACGACCTCTCCCAGGCGGATCTCTCCGAGGCGCTGGCCTGCGAGTTCCCGCCGGAGCTGGAGCAAGGGGCCTCGTTCGCCGCCCTGCTCGCGCTGGACGCGGCCCACGCGGAATACGAGCGGACCTTTGGCCACGCCTTCGTGATCTGCCTCGACGGGCACACCCCGGAGGAGCAGGCGGACCAGCTGCTGGCCGCCATCCGGCGGCGGATGGAGCTGGAGGTGGACGAGGAGCGCGCGATCTCCGCGGACGAGCTCCGTCGTGTCGCGCAGGCCCGGCTGGCCGATCTGACACGCTGGCTGACCTCGACAGATGGGATGTCCTCCGTCGAATTCGGGCTATTCGCCCCTGTGGGATAGTCCGTCCGTGCCTGTTTGATCACACCGATGGCCCCCGCGCGAGGGAACCGACAAAGCGTCGCTACGATGTCCGGGGCCGGAGGACCGTACCCGGCCGGGCCCGACCGACAAAGAAGCCGGCTGGCCCCCGCCCCGCTTCCGGAGGGTTTTCCGTGCCGGCTGGAACGTTGTACCGCGGCCGGGAAGGAATGTGGTCCTGGGTGGCTCATCGAGTCACCGGCGTCCTCATTTTCTTCTTCCTGTTCGTACACGTCCTCGACACCGCTCTCGTCCGCGTCTCTCCCGAGGCGTACGACGATGTCGTGGCTACCTACAAGACTCCGATCGTCGCGCTGCTGGAGTACGGCCTCGTCGCCGCAATCCTGTTCCACGCGCTCAACGGTCTCCGTGTCATCGCCGTGGACTTCTGGTCCAAGGGCCCGCGCTACCAGAAGCAGATGCTCTGGTCCGTCGTGGGCGTCTGGATCGTGCTGATGGCCGGGGCCGTGTACCCCGTGCTGCACCACGCCTACCTCGAACTGTTCGGGAAGTGACACGCATGTCTTCTGACACTTCTCCCGCCGACCTGAACAAGGTCATCGGCGACGTGGAGGCGATCTCCCTCTACGACGTCGACAACCCGGCGCCGTACATCGAGGCCCCGCGCAAGCGGACCGGCAAGACCCCGCGCTCGACCCGCGGCAACTTCGAGATGGTCGCGTGGCTCTTCATGCGCCTCTCGGGCATCGTGCTCGTCGTCCTGGTCATCGGCCACCTGCTGATCCAGCTCGTCCTCGACGGCGGCGTCTCCAAGATCGGCTTCGCCTTCGTGGCGGGCCGCTGGGCCTCCCCGTTCTGGCAGGGCTGGGACCTGCTGATGCTGTGGCTCGCGATGCTGCACGGCTCGAACGGCCTGCGTACCGTCATCAACGACTACGCGGAGCGCGCCAACACGCGTCTGTGGCTCAAGGGCCTGCTCTACACCGCCACGGTGTTCACCATTCTTCTGGGCACGCTGGTGATCTTCACCTTCGACCCGAACATCCGCTAGGCAACGGGGCTGAGGCGAAACCAATGAAGATCCACAAGTACGACACCGTCATCGTCGGGGCGGGCGGCGCAGGCATGCGCGCCGCCATCGAGTCGACGAAGCGCAGCCGCACCGCCGTGCTGACCAAGCTCTACCCCACCCGCTCCCACACGGGCGCCGCGCAGGGCGGCATGGCCGCCGCGCTCGCCAACGTGGAGGACGACAACTGGGAGTGGCACACCTTCGACACGGTCAAGGGCGGTGACTACCTGGTCGACCAGGACGCCGCCGAGATCCTGGCGAAGGAGGCCATCGACGCGGTCCTCGACCTCGAGAAGATGGGCCTGCCGTTCAACCGCACCCCGGACGGCACCATCGACCAGCGCCGCTTCGGCGGGCACTCCCGCAACCACGGCGAGGCGCCGGTCCGCCGGTCCTGCTACGCCGCGGACCGCACCGGCCACATGATCCTCCAGACGCTGTACCAGAACTGCGTCAAGGAGGGCGTGGAGTTCTTCAACGAGTTCTACGTCCTGGACCAGCTCCTGGTCGAGGAGGACGGCGTCAAGAAGTCGGCCGGCGTGGTCGCGTACGAGCTCGCCACCGGCGAGATCCACGTGTTCCAGGCGAAGTCCGTCATCTACGCCTCCGGCGGCACCGGCAAGTTCTTCAAGGTGACCTCCAACGCGCACACCCTCACGGGTGACGGCCAGGCGGCCTGCTACCGCCGCGGCCTGCCGCTCGAGGACATGGAGTTCTTCCAGTTCCACCCGACGGGCATCTGGCGCATGGGCATCCTGCTGACGGAGGGCGCCCGCGGTGAGGGCGGCATCCTCCGCAACAAGGACGGCGAGCGCTTCATGGAGAAGTACGCGCCGGTCATGAAGGACCTCGCGTCCCGTGACGTCGTCTCGCGCTCCATCTACACCGAGATCCGCGAGGGCCGCGGCTGCGGTCCGGCCGGGGACCACGTGTACCTGGACCTGACGCACCTGCCGCCGGAGCAGCTCGACGCGAAGCTCCCGGACATCACCGAGTTCGCGCGCACCTACCTGGGCATCGAGCCGTACACGGACCCGATCCCGATCCAGCCCACCGCGCACTACGCCATGGGCGGCATCCCGACGAACGTCGAGGGTGAGGTCCTCATGGACAACACCACCGTCGTCCCGGGCCTGTACGCGGCCGGCGAGGTCGCGTGCGTGTCGGTGCACGGCGCGAACCGCCTGGGCACCAACTCGCTGCTGGACATCAACGTCTTCGGCAAGCGCTCGGGCATCGCGGCCGCCGCGTACGCCCACGCCCACGACTACGTCGAGCTGCCCGAGAACCCGGCGCAGCAGGTCATCGACCAGGTCGAGCACCTGCGCGCCTCCACGGGCAACGAGCGGGTCGCGGACCTGCGCCTGGAGCTCCAGGAGACGATGGACGCCTGCGTGATGGTGTTCCGCACCGAGCAGACGATCAAGACCGCGGTCGAGAAGATCGCGGAGCTGCGCGCGCGCTACAAGAACGTGTCCGTCCAGGACAAGGGCAAGCGCTTCAACACGGACCTGCTGGAAGCCATCGAGCTGGGCAACCTGCTCGACCTGGCCGAGGTCATGGCCGTGTCCGCGCTGGCGCGCAAGGAGTCCCGCGGCGGTCACTACCGCGAGGACTACCCGAACCGCGACGACGTCAACTTCATGCGCCACACCATGGCGTACCGCGAGGTCGACGACAACGGCCAGGACTCGATCCGCCTGGACTACAAGCCCGTCGTCGTCACCCGCTACCAGCCGATGGAGCGTAAGTACTGATGGCCACCCCCACCCTGTCCAAGACGGACGAGATGGAGGCGGCGGCCGCCGCCTCGCCGTTCATCACGGTGACGTTCCGGATCCGCCGCTTCAACCCCGAGATCTCGGACGAGTCGACGTGGCAGGACTTCCAGATCGAGATCGACCCGAAGGAGCGCGTGCTCGACGGTCTCCACAAGATCAAGTGGGAACTCGACGGCTCGCTCACCTTCCGTCGCTCGTGCGCGCACGGCATCTGCGGCTCCGACGCGATGCGGATCAACGGCAAGAACAGGCTCGCCTGCAAGACGCTGATCAAGGACATCAACCCGGAGAAGCCGATCACGGTCGAGGCCATCAAGGGCCTGACGGTGATGAAGGACCTCATCGTCGACATGGAGCCCTTCTTCCAGGCGTACCGGGACGTCATGCCGTTCCTGGTCACCAAGGGCAACGAGCCGACGCGCGAGCGCCTGCAGTCCGCCGAGGACCGCGAGCGCTTCGACGACACCACCAAGTGCATCCTGTGCGCCGCCTGCACGTCCTCGTGCCCGGTGTTCTGGAACGACGGCCAGTACTTCGGCCCGGCGGCGATCGTCAACGCGCACCGCTTCATCTTCGACTCGCGTGACGAGGCGGGCGAGCAGCGCCTGGAGATCCTGAACGACAAGGACGGCGTGTGGCGCTGCCGCACGACCTTCAACTGCACCGACGCGTGCCCGCGTGGCATCGAGGTCACGAAGGCGATCCAGGAAGTGAAGCGCGCCCTCATCACGCGCCGCTTCTAGTTTTCGACGCGCCTCTCGCAGCGCTCGGCCCTGGCGGGCCTCCGCGCTTCGAGTCGCTGCGCCGGACTCCGTCCGTCGGTCTCGGCCGAGGCCGGCGGACGACGAAGGCCCCGCTCCCTCCGGATTCCTTCCGGAGGGAGCGGGGCCTTCGGCGTGTCAGGACCGGCCGATCTGGCTGGTGATCGTCGGGTCCGTGATGGCGGTGTCGTCGGCCAGCAGCATCGCCTTGCTCAGGATCACCGCCAGGGTCCTGTCGCCCTCGAAGGGCAGGTAGCCGGTCTCCGGTGAGCCGCCGCCGGCCTTCGGCACGATGCACAGGTACTGGTCGTTCGGCTCCATCAGGATGTTGCCGGAGCCGAGGTGGATCTTGTACGTGCGCAGCTCGCCCCGGACGTGCAGGAACCGGCCCTCGATGCGGCAGCGGTCCGCGATCGCCAGCCTCGGCACCAGCCGCTCCAGCAGCGTCCGCCGGGTCTCGGCGCTCTGGCCGAGCTCGCCGAAGCCGTACGAGGTCCAGTACTCGCGGAACCGGCCCCCGGGGCCGCCGTCGGACCAGGTGGGGTCGTTGCCCACGCTGGCGACCCCGACGAACAGGTCCACGTCGCGCAGCACCTCGCTGAGCACCAGCTCGGGAACCTCGGTCAGCGGGAGCGGCTCGACGGGGTCCCGGCCGTCGCGCAGGTACATGGTGTACCCGCCGCCGCAGACGTGCGCCCAGTTCTCCGGGGCGTCGATCGGATAGAAGCGCACCTGGTCGGTGGTCAGCCGCAGGTAGCTGCCGGACCCGGTGGTGTCGGCCTCGTAGTCCCCGCTGTCCTCGCTCCCGATCCAGTACTCGGCGCGCAGCCCCCACTGCGGGAGCTCGCGGACGGCGGGCGGCGCGCTGTCGTCCACGGCGAGGCGCAGCTTGTTGCGCCAGCCGCGGGCGGCGGCCAGCGCGTGGAACTGGTGCTGGCGCAGGACGTGGCCGGCGAAGCGGTTGGAGTACGTCCCGGTGTTCCGCTCGGCGTCGGTGAGCGGGTAGACCTCGCGGTGGGCCTGCTTGAACGGCTGGGTGATCGCGAGTGCTTCGAGGCGCTCGCGCACGGCGGCGACCTCGGCGGGCTCCCGGCCGATCGGGTGCCAGAGCAGCACCTCGGCTTCGGCGGTGACGCACAGGGGGTCGCCCGCGAGGGTGCGGATGTCGTGGCCGTCGTGGACCGCCGTGAGACCGGCGACCGTCCAGACCAGGCGGCGGGCGAGGGTGCCGACCAGCGGGTGGTCGAGGTAGCGCTCGCGCCAGGCCTGGTACGTCCAGCTGCGGCGGGCGAGGAACTGCCGGTCGAGGCGCTCCGCTTGGGCCGTGAGCATCTTGTCGATGTCCTTGACGGCCGCCTTGAGCTCCGCCAGCTCCTCGGCATGGTCCTGGCGGACGGCGGCGGGGACGGTCTTGACCGCCTTGCCGGCCGCGTTGCGCCAGGACAGCACCGCCTTGGGACCGCGCACCTCCAGCAGGGCGGTGGCCGCGCCGAAGGAGAACGCGGCCCGGCCGACCTCCGTGAGCCCGTAGCCCGGCACGGCCAGCTCCTCGACCTCCTCCCGGCTCAGCCCGAGCTTCTCGGCCCGTGCGCCCAGGGCGGTGTCGATGACCTTGAGGGTGCCCTTGAAGGTCACCCGGGCCGCCAGCCGCGCCAGTTCGGCGAGGGCCGCCTCGCCCTCGGTCCGGGACAGCGCGACGACTCCGGCGTTGGCCACCTTGGGGTTGAGCGGGCCGAGGCCGGGGACCTTCTTCAGGCAGGTCTCCACGAGCTTGCCGAGTGCGCGCGGTACCGCGGGGTGCGCGGGCAGGAGGGCCAGCAGCCAGGCCAGTCCGCGCAGTGCGTTGGCGTTGTACGGGTCGAGCTGAGCTCCCTGCCAGGTGTCCGTCATGGCGAAGGTGCGCGGGCGGTCGACGAGCGCGAGCCAGCCCAGGACCGCCCCGCGCACGGCGTCGGGGCCCGCGCCGGTCTCCTCGACGAGCGCGCGGGCGGTCTTCTCCCACTTGGCGGTGGGCCGGGCGACGGTGGCGGTCGCGGCGTGCGCGAGCAGCGCGTCCCAGCGGCCGCCGGCCATGGCCTCCTCGGCCCAGTGCTCGCCGACGTTGAGGACGGGGCCGGTCAGCTGCCCCATGATGTCGCGCAGTTCGGAGATGCCGTAGGAGATCAGGACGCTGCGCCGCAGCGTGGCCACGGCGGCGGGCGGGACGGCGAACCCGGCGGCGAGCGCGTCCCGCACCCGCGACGACCAACCGCTGCCGTAGGTGTGGTACTCCCGCCCCAGCCGCTCGAAGGCGGCCAGCTGCGCCCGGTCGAGGTGCTCGGCCATGTCAGCCACCCACCAGTGCGACGAGCTTGAGGAAGGTGACCTCGGTGCCGAGCGGGAGGTCGATCACCTCGTCGAGGTCGGTGATCTGACGGTCCCCCACCAGGACGAGGAACCCGTTGCGCCCGAAGGCGGCGTACGCCGCTTCGGTCTGCGCCTGCGGATCCACCCGGCCGCCCTCCTTGGCCGGCCGCACCAGCCGGCCGGCCGCCTCCTCGGCCACTTCCTGGAATATCCGCCTGCGGATCAACTCGCGCAGCGCGAGCCGCTCTTCGGCGATCTCCATTCCCCAGCCGCCACTGCGGCCCCCGGCAGTCGTCTCGTCGACGAACATCACGCTTCCCATGCCCGGAGACTAGGACCGGGCACTGACAAGCGGCCCACCGGCCTGTGGACGCCTGTGGAATCATCGGCCGCATGAGCGAGCAGCAACCGAATCCGTACACGAGCGGTCCCGGCCCGGGCGGCCACGGCGACCACCACACCAACCCGGGGCAGCCGGGTTACGGCTATCCGGCGCAGCCCGGCTACGGCTACCCCGGCCCGGCCCAGCCCGGCTACGGCTACCCGCAGCCCCCGGCCTACCAGCCGACGATCGCCGGCGCGGGCCTGCCCGCCCCGATACCCGCCCCCATGCCGGCCGGGCCGCCCGGGGGATACCCGGCCGTCGGACTGTCCCTGGGCGACATCTCCATCGCCGGCGACCAGATCATCACCCCGTCCGGCACGATGCCGCTCAGGGGAGCGGTCTGGAACGCCACGGACTTCTCCCGGACGGAGGAGAAGATCCCGGCGCACGCGATCGTGCTGGCGGTCATCTTCTTCCTGTTCTGCCTCCTGGGCCTGCTCTTCCTCCTGATGAAGGAGCGCCGCACGACGGGCTACATCCAGATCACGGTCAACAGCGCCGGCCGCCACCACTCCACGATGATCCCGGCCGTCGACCAGAGCACGTACATGTGGGTGATGAGCCAGATCAACCAGGCCCGCGCGCTCAGCATGTGACGCGGCCCGGGGGGCGGCCTCCGCTCGCGCCGCGGCCTCCCCCCGTCCGGAAAACCCGTGGTCCTCGCGACCGGGGTCCGGGAGGATCGCCGGATGATCCTTAACCATGATGTGGCCGGGCCCCAGGGCGGGCCGGCCGTCGTACTGCTGCACTCCTCCGTGTGTGACCGGCGGATGTGGGAGCCGCAGTGGGCGCCGCTGGCCGCGGCCGGTTTCCGGGTGGTCCGGGCGGACTTCCGTACCTGCGGGGAGTCCCCCGCCTCCGAGGTCCCGTACAGCGACCACGGGGACGTACGGGAGCTGCTGGACCACCTCGGGATACGGCGGTCCGCGTTCGTCGGCTCCTCCTACGGCGGGCGGATCGCGCTGACGCTCGCCGCGCTGCACCCGGAGCGGGTCAGCGCGCTGGCCCTGCTGTGCCCCGACCGGCCCGGGCGGCCGCCGAGCCCCGAGATGCGGGAGTTCGGCGCCGCGGAGGACGCGCTGCTCGATGCCGGGGACCTGGTGGGCGCGGCGGAGCTCAACGCCCGCCAGTGGCTCGGCCCGGAGGCCACGGACGACGCCCGCGGCCTCGTACGGGACATGCAGCTGGGGAACTTCCGGTCCGAGCCCGCCGCCGCCGGGGACCAGGAGCTCCCCGAGCCCGCGGTCGACCTGTCGGCCGTCAGGGCGCCCGTACTGGCCGTCGGCGGCGCGCACGACGTCCCCGTCTTCCGCCGCATCGCGGCCGAACTCCCCGGCGTCGTCCCCGGCGCCACCCACGTCGAACTCCCGTGGGCCGGCCACCTCCCCTCCCTGGAGCGCCCGGCGGAGGTCACCCGGATGCTGCTGGACTTCCTGCCGCGCTCCTGACCCGGATCGCCGAGACGGCCGAGGACCCGCTCGCGCGCTGTGCACCGGGGGTGCCTGGGAAGCCGGCCCGCACGTTCGCTTGAACCTGTTCAAAAAGAGGTCTACAGTCAGGGACGTCAGCAGTTGAACACGTTCAAGGGGGGCTGAGGGCAATGGACCTCACCGTAATCGCGTACGTCATCTACCTGGTCGTCAGCATCGCGCTCACCGTCTGGGTGGCCCGCACGCTCAGCCGCAACGGCCGCATCTTCATCGCCGACGTCCTGCAGGGGAACGAGAAGCTCGCGGACGCCGTCAACCAGCTCCTGGTCGTCGGGTTCTACCTCGTCAACATCGGCTTCGTGACCCTCTACCTGCGGTCGGCCGACGAGATCGTCGCGGCCCGCGGGCTCTTCGAGGCCCTCTCGGTCAAGATCGGCGTCGTCCTCCTGGTCCTGGGCGTCATGCACCTCGGCAACGTCTGGGTCCTCAACAAGATGCGGCGCCGCGGCATCATGGAGCGCCAGCAGACCCCGCCGGTCGCCCCCCAGGGGTGGACCGCGCCCGCCGGGGCCTGATCCCCGTGGCCACCACCGCGACCCGGCACCTGACGGTGCTCTACGACGCGAACTGCCCGCTCTGCGTCCACATCAGGCACTGGCTGCTCGCCCAGCGCTGGCTTGTGCCGCTCCGGCTCCTGCCCGCGGCCTCCTTCGAGGCGCAGCGCCGCTACCCGCAGCTCGATCACGCCTCGACGCTGCGGGAGATCACCGTCATCGGGGACGGTGGTCAGGTGTGGACCGGGACGGACGCCTTCATCGTCTGCCTTTGGGCGCTGGCCGAGCACCGGCCGAAGGCGAACTGGCTGGCCACCCCGGCCGGCCGGCCCTTCGCCAGGGCCGCCATGCACACCGCCGCAAAATGGCGCGAGGTCGTGCGGGACGGCTCCGGCGGGCAGGAACAACCGGCCTGTGACGACCAGTGCCCCGCACCCCGATAGGCTCATGCACCGTGACTGATCAGAAGGCTCCCAAGAGCGAGCAGACCCGCACGCTCATCCTCGAGACCGCGCTCCGCCTCTTCCAGGAGCGCGGCTTCGACAAGACGACGATGCGCGGTATCGCCAAGGAGGCCGGAGTATCGGTCGGCAACGCCTACTACTACTTCGAGTCGAAGGAACACCTGGTCCAGGGGTTCTACGACCGGATCGGCGCCGCGCACCTGGCGGCCGTCCGGCCGATCCTGGACAGCGAGACCGATCTGCAGAAGCGGCTCGCGGGCGTGCTCACCAGCTGGCTGGACATCGCCGAGCCGTACCACGAGTTCGCCTCGCAGTTCTTCAAGAACGCCGCGGACCCCGAGAGCCCGCTCAGCCCCTTCTCCCCGGAGTCGGAGCCGGCCCGCAAGCAGGCCATCGACATGCACCGCGAGGTGCTGGCGGGCGCGAAGACCAAGGTGCCGGCCGAACTGGCCGACGTACTGCCGGAGCTCATGTGGCTCTCGCAAATGGGCCTGGTCCTCTACTGGGTCTTCGACCGCTCCCCGAACAGCGAGAAGACCCGGCGGCTCGCCGACCGCGGCGCGCAGCTGACGACCCGGGGCATCATCCTGGCCCGCTTCCGGGTCCTGCGGCCGCTGGTGCGGGAGGTCCACGAACTGTTCGCGGACTTCCTCCCGGGCATGGCCCAGACGGCCGTGTCCCGCTCCGGCCGCAAGCGCGCCTCGGACCCGGACAACGGCCCCGAAGAGGGCCCGGAAGTCGGCTAGTGCTGTGACCAGCCCCGCTGGGCCCCGTACCGGGGCTCAGAGCCAGTTGAGGTCCCACAGGCGCCAGACGCCCGTGCCGTCCGAGAGGTACTGGGCGCCGGTGACGGCCTCGCGGGACATCACGTAGTCCTTCTTCTGCCAGATCGGCAGCATCGGGACCTGCTGGGCGACCAGCTTCTGCAGGTCGCGGAAGTCGTTCGCCGCGGCGCCGCGGTCCGAGAAGGACTGGGTGCGGGTGATGAGGTCGTCGACGGCCTTGTCGGAGAAGGCGTTGTTCATCGAGGAGTCGGCGCCGACGAGCGGGGCGAGGAAGTTGTCCGCGTCCGGGAAGTCGGCGATCCAGCCGATGGTGTAGGCGTCGAACTCGCCCGCCGCGTAGGCCTTCTGGAAGTCGGCCCACTTCTCGACCGGCTTGATCGTCAGCTGGAAGAGGCCGGTGGACTCCAGCTGCTTCTTGATCTCCTCAGCCTCGGCGACGTTCGCGCCGCGCGTGTTGACCCCGAGGTTGATCGAGACCGGGGCGCTGACCCCGGCGTCCTTGAGCAGCTTCTTCGCCGCGACCCCGTTCGGGGAGGGCCACGCGTCGAAGAACGGCGTGCTGTGGGCGGCGATGCCCGCCGGGACCAGCGAGTACAGCGGGGTGACCGTGCCCTTGTAGACCTCGCCGGCCACCTTGGCCCGGTCCAGGACCGCGGCGACGGCCTGGCGGACGCCGGCCTGGGCCACCGGGGAGCCGGTGCGGAGGTTGAAGACCATGCTGCGGATCTCGGTGCCGCCCGAGGCCTGGTACCGGGTGTCCTTCAGGCCCGGGTTGAGGGCCGCGAGGACGGCCGGCGGCATGTCTCGGTGGGCGACCTCGATGCCGCGGTCGGTCCAGGCCTGGTCGAGCTCCGCGGAGTCCTCGTAGTACCGGACGGTGACCGCGCTCTTGGAGATCTTGCCCTGGCCCTTGTACGAGGAGTTCGGCTTGAGCTCGGCGCTCGCGCCCGCCGTGTACCCGTCGAGGGTGAACGGGCCGGAGCCGTAGACCTTGTCGCCCTCGCGCAGCGCCTTCGCCGGGTACTTGTCCTTGTCCACGATCGAGGCGGCACCCGTCGCGATCTTGAAGGGGAAGGTGGCGTCACCGGCCGACAGGTTGAAGGTGACGGTGCGGCCCTCCGCCTTGACCGACTCCAGGGTGTTGAACAGCGGCGCCGGGCCCTGGTCGGAGTTGATCGCCTTGATGCGGTCGAAGGAGTGCTTGACGTCCTCGGCGGTGATCGCGCGGCCGGAGGAGAACTTCACGTCCGAGCGCAGCTCGCACTGGTAGGTGGTGAGCTTCGTGCCGATGAACTGGCAGGAGGAGGCCGCGTCGGGCACCGGGGTGTCCGAGCCGGTCCGGATCGTCAGCAGCGACTGGTAGACGTTGCTGAACAGGGCCCAGGAGCCCGCGTCGTACGCCCCGGCGGGGTCGAGGGAGGAGACGACGTCGCTCGTGCCGACGCGGATCGCCTTGCCGCCGCCGGCGCCCTGCGGCAGCAACTGCCAGGTGGCGACGCCGGTGACACCGAGGACCAGCCCGGCCGCGATGACTTTCGAGCGGACAGACCGCAGCATCCTTGACTCCACCCCACGTGCCGCACACCGCTGGGCGCGACCAGTTATCCGATTATCGGTCACATCCCATCATGGAAATTCGGCCTCGGGAAGGCCGGTTCACGGCGCTCCCTCGGAGGTTCGGGCGGTTCAGGCCTGATATGAGGCGAGTTCGACGACTGTGATGTCCGACGGTGCTCCGACCCGTACCGGCGGCCCCCAGGCACCGGCCCCGCGCGATACGTAGAGCTGGGTGTCGCCGTAGCGCTCCAGCCCGGCGACGGTCGGGTTGGCGAGGTCGGCGAGGTAGTTGCCGGGCCAGAGCTGGCCGCCGTGGGTGTGGCCGGACAACTGGAGGTCCACGCCGTGGCGGACGGCCTCGTCGATGACGACCGGCTGGTGGGCGAGGAGCACGGAGGTGCGGGAGCGGTCGCGGTCGCCGAGGGCGGCGGCGAAGTCGGGGCCGTGGCCCTCGGCCTCCCCCTGGATGTCGTTGACGCCGGCGAGGTCGAAGTACGGGAGCTCGCGGCGGGCGTTCTCCAGCGGCGTCAGGCCCAGCTCGCGGACGTGGTCGACCCACTGCTGCGCGCCCGAGAAGTACTCGTGGTTGCCGGTGACGAAGTACGAGCCGTGCCGCGCGCGCAGGCCCCGGAGCGGCTCGGCGGCGGGCCCGAGGTCGTGGACGCTGCCGTCCACGAGGTCGCCGACGACGGCGATCAGGTCGGGCTGGGTGCGGTTGATGGTGTCGACGATGCGCAGGGTGTGCGCGTGGCCGAGGACGGGGCCGAGGTGGACGTCGCTGACGACGGCGATGCGGAAGCCGTGCGCCGCGCGGGGCAGTTTGGCGAGGGGGACCTGGACCCGCTTGACGCGCGGCCCGCGCAGGACTCCGTACGCGCCGTACCCGACGGTGCCGACGGCCGCGGCGCCTGCCGCGCCGGCCACGGTCCGCGCGAAGCGGCGCCGGCTGAGCCCGTCGGGTCGGACCCCGGTCGGCCGGGCCTCGGCCAAGTCCGGCCGGGCGGGGGCTTCGGCGGGCGCGGGGACCGGCCCGGGTGACCCGGCCCCGATGACCTGGGCCGGAGCCGGGGTCGGGGCGGGCGGGGCGGGCTGAGCCGCCCGGGGCGCCCCGTTCGCCCGGCGGAGCCACACCGCGCGGACGGCCTCGGCCACGAGCATCGCCAGGGTCAGGTAGAGCAGGACGGCCAGCCAGAGGTAGCCCGGCCAGGAGACCGCGCGCTGGAGCCAGAAGGGCGCGCCCGCGCGGCCCGCGACCAGGGCGGCCAGGGCCAGGACCGGGAGGGCGAAGGCCAGGGCCGTGCCCGTACGGCGGGCGCGGCCGCCCGGGGCGGTGGTGTCGCGGACCAGCCGGATCCAGAGCCAGCGGTGGACCAGCCCCAGGAGGGCCAGTACGAGCAGGACGGCGGCCACTGCCAGTGCGATCGTCACGCGCCCTGCTCCTCACGTGATGCGCGCCGCAGCGCCCGTACCCCGCGCAACCCGATCACTCCTACGGCCGTCCCCAGGAGAAAGGACGTCACTGCCAGGAGAAGGTGGACCCAGAAGTAGCCGGTCGGGCTTCCCGCATCGTCGAACGCCAGGCCGCTGCCGTCCTTCCACAGGTTCCGAGTGAAAGAAACCCAGATGAACCAGCTCCACGCGCCGAAGGCGAGCAGGAACCAGGAAGTGGCGCGGCTGAGTCTCATGACCTCAGTATCGGCTCCGCCCCCGGGACGGACGCGCGGGGGTGGGCTGTCCCGGCGGTGGTTGCGGCGGGTTGGCCGGTCCGTGCCGCTGATCACAGGATCTGGATGTACTTTCACCTGCGTGTCTGCCAAGAAGACCGCACTGACGGTCCTTTCCGCCGCACTGCCCGCACTGCTGGTCCCGGCGCTGCTGGTGTCGCCCGCGCACGCCGCGCCGACGCCCACGCCGCCCGCCGACGGGAAGGGCCAGCCGCCCAAGGCGCCCGCGCCGCCCGCCTCGATGTCCACGGTCGGCGGCGCGTCGCTGGGGCAGCCCGGCACCCAGGTCAACCCGATGCCGGGCGCGCCCGCGCTGCCGGCGAACCTGACGGGCCGTTCGTGGATCGTGGCCGACGCCGAGACGGGCGAGGTCCTGGCGGCGCACAACGCGCACTGGCGGCTCCCCCCGGCCTCCACGATGAAGATGCTCTTCGCCGACACCGTGCTGCCGGGCCTGCCCAAGGAGCAGGTCCACAAGGTCACCGACCAGGAGCTGGACGGGGTCGGTGCCGGCTCCAGCCTGGTGGGCATCAAGGAGGACACCGAGTACACGGTCCACGATCTGTGGCTCGGGGTGTTCCTGCGCTCCGGCAACGACGCCGTGCACGTGCTTTCGGCCATGAACGGCGGCGTCGAGAAGACCGTCAAGGACATGCAGGCCCACGCCGAGGAGCTCCAGGCCCTGGACACGCACGTGGTGTCCCCGGACGGCTACGACGCTCCGGGCCAGGTCTCCAGCGCCTACGACCTCACCCTCATCGCCCGCTCCGGACTGCAGAAGCAGGACTTCCGGGAGTACTGCGGCACGGCCAGCGCGAAGTTCCCCGGCAGGCAGGAGGCCGGCAAGCCGCGCGACACGTTCGAGATCCAGAACACCAACCGGCTGATGACCGGCGCCGGCGGCCTCCCCCCCTACAAGGGCATCGCCGGGGTGAAGAACGGCAACACCACGATGGCCGGCTCCACCTTCACCGGCGCGGCCCAGCGCGGTGACAAGAAGCTGCTGGTCACGGTCATGAACCCGGGTACGGGCGGGGCCAACTCCGTGTACGAGGAGACCGCCGACCTCCTCGACTGGGGCTTCGCGGCGGCCGGCAAGGTCAAGCCGGTGGGCGAGCTGGTGCCGCCGAAGAGCGCGGACACCTCCTCGCACGGCTCCCCGGCCCAGTCCCACGAGAACAACCCGTCGGCGTCCGGTGACGGCGCGGGCGGCGGGGTCGGGACGGCCCTGGGCGTCACGGGCGGGGTGCTGGCCGTCGTGGCCGGCGGGGCGTACGCGGTCAACCGGCGCTGGCCGCGGGGGCGCGGCCGCCGGGCTCGCGGCCGGGCGTAACGGGACCGGGGGCCCCGTCCGCGGACCCGCCGGAGGAACCGTCCGCGGACCCGCCGGCGGAGCCGCCGGAGGCCCCGTCCGCCGTGGCGCCCGCCCGGTCGGCGCCCGGCTCCGGGTCCTCCACCCCGTCCCCGTCCGCATCGTCGCGGCTGGCCGTCCAGGCGGCGCAGAACAGCAGCAGCTTCGCCGTGAGGTTGATCCAGACCAGCAGCGCGATGGGCACGCCGAAGGCCCCGTACATGCTCTTCGTGGCGACTTCCCGCATGTAGCCGCTGAGCAGCAGCTTCAGCAGCTCGAAGCCGGCCGCGCCGATCAGTCCCGCCTCGATCAGGCGGCGGCGCGGCGGTTCGACGCCGGGGAGCAGGGTCAGGACGTAGAGCAGGATCAGGAAGGCGGCCACGACTCCGACGAGGAAGGCCCCGCCGCGCAGCAGCCCGCCGCCGGCGCCCTCGCGCGGCACGCCCAGCCAGTCGCCGGCCTTCCCGACCGCGCTGGAGCCGAAGATCGAGGCCGCGGCCGAGCACAGGCCGACGCCGCCGAGGCCGATGAGGACCAGCGCGTCCTTGCCCTTGCGGACGAAGGGGTTGCCCTCGTCCTCGTCGTCCTTCTCCCAGACGGCGCGCAGGCAGCCCCGCATCGAGCCGATCCAGCCGATCCCGGTGAACAGGAGGATGCCGGCGGCGACCAGGCCGACGGTGCCGGCGTTCGCGACGAGGGCGTTGATGTCGAGCTGGTCGGAGATCCCGGGGACCTGCTCGGCGAGGTTCTTCTGGAGCCGGTCGAGCTGCTCCTGGCTCAGCAGTCCCGCGCCGACCGCGGCGGCCACGGTGATCAGCGGGAAGAGCGCGAGGAAGCTGATGAAGGTGATGGCGGCGGCGAGCCGGCTCCAGTGCACGCGGTCGAGCCGCTGGTACGAACGCCACAGGTGGGTCCGCATCAGCGCGGACACGAGGGGCCCGATCAGCGGGAGTTTCGTCAGCCAATCCATACGGTCACCGTAAATGAGCTGTCGCAAATAGCCGGTATTGCCGGTTTTGGGGACTACGGTCGTCGATTGTGACTTTTCGCCCGACGGTTCGTCCGTTCCATGCCCTGGTCCTGCGAAGGATCAGCTTCCGCTTCCGGTTCCTGCGTCAGGAACGGCGTACGGTCGCCTCTCCTGCGGCACTGGCCGCAATGTCCGTGGCCGACCCCGGCTGCGCCGGGACGCCGGCCGCGCCGCTGCCGAACGGATACTCCCGCAGCTTGCGCCAGACCCCGTCCGAGCCCTGCTCGTAGAGCGCGAAGCCGGAGCAGGTCCACTCGGCCGCGTAGTCCGCGAGCTCGCTGAACGCCCGGTCCATCGCCTCCTCGGAGATCCCGTGGGCGACCGTGACGTGCGGGTGGTACGGGAAGGCCAGCTCCCGGCTGAGCGGCCCTTCCGGGTCGCGGACCCGGCCCTGGAGCCAGGTGCAGCCGGGGCCGCCTTCGACGACCTGGACGAAGACGACCGGCGAAAGGGGGCGGAAGGTTCCCGTACCGGCCAGCCGCATCGCGAAGGGAAGGCCGGTGGCCGCGACCTGGGCCAGGTGGGCCCGGATCTCCGGAAGCCGGTCCGCGGCCACCTCCGTCGGCGGTACGAGGGTGACGTGCGTGGGAATGCCATGCGCGGCGGCGTCCCCGAAGCCGGCGCGCAGCTCCTGGAGGCTGCTGCCGTACGGCTCCGGGACCGCGATCGAAACGCCGAGCGTTACGGTCCCCACGTATCTCTCCTCCGCCTGTCGTCCTGCGCGTCGCCCGTGTGCGGCCTGTGCGCCGCGTGTGTGCTGCCGCACCAGTGTGGCGGCAGCACCCCCCAGATCGCCAGGGCCCTCTTTCCCCCGCGTGCCCGTCAGTGCTTCGCGGGCAGGAAACCGAGGTGGTCGTAGGCCTGCGCCAGGGTCTCCGCGGCGACCGCCCTGGCCTTCTCCGCGCCCTTGGCCAGCAGGGAATCCAGGGTCTCCGGATCGTCCAGGTACTCCTGGGTGCGCTGCTTGAAGGGTGTGACGAAATCGACCATCACGCCGGCCAGGTCCGTCTTGAGCGCGCCGTAGCCCTTGCCCTCGTACGCGGCCTCGAGCGCGGGGATCGACTCGCCCGTGAGGGTGGAGTAGATCGTGAGCAGGTTGCTGACGCCGGGCTTCTTCTCGGCGTCGAAGCGGACCTCCGCCTCGGTGTCCGTGACCGCGCTCTTGATCTTCTTCTCGGTGGCCTTGGGCTCGTCGAGGAGGTTGATCAGGCCCTTGGGGGACGAGGCCGACTTCGACATCTTGATCGCCGGGTCCTGGAGGTCGTAGATCTTCGCGACCTCCTTGACGATGTGCGCGGCGGGGAGGGTGAAGGTCTTCCCGAAGCGCTGGTTGAAGCGCTCGGCCAGGTCGCGGGTCAGCTCGATGTGCTGGCGCTGGTCCTCGCCGACGGGGACGGCGTTGGCCTGGTAGAGCAGGATGTCCGCGACCTGCAGGATCGGGTACGTGAACAGGCCGACGGTGGCGTTGTTGGCGCCGCCCTTGGCGGACTTGTCCTTGAACTGGGTCATCCGGCTGGCCTCGCCGAAACCGGTGATGCAGTTCATGACCCAGCCGAGCTGCGCGTGCTCGGGCACGTGGCTCTGGATGAAGAGCGTGCAGCGCTCGGGGTCCAGGCCGGCGGCGAGCAGCTGCGCGGCGGAGAGGCGGGTGTTCGCGCGGAGGTCCTTCGGATCCTGCGGCATGGTGATCGCGTGCAGGTCGACGACCATGTAGAAGGCGTCGTGCGTCTCCTGCAGGGCGACGTACTGCCGGATGGCTCCGAGGTAGTTCCCGAGGTGGAACGAACCGGAGGTGGGCTGGATGCCGGAGAGCGCGCGAGGACGATCAGAAGCCATGGCGCCATTCTCTCAGGTGCGATGGCGAGCTCGGGCCCGCCGCTGGCCGGAACCGGGCGGGTCGCTCCGCCGGCGCCCCGGCCCCGTACGGGTACCCGGCGGTAGCGGCCCGTCCGGATCTTGCCTCGGCCGAGCGACCGCTTTCTGCGCGGGTCCGGCGGGGCCGGACTGCCCTCGGGGCAGGTCCGGCCCCGTCAGGGGGCTACGCCAGCGGGAGCCCGGGGGCCGGGAAGGCGGCCATCAGGTCGCAGACCTCGGCGCGGACGGCGGCCAGGGTCGCTTCGTCCCCCATCGCGGCGGCGTCGACGGCCCGCGCGATCCAGTCCGCCACCACCGGCATGTGCTCGACCGCCAGACCGCGCGAGGTCAGCGACGGCGTGCCGATGCGGATGCCCGACGGGTCGAACGGCTTGCGCGGGTCGAACGGCACCGTGTTGTAGTTCACGACGATGCCCGCCCGGTCCAGCGCCTTCGCCGCGATCTTGCCGGAGACGGCCTTGCCCGTGAGGTCGATCAGGATCAGGTGGTTGTCCGTACCGCCCGAGACCAGGTCGAAGCCCCGCTCCAGCAGCGCCGCGGCCAGCGCCTTGGCGTTCGCGACGACCGCGTGGGCGTACGACACGAAGGACGGCTGCGCCGCCTCGTGGAGCGCCACCGCGATGCCGGCCGTCGTCTGGTTGTGCGGGCCGCCCTGGAGCCCCGGGAAGACGGCCTTGTCGATGGCCTTCGCGTGCTCCTCGCGGCACATCAGCATCGCGCCGCGCGGGCCGCGCAGGGTCTTGTGCGTGGTCGTCGAGATCACGTCCACGTGACCCGCCGGGGACGGGTGCGCCCCGCCCGCGATCAGGCCCGCGATGTGGGCGACGTCCGCGACGAGGACCGAGCCCGCCTCCTTCGCGATCGAGGCGAAGGCCTCGAAGTCGATCGTGCGCGGCAGCGCCGTACCGCCGCAGAAGATCAGCTTGGGGCGCTCCGCGAGCGCGAGGTCCCGTACCGCGTCGTAGTCGATGAGGCCGGTCTCCGCCTGGACCCCGTACTGCACGCCGCGGAACCAGGAGCCCGTCGCCGAGACGCCCCAGCCGTGCGTCAGGTGCCCGCCCATCGGCAGGGCCATGCCCATCACGGTGTCGCCGGGCTTGGCGAAGGCCAGGTAGACGGCGAGGTTCGCCGGCGAGCCGGAGTACGGCTGCACGTTGGCGTGGTCCACGCCGAACAGGCCCTTCGCCCGCTCGATCGCCAGCGCCTCGACGCGGTCGATGTTCTGCTGGCCCTCGTAGTAGCGGCGGCCCGGGTAGCCCTCGCTGTACTTGTTCTGCAGCACCGTGCCGGAAGCCTCCAGCACGGCCGCGGACACGTAGTTCTCGCTGGGGATCAGGCGCAGGGTCTCCGCCTGCAGCGTCTCCTCGGCGGCGATGAAGGACGCCAGCTCGGGGTCGGTGGCGAGCAGGGCGGGGTGACGGTGGTTCGCGCTCATGGCGGCTCCTCCGGGGTCGATGTCAGATCTCGTCCCCGCGAGGCCCAGGCGAGCGGCCCTGTATGCGGTCGTGCCCGCACGACTCCCCCGGAGTTCGTTCTCCGTACGCCAGTCGCCGTGCGTGCCGCCCACCTTAGCGGCCGCGCCACGGATGAGGTTTCTCTGTCCGGCATACGAGCGAGGATGCAGATTGAGACCTCCCCTTGAACGAAAGGGATTCCTACCTCACGCTGCCTGGCGGACCGGCGGTCCGTCAGGTCTTCCGCGATCAACGGCAGCCGGGATGAAACCAGCCCGGACGAGCATGACGCGCGCGGAGTTCTTGTCTCCGGGAGAGACGGCTCCGCACGCGGTGCATGTGTAGGTGCGTTCCGACAGCGGGAGTGCGTGCTTGGTTCTCGCTCCGCAGTGTCCGCAGTGTCCGCAGTCCATGGTGGTGTGCGCGGGGTGCACGAGCCGCAGGTCGCGGCCGTGCTTGCGCGCCATGTTGATCAGCTCGCGCTTCGTAGTGGAGATGGCCGCGTCTGCGGCCTTGCGGGCCATCGTGGACTTGGCGAGGAACTTCGGCCGGAAGTCCTCCGCCGCGATCCGCCCGAAATCCGTCACCACGCGCTTGGCCCACTTGCGGGCGGTGTCCTGGCGCTGGCGGGCGATCTTCTTGTGTACCTTCGCGGCTTGCCTCTTCGCCCGGCGGTAGCCCTCCGATGCGGCCCGGCCGCGATTCGGTTTACGGCGGGCCATCATCCGCTGATAGCCCGCCAGCTTCCCGGCCGCCTTCCTGCCGTGCCCGGCATGCGGAAGATCGTGATCGTCGCTGGTGGTGGTCGCGGTCTCCTTCACGCCCCAGTCGACACCGATCGCCGCGCCCGTCACCGGCAGTGGCTGCGCCTCGGCCTGAATGACGAAGGAGGCGTACCAGTGGCCGAGGCCGTCGCGGTAGACGCGGACACTGGACGGGTCGGAGGGAAGCTCCCGCGACCACACCACTGTCAGAGATATGCCGCCCGCCAGGTGAAGGAGGCCGTCCTTCAGCCGGAACCCGCGACGGGTGTAGTTGAGGGTGGGGTCTGCCAGTTCCTTCTTCTTGAGCCTGGGCATCCCCGCCCTCTGCCGCACCGGCAGCCGCGCCTTGATGTCCTTCAAGGTTTTGGCACGGGAGGCGGCGAAGTCCCGGATGATCTGCTGCTGAGGCACCGACGCTCCCGCCCGCGACACCCCACCCGAACGAGTGACCGACCACCCGACGATGCCTCAACGTGGGGAATCTCCATCGGTTCAAGGTCTTCCCCCGGCGCTGCCATGGCGAACGCCGATCCGCTCGTGGGAGGATCTGCTCCCTTGTCCCGCTACGCGGGGAGCCGGATTCATCCCCGGCCGGAAGGCCAGGACTTCCTCCGGTTCCCCGGTGACGCCACCCCCGTCACAGGCCTGGACGGACGATCGGAGACCCCGTGTCGACAACTGCTGATGCCATCCGCTCCGCCGACGCGCACAGCGCGCACAACTACCACCCCCTGCCCGTCGTCGTCGCCACGGCGGAGGGCGCGTGGATGACCGACGTGGAGGGACGCCGCTACCTCGACATGCTCGCCGGCTACTCGGCCCTCAACTTCGGCCACGGCAACCGCCGTCTGCTCGACGCCGCCCGCGCCCAGCTGGAGCGGGTCACCCTCACCTCCCGCGCCTTCCACCACGACCGGTTCGCGGACTTCTGTACCGAGCTCGCAGCGCTGTGCGGCAAGGAGGCGGTGCTGCCCATGAACACGGGCGCCGAGGCCGTGGAGACCGCGGTGAAGACCGCCCGCAAGTGGGGCTACGAGGTCAAGGGCGTGCCGGACGGGCACGCCAAGATCGTGGTCGCGGCCGACAACTTCCACGGCCGCACCACGACGATCGTGTCCTTCTCCACGGACCACGAGGCCCGCGACCACTTCGGCCCCTACACGCCGGGCTTCGAGATCGTCCCGTACGGGGACCTCACCGCCCTCGCCGCCGCCGTCACCTCCAACACCGTCGCCGTGCTGCTGGAGCCGATCCAGGGCGAGGCGGGCGTCCTCGTACCGCCCGCCGGATACCTGCGGGGCGTACGGGAGCTGACGCGCGAGCGGAACGTCCTGTTCATGGCGGACGAGATCCAGTCGGGACTGGGCCGGACCGGCAAGACCTTCGCGTGCGAGCACGAGGAGGTCGTCCCGGACGTCTACATCCTCGGCAAGGCGCTCGGCGGCGGCGTCGTGCCCGTCTCGGCGGTGGTCGCCGACCTGGACGTGCTCGGCGTGTTCAAGCCCGGCGAGCACGGCTCCACCTTCGGCGGGAACCCGCTGGCCTGCGCCGTCGCACTGGAGGTCGTCGCCATGCTCCGCACCGGCGAGTACCAGCAGCGGGCCGCCGAGCTCGGCGACCACCTGCACCGGGAGCTCAACCTGCTGGTCGGCGGCGGCGCGGTGACCGCCGTACGGGGCCGCGGGCTCTGGGCGGGCGTCGACATCGACCCGGCCCGCGGCACGGGCCGGGAGATCTCCGAGAAGCTGATGGAGCTCGGGGTCCTGGTGAAGGACACCCACGGGTCGACGATCCGGATCGCGCCGCCGCTGGTGATCAGCAAGGAGGACCTGGACTGGGGGCTGGACCAGCTCAGGTCGGTCCTCGCCGAGTAGGCGCGCCGCGACCCGGCGGGCTCACCCGGTCACCGCACTAGAGGATCAGAGGATCACGTGGGGCAGGAAGCGGGCGTACTCGTCCGTGACCGGCCCCTCCGATTCGCGGATGCCGAGGCCCGCCGCCTCGTCCTCGACGACCCACGCGCCGAGCACCACCCGGTTGCCGTCGAAGTCGGGCAGCGGGGCGAGTCCCTGGAAGACGTACGTCTCGTCCGGTTCCGGGGCGAAGGGCTCGCCGTCCACGGGGTGCAGGGTGACCCCGGCCCCCTCGCGCCCCAGCAGCGGCTTCGCGACGTAGCCGGTGGTCCGCGCGAGCTCGCGCGGGCCGTCGAGGTAGGCGGGCAGCAGGTTCGGGTGCTCGGGGAAGAGCTCCCACAGGATTGCCAGCAGCGCCTTGTTGGAGAGCAGCATCTTCCACAGCGGTTCGATCCAGGCCGTCGTCCCGCTGCCGCCGCCGTGGTCGTAGGTGCCCAGCACCTGCGGTCCGAAGGCGTCGGTGGCCAGCCACTCCCACGGGTAGAGCTTGAAGCAGGCGCGGATGAAGCCGAGCTTCTCGTCGACGAACCGGCCGGACAGGCTGTCCCAGCCGATCTGCTCCACGGACAGCTCCCGCGCGTCGATGCCGGCCTGCTCGGCGGTCTCCTGGAGGTAGGCGACCGTCATCAGGTCCTCGCCGAGCTCGTCGGTCTCGGAGTGCGCGAAGTGCACCGGGCCGGGCGGCAGCAGCTCCGCCTGGCGGCGCCAGGCCTCGACGAGCCGCTCGTGGAGGGAGTTCCACTGGTCGGCGCCGGGGAACCGTTCCTCCATCCAGAACCACTGCGGGCTCGCCGCCTCCACGAGGGAGGTGGGGGTGTCCGCGTTGTACTCCAGCATCTTGGCGGGGCCGCCGGCGCCGTCATAGCGCAGGTCGAAGCGGCCGTAGAGCGAGGGCTGTTCGGCGCGCCGCCGCCAGGACTCGGCGATGAGCGCGGCGAGCTTCGGGTCGGTGATGCCGAGGTCCGCGAAGCGGTCCCGGTCGACGATGTGCTCCGCCGCCGCCAGGCACATTGCGTGCAGTTCCTCGACGACGTTCTCCAGCGCCTCGACCTCGGGCAGCGAGAAGGAGTAGTACGCGCTCTCGTCCCAGTAGGGGCGCAGCGAGTCGTCGGGGTAGCGGGTGAGGGGGTAGATCAGCCCCTGCGCCTCGACCGTCTTCTGCCAGTCCGGGCGGGGCTCGATGGTGTGGCGCTGCACGCTGGATCAGCCGCCCGAGGAACTCTTGTGGCTGCCGCCGATGCCGCCGCGGGTGACGGCGGACTTGTCGAAGCTGCCGCCGCTGACCTTGTTCTTCGCGACGGTGCCGCCGTAGTAGTAGGCGCCGCGGCCCCCGCTCTTGCACTCCTTGGTGTTCAGCTTGTCCAGGGTGGCGCGGTCCGCGCAGCGCTTGTCGGGCTCGTTGCTGCTGCCGCAGGCCACCAGGGCGGCGGCGAGCAGGCCCATGCCGCCGAGCGCCACGGCGCCGGAACGCATTCGGCGTGTGGTGCGCTTGTTGTCGGTGCTGCTACCGCTGCTGCTACCGCTGCTGTCCATGTGTGGTTCGCTCCCCCTGGGTGGCCGGCTGCCGACAGACTAGAACGGGTCGCGGGGCCGAAGGAATCCGGCCGCCGTGAGTTCGGTGACCTAGAGTCGGTTCGTGCTCATTGGGATGATTTGCGCGCTCGGTGCGGCGGTCTGCTTCGGCACGGCGTCGGTTCTTCAGGCCGTCGCGGCGCGGGCGGCGGAACCGGGAACGGGCTCGGGAGTCGACACCGCCCTCCTGCTGCGGGCCCTGCGCCAGTGGCGCTACCTCGCCGGTCTCGGCCTGGACGGGGCCGGTTTCGTCCTCCAGATCATCGCCTTGCGGCACATCCCGATCTACGCGGTGGGCGCGGCGCTCGCCGCCAGCCTCGCGGTCACGGCGGTGGTCGCGGCGCGGCTGCTGCGGGTGCGGCTGAGCGGTACGGAGTGGGCCGCGGTGGCGGTGGTGTGCGCGGGGCTGGTGATGCTGGGGCTGGCTTCCGGCGAGGAGGGCTCGGGGACCGGTTCGCTCGCGCTCAAGCTGGGGCTGCTGGCGGTGGCGGGGCTGGTGCTCGTCACCGGGGCCGTGGCGGGCGGGCTGCCGGACCGCAGCAGGGCCCTGACCCTGGGTCTGGCGGCCGGGACGGGCTTCGGGGTGGTGGAGGTGGCGGTCCGGCTCATCGACGACATCTCGCTGTCCGCGCTGTCGAACCCGGCCCTGTACGCGCTCCTGCTGGGCGGGGGCGCCGCCTTCCTCCTGCTCACCTCGGCGCTGCAGCGGGGCTCGGTGACCACCGCCACGGCCGGGATGGTGCTGGGCGAGACGATCGGGCCGGCCGTGGTGGGCGTGGCCTGGCTGGGCGACCGGACCCGCGAGGGCCTGGCCTGGCTCGCGGTCGCCGGCTTCGTGGTGGCCGTCGCCGGAGCCCTGGCACTGGCCCGCTTCGGCGAACCCCCGGCGCAGGCGGGCCCGGATCAGCCGGACCCCGATCGGCCGGACCCGGTACGCCCCGACCCCGCATAGCCGGGACCCGCGGACCCGTGTAGCCGGGCCCCCCGGCCCGCGGACCCCTGGACCCGCGGACCCCCAGACCCCCGGACCCGCGGACCCGCGGACCCGCGGACCCCCGGACCCGTGTAGCCGGGTCCCCCGGACCCGCGGACCGTCACGGGAGCGTCGCGACCAGGGCCGCCAGGGTCGCGGACCAGGCGCTCTGGGGCGGCGTACCGAAGCCGACGACCAGCGCCTCGCGCGCCGGCGCCGCGGAGTCCGGGTGGCGGAAGGACGACAGCGGCTGCAGGCCCAGGTCCTGCCAGGCGGCCGCGCGCAGGGCCGCCCGTTCGCCGCCCGGCGCCAGGTCCAGCACCGCGTGCAGGCCCGCCGCGATGCCGGAGACCGCGGCGCGGTCGCCGACGGCCGCCACCAGCTCGTCGCGCCGCCGCCGGTAGCGCAGCCGCATCTCGCGCACGTGCCGGTCGTACGCCCCGGACCGGATGAACTCCGCCAGCGTGAGCTGTTCGAGGGCGCTGGAACTCCAGTCCGCCCGGCTCTTCACCGCGAGCACCTCGTCCATCAGCGGCCCCGGCACGACCATCCAGCCCATGCGCAGCCCCGGCGCCAGGGACTTGCTGGCCGTCCCGAGGTAGACCACCCGGTCCGGGTCCAGTCCCTGCAGGGCGCCCACCGGCTGGCGGTCGTAGCGGAACTCCCCGTCGTAGTCGTCCTCCAGGACCAGCCCGCCCGTGGACCTGGCCCAGTCCACCGCCGCCGACCGCCGCTCGGGCGTCAGCGCGGCGCCCGTCGGGAACTGGTGCGCCGGGGTGAGCAGGACCGCGCCGACCCCCGAGTCCGCCAGCGCGCGCGTGCACGCTCCCGCCGCGTCCACCTCCAGCACCCGCGTGCGCAGCCCCTCCCCGGTCAGCAGGTCCCGGTGCACATCCAGCCCGTACCCCTCCACCGCCACCTCCCGGACCCGGCGCGCCCGCAGCAGCCTCGCCAGCAGCACCAGCCCCTGCGCGAACCCCGCGCACAGCACGATCCGTTCCGGGTCCGCGTGCACCCCGCGTGCCCGCGCCAGGTACCCCGCCAGCGCCTCGCGCAGCTCGGGCCGCCCGCGCGGATCCGCGTACCCGAAGGCCTCGTTCGGGGCCTCGGACAGGGCCCGCCGGGCCGCCGAGAGCCAGCCGGCGCGCGGGAAGCCCCCCAGGTCCGGGGAGCCGGGCATCAGGCTGTACGAGGTCTTCGCGCGCACGGCCCGCCGTACGGGCGCCGCCGGCGCGGGACGCCGCGCCCGGGCCCGCTCCGCGACCCGGGTCCCGGAGCCCTGCCGGGCCGTCAGCCAGCCCTCGGCGACGAGCTCCGCATACGCCTCGGCGACCGTGTTGCGGGCGATCCCGAGATCGGCGGCGAGCGAGCGCGAGGAGGGCAGCCGCAGCCCCGGGGCGAGCCGTCCGCTGCGCGCGGCCTCGCGCAGCGCCTCGGTGAGCCCGGCCCGCAGGCCCCGCCCCGCGGAGAGCTCCAGATGCAGGTCGGCGCCGAAAGTGGCCCAGGATTCCGTCATGGATCTGGACCATACCGGTGGGCCGCCTGCCTCGTACGGTGGGAGCATGAACACCACGGACCGCACGAAGAACGCACCCGAGCACACCCCCCGCATGCAGCTGGCGAAGCTCGCCCCGGACTTCTACAAGGCCGCCGTCGCCCTGGACGCCGCCGCGGCCAAGGGGCTCGACCCGGCGCTGGTCGAGCTCGTGAAGCTCCGCGCCTCGCAGATCAACCACTGCGCCTTCTGCATCGACATGCACTCCAAGGACGCTCTGGCGGCGGGCGAGGACGTGGAGCGGCTCCTGCTCCTCGGCGCCTGGGAGGAATCGCGGCACTTCTACACGGAGAAGGAGCTCGCGGCGATCGAGCTGACGGAGGCCGTGACCGTCCTGACCGACGGTTTCGTTCCCGACGAGGTCTACGCGAGGGTCGCCGCGCACTTCGAGGAGAAGGAACTGGCCCAGGTGATCGCCCTGATCGCCGCGATCAACGTCTGGAACCGCATCGGCGTCACCACCCGCCTGACCCCGGGCCACTACACCCCGGGCATGTACAAGTAGGTCCGCCCCGCCCCTTCAGCCGCCCGGGCGGAAGGCGGACAGGGCGGCCGCGTGGTGCGCCGCCCCAGCGGCGGTGAACGCGGACAACGTTCAGGTCCCGGCCCTGCGGGATGTCCACGGACATCACGGTGCGGAACCGGCCCTTGAAGTCCGGGGCGCCCGCCCGGCCGTCCCAGCAGTTCTTCCACGCCTGGAAGTACGCCTTGAGTACCGCCTGCGCGGCCTGCGCGGGAAGGACGGCCAAAAAGTCGATGTCGCGAACAGGACCACGTGCACCTGCTCGTGCGCTACCAGCCGAAGGTCCAGCTCTCCAAGCTGGCCAACCCCCTCAAGGGCGTCAGCTCCCGGCGGCTACGATCCGCACGGAAGGCTGCGATCCGCCCGTACCCGTACCGCTTCCCTCAGTTGCCACCGCTGGTCCCCCCGCCCTTGCTGTTGGTGTTGTTGCTGCCGCCGACGCTGAAGTCGCTGCCGTGCACCGACTGGATGAACACGCCGCCCTCGGCCACGTTGACGGCGCGGCGCGCGAACTCCTCGGTGTGCCAGCCCGCTTCGTGCAGCGCGACGGTCACTCCCCCGACGACCCGGTCCTGAATGGTCTTCAGGAAGCGGTCGAGGTCCATGAGGTGGAACAGCGAGCCGTCGTCCCGGGAGGCCAGGTCCCGCACCGAGACGCGGGGCCCTTCGGGCCGGGCGCCGCCGTGGCCGGCGGTGGCGATCCGCCACCAGCTCGCCACGCTCCGGCCCAGGGTGGTGACGGAGGCCGCCAGCGAGCCGGGGGTCTTGCGCAGGGCCCACACGGCCTTGCCGAAGCCGCTGTTGTTCCGGTGCCGCTGGGCGTCGGCATCCGCGTTGCGGAAGGCGGTCCGGACGGGCAGCAGCACGTGCGGAGCCACCTCCAGCATCAGCATCCCGCCCTGCGTGTGGACGCGTACGAAGACGGTGACGACGAGGTTCTCGTCCCAGCCGCCGACCCTGACGCGCAGGAAGTGCCGGCGGCGCTCGCCGCCCTCCTCGATGGCGGCGGCCCGCTGGCCGGCGTACTGCCCGTGGACGACCTGGGCGGTGTCCCGGTGCGGCAGGCCGCCCGCGGGCAGGAACACGCACTCGTCGACGACCAGTTCGCGCATCCGGTCCCCGACGGCGGCCTCGGCCTCCGGGGAGCCGTGCGGCGAGGGCACCCGCAGGCGCTCCAGCAGCGGCACGATCCGCCCCACGATGTGGGCGTTGGTGACCGGGGCCGGCTTGCGGTCGGGGCCGAGGTCCTCGCGCGGGCGCAGTTCGACGGACAGCTGCCAGGGCCGGTAGGGATCACCCGCGCCGCAGAACGGGTCGTTGACGTCGTACATGATCATCGGTGCGTGCTGCTCGGCCCGGATGCGCTGGCGGATGCGCTGGAAGCGGGCGCCGTCGAAGGACTCGGCCGGATCGCCCGCGTGGTCGGCGTAGCGGCCCTCGGCGAGGTCGGTGGCGATGGTCCGCAAGACGTGTCCGCGCTGGAACCCCACGACGGTCACCACCGCGGCGAAGACCACCGGCAGCCACCAGAGGGCGGCGGCGCCGGTGACGCCCCCGCCGCCCGGGGAGAACGGCGTGAGCGCCGATCCGCCGAGGTCGTCCAGGAGGCCCGGCAGCGCGAACCCGCCGAAGCCGAGCACCGCCAGGACGGTGGCCAGCACCCACCACACGTAGATCCGCAGGACCACGGACAGCACGCGCAGCACCGGGACGTTCCGGGCGCGCAGCCAGTCGGCCAGGCTCAGCAGCAGGAAGGGGACGACGAGCACGGCGAGGGCTCCGCCGGTGAGCAGGGAGCCGACGAACCAGGCGCCGAGGACGCCGGCCGCCCAGCCGAGCTCGGCGCGGCGGGCGCGGAGCGCGTGGGCGAGCACGCGCGAGGCGTCGTAGCCGTAGGAGGGGGCGACGATCCGCTCCTCGTGGACGTACAGCTCGTCGATGACCCGGTCGCGGTATCCGGCGTCGAGGTAGGTGCCCGCGCACAGGAAGCGGCCGGCCTCGCTGAGGGAGGGGTGCACCGGCGAGCGGCCCGCCCGGCCCGGTGAGGTCGACGCAGGACCCCAGCCGCCGCCGGCGGGCTGGTCGGGAATCGGGATCTCGGTCACCGACCGACCCTAGGAGTCCCCTACTTGGAGCGACAGCAAGAATCACGCCAAAGCGCCCCGGCCTGGTTTGGCCGGGGCGCTTCGATGTTCGCACTGCTTCGTACGGGTCCTACGGGCTCTGCGGGCCGGGAGTCAGGCGCCCGGTCCGTGCGGAGCCGCTCAGATCAGGCCGAGCTCGCGCACCGCGTCGCGCTCCTCGACGAGCTCCGCCACGGACGCGTCGATGCGCGCACGGGAGAACTCGTTGATGTCCAGGCCCTGGACGATCTCGTAGCGGCCGTCCTTGGTGGTGACGGGGAAGGAGGAGATGATGCCCTCCGGGACGCCGTAGGAGCCGTCCGACGGGATGCCCATCGAGGTCCAGTCGCCCGCCGCGGTGCCGTTGACCCACGTGTGCACGTGGTCGATGGCGGCGTTGGCGGCCGAGGCGGCCGAGGACGCGCCGCGGGCCTCGATGATCGCCGCGCCGCGCTTGGCGACGGTCGGGATGAAGTCGTCGGCCAGCCAGGCCTGGTCGTTGACCAGCTCGGCGGCGTTCTTGCCGGCGATCTCCGCGTGGAAGATGTCCGGGTACTGGGTCGCCGAGTGGTTGCCCCAGATGGTCAGGCGCTTGATGTCGGAGACGGCGGCGCCGGTCTTGGCGGCCAGCTGCGAGATCGCGCGGTTGTGGTCCAGGCGGGTCATCGCGGTGAAGCGCTCGGCCGGTACGTCCGGGGCGGCGGCCTGCGCGATGAGCGCGTTGGTGTTGGCCGGGTTGCCCACGACCAGGACCTTGATGTCGTCCGCGGCGTTCGCGTTGATCGCGGCGCCCTGCGGCTTGAAGATGCCGCCGTTGGCGGAGAGCAGGTCACCGCGCTCCATGCCCTTGGTGCGCGGGCGGGCGCCGACCAGCAGCGCGACGTTGGCACCCTCGAAGCCCTTGTTCGGGTCGTCGAAGATGTCGATGCCGGCGAGCAGCGGGAAGGCGCAGTCGTCGAGCTCCATGGCGGTGCCCTCGGCGGCCTTCATGCCCTGAGGGATCTCCAGAAGACGGAGCTTGACCGGCACGTCCGCGCCGAGCAGGTGGCCGGAGGCGATGCGGAAGAGCAGCGCGTAGCCGATCTGGCCGGCGGCGCCGGTGACGGTGACATTCACGGGAGTGCGGGTCATGGCCTTCTCCGTTAGACAGCTGGCGGTGGGGCGTCCCTGCCCCATGTGCTGGGAGGACGCCGCTCCCCGGCCCAGTGAATCTTGACGTGAAGAGACATCCGCCGTCAGGCTATCCGACCTTGGAGCACCCCAATCCCCCGCCCCCTGTGGTGCACGGCACACGGAGCGGCTCCCGGGCGGCCCCCACCAGCGCCCGCGCGGCCCGCGGCGCCCGGGAGAACTCCCCCGTCCGGCGGCCCCCCGCGTACCCGGACTTGACGCCGGGGACCGCGGCGGGCGGCACACCAGCCGCCGCGTGCCGCCCGCCGCACCGCTCAGCGGACCGTGAAGCGGACCGCGCTCTCCAGGAACGGGATGTCCAGCCACGGCTTCGGCTCCATGACCAGCGCGAGCAGCGTGATGGCCACGCCCAGCAGGCCGTACGTGACCATGTCCGTGAATCGGGAGCGCACCGCGAGCATGCCCACGGAGGGCAGCACGCGGCGCAGGACCGCCGCCGCGATCAAGGCGATGCCGATCATCAGGCAGCCGGCGCGCGGGTGGCCCGCGGCGGTGGAGAGCAGGCCGGCCGCCGTCGCGGCGAGGACGGCCAGCATCGGCCACTGGCGGGCCGGCGCGGGGGCGTCGCCGGGCGCGGTGCGGCCGCCGCCCTCGGGCCGGGCGGTGTCCCGGGTGATGGAGGGGAAGCGGCGGGACCTGCCCCCGGCGGCGTCCGCGTCCCCGCCGGCGCCTCCGGGCCCCGCGGAACCGGCGGAGTCGCCCCGCTCAGCCCGCACTGGGGTCGATCCGCTCGGCCGCCTCGACGACGTTGACGAGCAGCTGGGCCCGCGTCATCGGGCCGACGCCGCCCGGGTTCGGGGAGATCCAGCCGGCCACTTCGGCCACACCGGGGTGCACGTCCCCGACGATCTTGCCGTTCTCGTCGCGGCTGACGCCGACGTCGAGCACGGCCGCGCCCGGCTTCACGTCCTCCGGCTTGACCAGGTGCGGGACGCCGGCCGCCGCGACGACGATGTCCGCCTGGCGCAGCAGCCCGGAGAGGTCGCGCGTGCCGGTGTGGCACAGGGTCACGGTCGCGTTCTCCGACTTGCGGGTCAGCAGCAGGCCGATGGACCGGCCGACGGTGATGCCCCGGCCGAGGACCACGACGTGCGCGCCGTTGATCTCCACGCCGTGGTGGCGCAGCAGCTCGACGATCCCGTACGGGGTGCAGGGCAGCGGGCCCGGCTCGTTCAGGACCAGCCTGCCGAGTGACATCGGGTGCAGGCCGTCGGCGTCCTTGGCCGGGTCCATCAGCTCCAGGACGCGGTTGGTGTCGATGCCCTTGGGGAGCGGGAGTTGGACGATGTAACCGGTGCACTCCGGGTTGGCGTTGAGCTCGCGCACGACCTCCTCGATGTCCTCCTGGGAGGCCGTCGCGGGCAGTTCGCGCTGGAGGGAGGCGATGCCCACCTCGGCGCAGTCCTTGTGCTTGCCGTTGACGTACCAGCGGCTGCCCGGGTCGTCGCCGACCAGCAGGGTGCCGAGCCCCGGGGTGATGCCCCGGGCCTTGAGCGCCGCCACGCGGGCGGTCAGTGCGGACTTGATCGCGGCTGCGGTGGCCTTGCCGTCGAGAATCTGGGCGGTCATGGGCCCATCCTCCCGGATGGAGCGGTCGCGGTTCCAGTCGCATCCACCGCACGGCCGGTTCGACTTCGTTGCACTTGCACAACAAGTGACCGCCCGGCCACGTAGCGGCTGGACAAGTCGGCCCCGGCCGGACGACGATGCGAGGAACAGAGTGCCGCGGGCAGTGCCGGGGGGCGGGCCGCACTACTTGCAGCGATCCCTCCGGGCGTGCCGTGCGTCCCCGCACTTCCACGGAGGAACACCCCAGATGAGCTTCGGCGACCCGAACAACCCGTACGCCCAGCAGCAGCCCCAGGGCGGACAGCCCGGCTACGGCTACCCGCAGCAGGCGCCCCAGGGCGGCTACGCCTATCCGCAGCAGGCGCCCCAGGGCTACCCGGGCGTCCCCGGCTACCCGGGCGCTCCGATGCCGATGCCGGGCGGGGTGAAGGGCGCGCGGGTCATCCTCTACATACTCGGCATCCTCCAGGCCCTCGGCGGCGCGGTCGTCATCGTCCTCGGTGCGGTGTTCGCCTCCGAGTTCACGGGCTCCAGCTCCTCGTCGAGCGACGCGGCCGCCGCCGTGAGCGTCGTCTTCGTCATCATCGGCGTCGGCCTCCTCGCCTTCTCGCTGTGGCCGATCCTGACCGCCGCCAAGCTGGCCAAGGGCCGCGGCGGAGTCCGGGTCTCCGGCATCATCTTCGGATCGCTCCAGACCCTCTTCGCCGTGCTGAGCGTGATCGTCAACCTCGTCGCGCTCAGCGACTCACACGCTGCCGCCGGCTCCGCGGTCTCCGTGATCCCGGCCCTGGTGTCGCTCGGCCTGGGCCTGTGGATCCTCATCGGCCTGGCCAACTCGGCCGCGGGCGTCTACTTCAAGCGCCCGCTGTACTAGCACCACCGCCGGTACGAGCGCTCGTACCGGCACCGCGCACGGCGAAGGCCGCGTACCGCACCTGCTGCGGGACGCGGCCTTCGCCGTCTGCGGTACTGCGGGGACTCAGTGGAAGAAGTGCCGGGTCCCGGTGAGGTACATCGTCACGCCCGCCGCCTTCGCGGCCTCGATGACCAGCTCGTCGCGCATCGAACCGCCCGGCTGGACCACGGCCTTGATGCCGGCGGCCGTCAGGATCTCCAGCCCGTCCGCGAAGGGGAAGAAGGCGTCGGACGCGGCGTACGAGCCCTGCGCGCGCTCGGCGCCCGCCCGCTCGACGGCCAGCTTCGCGGAGTCGACGCGGTTGACCTGGCCCATGCCGACGCCGACCGAGGCGCCGTCCTTGGCGAGCAGGATCGCGTTGGACTTGACGGCGCGGCAGGCCTTCCACGCGAAGGCTAGGTCGGCGAGCTCGTCGGCGGACAGGGCCTCGCCGGTGGCCAGGGTCCAGTTCGCCGGGTCGTCGCCCTCGGCCTGGAAGGCATCGGACTGCTGGAGCAGCACGCCGCCGGAGATGGGCTTGAGGTCGCCCGGCTGGTGCGGGTGGCCCTCCACCTTCAGGACGCGGATGTTCTTCTTCTTGGCCAGGACCTCGACGGCGCCCGGCTCGAAGCCGGGGGCGACGATGACCTCGGTGAAGATCTCGGCGACCTGCTCGGCGAGCTCGACGCTCACCGGGCGGTTGACGGCGATGACGCCGCCGAAGGCGGAGGCCGTGTCGCAGGCGTGCGCCTTGCGGTGGGCCTCGGCGACGTCCTTGCCGACCGCGATGCCGCACGGGTTGGCGTGCTTGATGATCGCGACGCAGGGCTCTTCGTGGTCGTAGGCGGCGCGGCGGGCCGCGTCGGTGTCCACGTAGTTGTTGTAGGACATCTCCTTGCCGTGCAGCTGCTCGGCGTTGGCGAGCCCGCCCGGCTGTCCGTCCGTGTACAGCGCGGCGGCCTGGTGCGGGTTCTCGCCGTAGCGCAGGGTCGACTTGCGCTCCCAGGCGCCGGCCAGGAACTCGGGCAGCACGGCCGTGTCCTCGGGGGCTTCCGGGGCGTACGCGTTCGTGAACCAGGAGGCCACGGCGACGTCGTACGCGGCGGTGTGCTGGAAGGCCTCGGCGGCGAGTCGCTTGCGGGCGGTCAGGTCGAAACCGCCGGCGCCGGCGGCCGCGAGGACGGCGCCGTAGCGCGCCGGGCTGGTGACGACCGCCACCGAGGGGTGGTTCTTGGCGGCGGCGCGGACCATCGAGGGGCCGCCGATGTCGATCTGCTCCACGCACTCGTCCGGGGTCGCGCCCGACTGGACGGTCTCGAGGAAGGGGTAGAGGTTGACGACCACGAGGTCGAAGGGCTCGACGCCCAGCTCGGCGAGCTGGTTGCGGTGGTCCTCCAGGCGCAGGTCGGCGAGGATGCCGGCGTGCACGCGCGGGTGCAGGGTCTTGACCCGGCCGTCCAGGCACTCGGGGAAGCCGGTCAGCTCCTCGACCTTGGTGACGGGCACCCCGGCGGCGGCGATCTTCGAGGCGGTGGAGCCGGTCGAGACGAGCGCGACACCCGCCTCGTGCAGACCGCGGGCCAGCTCTTCCAGTCCCGTCTTGTCGTAGACGCTGATGAGCGCGCGCCGGATCGGGCGCTTCGACGCGGTGAGGTCGTCGCTCTCTACGGTCACGATCTCTGCGGTCCCTGCGGTCCCTGCGGCCTCTGCGGCGGTCACTGGATTGTTACCTTTCGTCCCTCGATGCGGTAGCCGTGCCGGGCCAGGCGCCCCACGACGTCGACGAGCAGCTCGCGCTCGACTTCCTTGATCCGCTCGTGCAGAGCGGCTTCGTCCTCTTCGTCCCTGACCTCGACGACACCCTGGGCGATGATCGGACCGGTGTCCACGCCCGCGTCCACGAAGTGGACGGTGCAGCCGGTGACCTTCGCGCCGTAGGCGAGTGCGTCCCGGACGCCGTGGGCGCCCGGGAAGGCCGGGAGGAGGGCGGGGTGGGTGTTGACGAACCGGCCGCCGAAACGGCCGATGAACTCCGGCCCCACGATCTTCATGAACCCCGCCGAGATCACGAGGTCCGGCGCGTGGGCGGCGGTGGCCCCGGTCAGGGCCTCGTCCCAGTCCGCTCGGCTCGGGTAGGCCTTGACCGGGCACACGAAGGTGGGGATCCCGGCCTTCTCCGCGCGCTCCAGGCCCGCGATGTCCTCGCGGTCGGCCCCCACGGCGACGACTTCGGCGCCGAAGCCCTCGGCTCCGCCGGGGTGGGCGTCGATGGCGTCGAGCAGGGCCTGGAGGTTGGTGCCGGAACCGGAGACCAGCACGACCAGGCGGGAGGCGGCCATGGGAGGCCCTTTCTCGAGCGGGGGCGCCTCCCGGCGTGAACTGGGGGCGCGTCGTTCGTCTTGTGTGATCGCATGAAACTTCGGGTCGCCGAAATACGGGGGACCATACGAAGCCACCGAACGCCTGCAACGATACCGGCACACCGGACGGCCCCCGAGGGACGGGGGCGCGGGCGGGCGGTAGCGTCTGGCATACATGCCGCAAACAGGCCTCCGACGTCCCAGTGACGTCCACGACACAGGGGATGAAACACACCCGATGCCGGATCGCCGCCAGCCCGACCCCTCCACCGACGACAACCCCTTCGCGGCGCCCCCGGAAGGCCGGCCCGACCAGCACTGGGAGCCGCGCTCGAGCGGTGACGGCGGCGGCCCCGGCCAGGGGCCGACCGAGGACCCCGGGTCCGGGCCGGCGCGCTGGGATCCGAAGGACCCGATCCAGCGGCGGGCCCGGTACGCGCTGCTCGCCGGCATGTGGGGCTTCTTCTTCGGGGTCTTCGGCATCCCGTCGGTGGGACTGCTGCTGGGCGCGCTCGCCCTGTACTGGGGGATCAGCGCGCTGCGCGGGGCTCCGGCGGAGCCGTCCGCCGGGGCCGGGCGCGAGGGCGCTGACGGCCCGGCGGCCGCCCCCGCCGCCGCCCAGGGCGGACTGGCGGCCCTGGGGGCCGCCGCCCGGCCCCAGCGGACGGCGGCGGTGAGCGGGCTGGTCACGGCGACGCTGGCGGTGCTGCTCGCGGTGTCCTCGTACGCGGTGCAGATCGCGTACAAGGACTTCTACGTCTGCACGCAGGACGCCTTGACGAAGTCGGCGGAGCTGCAGTGCAACGACATGCTGCCGGACAACTTCATCGGCAAGATGCTCCAGGTCCAGCGCTAGACCGGCTCTTTCGGTCTTGTCGCCCGGCAAGATCCGAAAGAGACGGCCTAGACCGGCTGCGGGTCTTCCTCGACAGGGGCGGGCTCCGGCGCGGGTTTGCGGCGGGCCAGTACGCGGGCGCCGGCCACGGGCGGGACCAGCGGGGCCGAGGGTGCCGCTACGGGCGCCCCGGCCGGCGGCGGCGGTGAGGGCGGCTCGGCGGGCAGCGCGGGGAGCGGGATCGGGGTCAGGTCCAGCTTGAGGCCGGGCATCACCAGCACGGGCCGCTTCGGCGGCGCGGACGCGGGCGCCGCCGGCTCCGGGACCGGACCCGCCGGCGGACCCGGCACGGGCCCCGGCATCGGACCCGGCGGGGCCGTCAGAGGCCAGGGGGAACCCTTCGGAACCGCGGGCGGGGCCTGCTCCGGGGGCTGGGCCGGCGTGGAGGAGAAGTCCGGGATCAGGGTCCCGGCCGCCCGGCGCAGGGCCGCCCAGCGGACCTCCCGTACGCCGCTGTCGTGCCAGCGGTCCTCGCCCCCGGCGCCGGCCGCCCGGGCCAGGGCCCGCGCGGGGCGGTTGCGCCACCCGTGCAGGGCCACCGCCAGCGGGACCGCGAGCGCGAGCGTCCAGGCCAGGGCGGCTCCGCCCGCCTGCCACCACACGGGGCCGAAGGCGGCCAGTTCCCGGGAGCCCAGCGGCCCCGCCGAGGCCGCGGCGAGCCCGGCCGCGGCCAGGGCGCACACCACCGACCCCAGGGCCGCCGTGAGCGCGGTCTCCCCGTACGAGACCTCGCGCGCCCGGCGCACCGTGAACCAGCCCACCGTCAGCCCGGCCGCCACCGGAACCACGGCGACGGCCCAGGTCAGCGGCGTGCCGGGGCCGTCCGGGGGCAGGGCCGCGAGCAGCGGGAAACGCGGCAGCGCGGGCGAGCCGCCGAAGCCGAGCGGGGTCGCGGTGGCCCCGGTGCCCAGCGCGAAGCCGGGACCGAGGGTGTAGGCGGCGCCCCAGACGACCGCGTTCGGAACCAGCGTGAGGGCGAGCAGCAGCACCGCGAAGCGGCCCGACCAGCCGCCGGTCAGCGCCACGAAGGAGCCCTGCACCTCCGCCCCGTGCCAGGCCAGGGAGGCGCTGACGACCAGGGCCCCGCCGCCGAGGAGGACCAGCACCCCGGCGGCGCCGGCGCGCAGCGCGAGCGCGTAGCGGGGGCGGGTGAGCCGGCCGGGCAACTGCCCCAGCGGGCGGCCCCGGGCCTCCCAGACCCCGCCCGCGGCGGCGAGGGCGGCGACCAGCGGCAGGTGCCAGGCCGCGCTGAGCGGGTCGGCGGGCATCGGCCCGGAGGCCGCGTACACGGTGGCCAGCGCGCCGACGCCGAGGTAGCCGCAGAGCACGGCGGAGAACACGACGCCGGCCGGCAGCGGCTCCGCGGCGCGCGGATCCTCCTCGATGGTGCTGCCGAGCCGGGCGGCGCGCCGGATGAGCAGCGCGGGCAGGGCGATGAGCAGCAGCGGGATCACGCCGACGGGTGCGGGCACCCCGGAGAGGGTCTCGTAGCGGACCAGCTCGGTGCCGTGGGCGAGCAGCCAGAGGCCCGCGGCGAGGTGCAGGGCGCCGCCGGGGCCGCTGTCCGGGTAGGGGGAGCTGATCCACAGCACGATGACGAGCACGGCGAGGAAGCCGAGCCCCAGTCCTGCCGCGACGGCTCCTCCCGCGACGCAGGCGGCGGCCGCCGGCGAGCGGCGCCGGGCGGGGGCCCTTGGGGCCGTTGGCAACGGGGTCCCGCGTTCGGTCACTTGGGTCACCCCGCCATGGTGCCAACGACACGCGCTATGGGCGGGTAACAGGCGAATGACCGTGGTGTCGCTCAATATACGTTTATGTACTTTTTCGCTCAGGGCGTCCGGGTCGCGGGGAGTGTGGCATGACACAAAGCGTCACGGAGCTGGGCCTCCCCACCCCGAAGGAACGCCGGCGCCTGCGCGAAGCGGCCGAGCTGACCCACGACGAGGTCGCGGCGGCGGTGGGCGTCACACCGACCACGGTGCGCTCCTGGGAGACGGGCCGCACCGACCCCCGGGGCCGCAAGCGCGAGGCCTACGCGAAGCTGCTGGCCCGCCTCTCGGCTGCCGCCGGCCCGGAAGGGGGCGCGGACCCGGCGGACGGGGAAGCCGAAGCGGCAACCGGCCCGGACGGGGCGGTGGCAGACGCGGTGTCAGCCACCGGCACCCGGCCCGGACGGGACGGGGCGGCCGGATCGGCCGGATCTGACGGATCGGCCGGATCGGCCGAAGGCGCGTCGGTCGGCGGGGCCGGGGCCGCAACCGGCGCGCCCGGCCGGGTCCCAGACGTGACGTCAGAGCGGAGCGCCCCGTCCGGCACGGACACCGCCCTGGAGCCGGCCGACGCGGACACGGATGCCGAACCCGACGCCGATGAGGTCGAGGCGGCCGGCGCGAACGAGGGCCGGTTCGGGCTGCGCCTGCGCGGTCTCGCGCGGCCCGTCGGGGCGCAGACCCGGCCCAAGCCCGCCGCCAAGCGCGCCGCGAAGCCCCCCGTCGGGGTCCTCCGCCACGAGGCCAAGGCCACGGTCATGGCCGCCGCGGGCAGCGGTGGCGGCCTCACCGCCCTCCGCCCCGGCGGTTCGATGCCCCCGGGCACGGACGCGGGTCCGGACACCGGCGCGGCGGGCACGGGCGCGGACGCGGCCCCGGGCCCGGACACCGGCGCGGGCCCGGACACCGGGACGGGCCCGGACACCGGCACGGGCACGGGCCCGGACACCGGGACGGGCCCGGACACCGGCACGGGCGCGGGGCCGGACCCCGGCACGGGCACGGCCGAGGGCCCCGCCGCGGAGACCGATCCCGGTGCGGGGCCCGCCGGAAGCACCGGCATCGCCGCCGTCACCACCGCCGCCGGCGAGGGGCCGGAGGCCGGGGCCGGGCCGGACGGCACCGCGCCGGGCGCGGACGCCCGTACCGCCCCGCAGGACGGCGCGGTCGAGGCCTTCGACGCCCTCTACGCCCGCACCGCCCCCGCGCTGGCCCGCCAGGCCTACCTCCTCACGGGCCGCCGCGCCCTCGCCGAGGAGGCCGTCGAGCACGCCTTCCAGCAGGCCTGGGAGCGCTGGCCCGAGGTCGCCACCGACCCGGATCCGGTCGGCTGGGTGCGCGCGGCGGCGTACGAGTACGCGCTCTCCCCCTGGCACCGGTTCAGACGCGCCCACCGGCACGCCGACAAGCCCCCGGCCGACCCCGCCGATCGCGTCCTCCTGGACGCGATGCTCACGCTGCCTCCGGCCCACCGCCGCACGGTGCTCCTCTACGATGGCGTCGGCCTGGACCTCCCCGACACCGCCGCCGAGACCGAGGCCTCGACGCCCACCGCCGGCGGCCGGCTGGTCAACGCGCACGCCGACCTCGCCGACCGGATCCCCGAGCTGGCCGACGTCGCGCCCGAGAAGCAGTCCGCGCTGCTGCGCGAGCGGCTGGGCGGCCTGCAACCGCCCGGACGGCTGGAGCCGCGCGCGGCAGCCGTCGTACGGGCGGCCGGGGAGAACCGCAACCGGCTGTGGACCCGGGCGGTCATGGGGGTGACGGCGGTCATCGCCGCCGCCACGGCCTATACGGCGGTGACCGCGCCGACCGAGTACGAGCCCCCGCGCGCGCCCGGCGCGAACGTGTCGGGCGTACCCCCGCACAGCGGACCGCAGCAGCTCAGCGACGAGGGCCGGCAGCTGCACGACAAGCTCGCCTCCGACCCCGCGGCCGGACCCGCCCGGGTCTCGCCCAAGCCGGAGTGAGCGGGCACTGAGAACGGGCGTGGCCCGCACCCCTTCGCAGGGTGCGGGCCACGCCCGTTCTCGCGTACGCCGTACGCCGTACGCCGTGGCGCACGAGGCGACTACTGCGCGGCGCTGAGGATCTCGCGCGCCAGCTTCGCCGTCTCGGTCGGCGTCTTGCCGACCTTCACGCCCGCGGCCTCGAGGGCTTCCTTCTTGGCCTGTGCGGTGCCGGAAGAACCGGAGACGATGGCGCCTGCGTGGCCCATGGTCTTGCCCTCGGGGGCGGTGAAGCCCGCGACGTAGCCGACGACCGGCTTGGTGACGTGCTTGGCGATGTAGTCCGCCGCACGCTCCTCGGCGTCGCCGCCGATCTCGCCGATCATGACGATCAGGTCGGTGTCGGGGTCCGCCTCGAACGCCTCGAGGGCGTCGATGTGCGTGGTGCCGATGACCGGGTCGCCACCGATGCCGACGGCGGAGGAGAAGCCGATGTCACGGAGCTCGTACATCATCTGGTAGGTCAGCGTGCCCGACTTGGACACGAGACCGATGCGGCCGGGCTTGGTGATGTCGCCCGGGATGATGCCGGCGTTGGACTGGCCGGGGGTGATCAGACCCGGGCAGTTCGGGCCGATGATCCGCGTCTTGTTGCCCTTGGAGGTCGCGTACGACCAGAAGGCGGCGGAGTCGTGCACCGCGATGCCCTCGGTGATGACGACGGCCAGCGGGATCTCGGCGTCGATGGCCTCGACGACCGCGGACTTGGCGAACGCCGGCGGGACGAAGAGGACGGAGACGTTGGCGCCCGTCTTCTCGATCGCCTCGGCGACGGAGCCGAAGACCGGGACCTCGGTGCCGTCGAAGTCGACGCTGGTGCCGGCCTTGCGCGGGTTCACGCCGCCGACGATGTTGGTGCCGTCAGCCAGCATCAGCTTGGTGTGCTTCATGCCCGTGGCACCGGTCATGCCCTGGACGATGACCTTGCTGTCCTTGTTGAGGAAGATAGCCATGTGAGTCTGTGACCTCTGCCCTTACTTCGCAGCCGCGAGCTCGGCGGCCTTGTCGGCCGCGCCGTCCATGGTGTCCACGCGCTGGACCAGCGGGTGGTTGGCGTCCGAGAGGATCTTGCGACCCAGCTCGGCGTTGTTGCCGTCGAGGCGGACGACGAGCGGCTTGGTGACCGCCTCGCCCTTGTCCTCGAGCAGCTGCAGCGCCTGGACGATGCCGTTGGCGACCTCGTCGCACGCGGTGATGCCGCCGAAGACGTTGACGAAGACGGACTTGACGTCCGGGTCGCCGAGGATGATCTCGAGACCGTTGGCCATGACGGCGGCGGAGGCGCCACCGCCGATGTCCAGGAAGTTGGCGGGCTTGACGCCGCCGTGGTTCTCGCCGGCGTACGCGACGACGTCGAGGGTGCTCATGACGAGACCCGCGCCGTTGCCGATGATGCCGACCTCGCCGTCGAGCTTCACGTAGTTGAGGTTCTTCGCCTTGGCGGCGGCCTCGAGCGGGTTCGCGGCCGCGTGGTCCACGAACGCCTCGTGGCCCGGCTGGCGGAACTCGGCGTTCTCGTCGAGCGAGACCTTGCCGTCGAGCGCGATGACGTCGCCGTTGGCGACCTTCGCGAGCGGGTTGACCTCGACGAGGAGCGCGTCCTCGGCGATGAAGGTCGCCCACAGGGTCACGAGGACCTCGGCGACCTTCTCGGCGACCTCGGCCGGGAACTGCGCCAGCGCGACGATCTCGCGGGCCTTCTCGATGGTCACGCCCTCGTTGGCGTTCACCGGGACCTTGGCGAGCTTCTCCGGGGTCTCCTCCGCGACCTGCTCGATGTCCATGCCGCCCGCGACCGAGGCCATGGCCAGGAAGGTGCGGTTGGTGCGGTCGAGGAGGTACGAGACGTAGTACTCCTCCAGGATCTCCGGAGCGGTCTCGGCGATCATCACCTTGTGGACCGTGTGGCCCTTGATGTCCATCCCGAGGATGTCCGTCGCACGGGCGACGGCCTCGTCCGGGGTGGCGGCGAGCTTGACGCCACCGGCCTTGCCGCGGCCTCCGACCTTCACCTGCGCCTTGACGACCGACTTGCCACCCATGCGCTCGGTGGCCTCGCGGGCTGCCTCAGGCGTGTCGATGACTTCACCGGCCAGCACCGGTACACCGTGCTTGGCGAAGAGGTCCCTCGCCTGGTACTCGAACAGGTCCACGCGCGTCCGTCCCTTGTCTTTTTTAAAGATTCGCAGTGATTCGCGGTTGTCTGCTATCTGCGTGGGCGTGCCGCGGAGGGCAACGTGACGGCGCTGTCACAAGGAAGGCGCACACGGTGACCGTGGACGCGGCATGTCCGTCCCGCAGGTTATCCCCGTGGGACGTAGGTCCCTAAATCGCAGATCACACCTGAGCGGTGATACCTGTCACAGATCGCCTCACGGTTGAACTGCATCTTCGTGCGATCTGCCGATGGGCAGGCGCTCGTACGGGTCCCCGCGCGGCCGCCCGGGAGCGGGCTGCCGGGGCGGCCGGTCCGGTCACGGGACGGGCAGCGGGCGCTTCTCCAGCGCCGCGGCCATGACCTCCGGGAACAGGTCGGGGGTGCACGCGAAGGCGGGGGCGCCGAGCGCGGCGAGGGCGGCGGCGTGTTCGCGGTCGTAAGCGGGGGCTCCCTCGTCGGACAGGGCGAGGAGGGTCACGAACTCCACCCCCGCGGCCTTCATCGCCGCGACCCGCTTCAGCATCTCGTCGCGTATGCCGCCCTCATAGAGATCGCTGATGAGGACCACGACGGTGTCCGCGGGACGGGTGATCTTCGACTGGCAGTAGGCGAGCGCGCGGTTGATGTCCGTGCCGCCGCCGAGCTGGGTGCCGAAGAGCACGTCGACGGGGTCGTCGAGCTGGTCGGTCAGGTCCACGACGGCGGTGTCGAAGACGACCAGCCGGGTGGCGATCGACCGCATCGAGGCGAGCACCGCCCCGAAGACGGAGGCGTAGACGACGGAGGCGGCCATCGAGCCCGACTGGTCGATGCACAGCACGACCTCCTTCTTCACCGACCGGGCGGCGCGGCCGTAGCCGATCAGCCGCTCGGGGACGACGGTGCGGTACTCGGGGAGGTAGTTCTTCAGGTTGGCCCGGATGGTGCGGTCCCAGTCGATGTCCGCGTGCCGGGGCCGGCTGATCCGCGCGGACCGGTCGAGCGCGCCGGTGAGGGTGGCCCGCGTCTTGGCCGCGAGTCGCTTCTCCAACTGCTCGACCACCTTGCGGACCACCGCGCGGGCCGTCTCCCGGGTCGTCTCGGGCATCGCCTTGTTGAGCGAGAGCAGGGTGCCGACGAGGTGCACGTCCGGCTCGACGGCCTCCAGCATCTCCGGTTCCAGCAGCAGCGCGGACAGCCCCAGGCGCTGGATCGCGTCCCGCTGCATGACCTGCACCACGGAGGTGGGGAAGTACGTCCGGATGTCCCCGAGCCAGCGCGCCACGTTCGGCGCGGAGCCGCCGAGCCCGGCCGACCGCTCCCCCTTCCGCTTGCGTCCGGCGCCGCCGTTGCCCCCGTACAGCGCCCCGAGCGCGGCGTCCATCCCGGCGTCCGCACCGGTCAGCGTGTACCCGGTCCCGTCCGCCTCGCCCCCGCCGAGCACCATCCGCCACCGCCGCAACCGCTCCTCGCCTACCACTGCCGCGCTCCCCGTCCCAGCCATCTGCCCGTCCCCTTCTCTCGTTCTCTCGTTCTTTCGTTCTCCCGTCACGACCACCACGCCGGCCCGCCCTGCCCCGGTCAGGCCGGAGCCGCCGCCAGGAGGAGCCGGACCAGGTCCACCACCGCGTCCGCGCGGACCGGGTCCAGATCGGGAGCGAAGCCCGCCGGAGCCGAACCGCCGCCCGCCCCGGCGGGGCCCGCCGCCGGGCCGCGCCGGACCAGCTCGCCCAGGGTCCGCTTCACGCCCGCCTCGTACGCCCCGAACGTGCGCCGCAGCAGCGGCAGTACGTCGACGAACGCCCGCTCCGGCACCGACACCAGCCAGGTGTCGATCAGCCCCAGCAGCCGGTCGTCGTGCACCAGCAGCGTGCCGCCGCCCGAGCCGCCGCCCGCGAAGCCCTCGATCCAGCCCGCCGCGTCGGCCGGGGCGGACGCCGGGGACAGCGACAGCCCCATCAGCCGGGCCGTCTCCTCGGGCGGCAGCCGCCCGTCGTCGAGCAGCAGCCGCGCCGCCCGGCCGCGGATCAGCCCGGGGACGGTGTCCCGTCCGGCCAGCGTCCGCAGGACCGCCGACCAGCGCTCCCGCAGGCCGCCCGGCTCCTCCTCCGAGCACAGGAGCCCGATGGCACCGTGCACCCCGTCCACCTGCCCCCGCAGCTCCGCCGCCGCGTCGGCGTCCAGCCCGGCCGCGCAGGCGGGCGGCAGCGCCACGCATATTCGCTCCGCGAGCCCGGCCGCGACCGTCCCCAGCGCCGCCGCGTCGGTGCCGCGCACGTCCCCGTACCGCAGCGAACGGGCCAGCGCGGGCAGGGCCTTCGCCAGGCCCGCCACGTCCGTGTCCAGGGCGGCCCGGTCGGCGAGGGCCCGCAGGACGGCCGGCAGGGCCTCGGAGAGCCCGGCCAGCAGGCAGTGCTCGGCCAGGGCGGTGATCTCGCCCAGCTCCCCGGCGGCCGCCGCGTCGGCCTCGGCCTTGGCGGTGGCCGCCCCGAGGACGGTGGTCCCCCAGATGCCGGCCTCGGCCACCCGCACCGCGAGCTCCGGCTCCCAGCGCAGGCGCCAGGTCTCCCGGAAGGTGCCCGTGCTCCCCCGCGAGGCCACCGGGACGCCCCAGCCGATGCCGAGCAGCCGCAGCCGGTGCAGCAGCAGGGACTTGGCCGTGTCGGTGTCCTTGCGCAGGTCGAGCTCGAGCTCGCGGTCCTGCGCTTCGGCCTTGAGGCGCAGCGAGCGCTGCAGGCGGTTCAGGTCGCGCTGGAGCGGTACGACGGGCGCCGCGTCCGGGACTTCGCCGAGCACGTCGCCGACGACGAGCCGGTCCTCGATGAGGGCGAGCGGTATGTCGGAGCCGTCGCACATCACCGCCCGGACCGCTTCGAGGGTTTCCGTCAGGCCCGCCACGGGCCGGCCCCGCATCGCGGCCAGGGTGTCGGCGAGCCGGACCGCTTCGATGACGTGCGCCGGGGAGACCTGCCGGTCCTCCTCGCGCAGCAGGCCCGCGACCTTGGTCAGCCACCGCTCCACGGGCCGGTCCGGGGCGGTGAAGAGGTGCGCGTACCAGCCGGGTGAGGTGATGCCCGCGCCGTACCCGCCGGCCCGGGCCAGGCGCCGGTGGGTCCAGGGGACCCAGGTGGTCTCCACCTTGACCTTGGGCAGTCCGGTCAGCAGCGCCTTGTCCGCGGCGGCGGTGGTCTTCGCCCGCAGGGCCGGGACGTGCCAGGCCCCGCAGACGACGGCGTACGCCTCGCCGAACTCGCGGCGCGCGGCCCGCATCCGCTGCCGCATGTACGCCTCGCGAACCAGGTCCCGGTGGTGGCCGCCGTCCCCGTACTCCTCTCGCAGGGCGCCCATGGCCTCCCCGAGGGCCTCGAACACGCCCAGCGGGTCGGCGTCGGGACCGGCCGTGCCCCGGTGCTCCACGACGTCTTCCCACCAGCGCTCGGGGTCGTCGTACCCGGCGGTCTCGGCGAGCACCGCGAGGGGGTCCAGCCGGACGGGGTCGGACGCGCCGCCGTCCCCCTCCCCGTCCGCCGGCGCGGCCAGCGAGTGCGCGGCGGGGAGGTCGATGAACCGGACCGGCACGTCCCGCTCCTGCGCCCACCGGATGGCCGCCCACTCCGGGGAGAAGCCGGCCAACGGCCAGAAGGCGGCCCGGCCGGGATCGTCCGCGGCGTGCGCGAGCAGGGCGACGGGCGGCCGCATCCCGGGGGCGGCGGCCAGCGGCAGCAGGGCGTCCCCCTCGGGCGGCCCCTCGATGAGCACCGCCGCCGGCCGGCCCGCCTCGAGGGCGGCGCGCACCGCGCGGGCCGACCCCGGGCCGTGGTGCCGTACGCCCAGGAGCAGCGGCCCCCGCACCGCGGACCGCGGCGGGTCCTCGGCCTCCCGGGGGCCCTTCACGGTCGGCGTGCTCACGCGGTCACCTCCCGGCAGGCGCGGTAGAAGTCCTTCCAGCCGTCGCGCTCGCGGACCACCGCTTCCAGGTACTCCTGCCAGACGACCTTGTCGGCGACCGGATCGCGCAGGACGGCCCCGAGGATCCCGGCGGCCACGTCGGAGGAGCGCAGCACGCCGTCCCCGAAGTGGGCGGCCAGGGCGAGGCCCCCCGTGACGACCGAGATGGCCTCGGCGGTGGACAGGGTGCCGCTGGGCGACTTGACCTTCGTGCGGCCGTCGTCGGTGACACCGCCGCGCAGCTCCCGGAAGACGGTGACGACCCGGCGGATCTCCTCCAGGCCCTCGGGCGCGGCGGGCAGGTCGAGGGCGCGGCCCATCTGGTCGACGCGGCGGGCGACGATGTCGACTTCGGCGTCGGCGGTGGCGGGCAGCGGCAGGACGACGGTGTTGAAGCGGCGGCGCAGGGCGCTGGAGAGCTCGTTGACGCCGCGGTCGCGGTCGTTGGCGGTGGCGATGAGGTTGAAGCCGCGCACGGCCTGCACCTCCTGGCCGAGCTCCGGTATCGGGAGCGTCTTCTCGGACAGGACGGTGATGAGGGTGTCCTGGACGTCGGCGGGGATGCGGGTGAGCTCCTCGACGCGGGCGGTCATGCCCTCGGCCATGGCCCGCATGACGGGGCTCGGTACGAGGGCTTCGCGGCTGGGGCCGTGGGCGAGGAGCCGGGCGTAGTTCCAGCCGTAGCGGATGGCTTCCTCGGGGGTTCCGGCGGTGCCCTGGACGAGGAGGGTGGAGTCGCCGCTGACCGCGGCCGCGAGATGCTCGGACACCCAGGTCTTGGCGGTGCCGGGGACTCCGAGGAGCAGCAGCGCGCGGTCGGTGGCGAGGGTGGTGACGGCGACTTCGACGATGCGGCGCGGTCCCACGTACTTGGGCGTGATGACGGTTCCGTCGGCGAGCGTGCCCCCCTGCAGGTACGTCGCCACGGCCCACGGGGAGAGCTTCCAGCGGGCCGGGCGGGTCCGGTCGTCGGCCGCGGCCAGGGCTTTCAGTTCGTGTGCGAAGGCGTCTTCGGCGTGCGGTCGCAGTGCCTCTGCGGTGGTCTCGTTCCCGGTCGTGTCCATGGTCCCCCTCCAATGCTCCGCAGCCGCTTCCGGCTGCTGTGAACACGATGCACCCGACCACTGACAACGGGCCTCGGGAGATGGGTTGTTGCAGGTCAGAGCGATTGTCAGTGGGGGTCCTTACGGTGGAACACATGACTGAGCAGGGGGTTCGCTGGACAGCGGAACAGGTACTGGGTCTGGCTCCTGACGACGCGTCGCGCAAGGCGGGGGCCAGACTCGGCGGAGGGGGGCCGTGGTCTCAGACCGGAGGTTCCGCTTCCGGTGCGGTGTGGGGGTTGTGCAAGGGCAGCGGCAGCAAGCCGTACCGGACCGTCGTCGATCTGGCCGGTCCCGCCTACAAGTGCTCCTGCCCGAGCCGGAAGTTCCCGTGCAAGCACGCGCTGGGGCTGCTGCTGCTCTGGGCGGCGGAGGGTTTCGGCGATCCGGCCGGGGCTCCGGACTGGGCGGCCGAATGGCTCACGGAGCGGGCGGCGAAGGCCGCCCGGCCCGCGGCCGGGCGGTCCGCCGAGGGGCCCGCGGACGCGGAGGCCGCCCGCCGGCGTGCGGAGCGGCGGGCGGCCCGGATCGGCGCGGGCGTCACCGAGCTGGAGCAGCGGCTCGCGGATCTGGTGCGCGGCGGGCTGGCCGGCCAGGAGCAGGCGGGATACGCCGCCTGGGAGGAGACGGCCGCCCGGATGGTCGACGCGCAGGCGCCCGGACTGGCCGGGCGGGTGCGGGAGTTGGGGACGATACCCAGTTGCGGGTCCGGCTGGCCCGCACGGATGCTGGAGGAGGCCGCGCTGCTGCACCTGCTGGACCGGGCCTGGCTGGGGGTGTCCGGACTGCCGGAGCCGCTGGCCGCGACGGTCCGCAGCAGGGTGGGGCTGCAGAACGGGGCGGAGGGCGAGGCCGTACGGGACCGCTGGCTCGTGCTGTCCCAGTACGACACGGCGTCTCCCGACGGCCGGCTCACCACCCGCCGGATATGGCTGCGCGGGCTGGCGAGCGGGCGGTCGGCCCTGGTCATGGACTTCGGCCCGCCCGGGCGACCGCCCGGGCTGGCGCTGCCCGTCGGGCTGGTGCTGGATGCGGAAGTCCGCTTCCGGCCCGGCTCGGCGGGGCTTCGGGCGGACCTCGGAGAGCGGTTCGCCGCGGCCGAGCCGTGCGGGGCCGTGCCGCAGGGCATGGGCACGGGCGCGGCGCTCGAGGCGTACGGCGCGGCGCTGCGCGAGGACCCCTGGCTGGATTCCTGGCCGGTGGTGCTCGAAGCGGTGGTTCCGATACCGGGGGGACAAGGGGGAGGAAGAGCGGGGGAAACAGCCTGGCAACTGGCGGACGCGGAGGGGACGTCCGCCCTGCCCGTGCCCCTGACCGGGGCCGGGAGCCGGCCCCTGGCGGGGCTTTGGCAGCTGGCCGCGCTGTCCGGGGGCGGGCCGGTGACGGTGTTCGGCGAGTGCGGACACCGCGGATTCACCCCGCTGACGGCCTGGCAGCCGGACTCTCCGGAGCCGGTGGCGCTGGCCTGAGCGGGTGCGGGGGGAAGAAGCGACGGCGCGGGGGCGCCGGCGTGCTCGAACTACGAGGCCGGGGGGCTTTTGTGGACGACAACCACGCCAGTTGAGAGCTGCACGACCGCGGCCGCACGACCAGCGGCCTCGGGGGAAACGCGAGCTGCTCCGGTCCCGCGGAGGGGGCGGGACCGGAGCACGGACACGAAGAGCAGAAGCACGAAGAGCAGAAGAGCGGAAGAGCACGACGAGGGAGAGGGAGGGGACGCGATGAACACGGCGACGAAGACGGATCGGACCTCGGCGGATCGGACCTCGGCCGACGAGGCCCTCGGGGACTGGGAGGAGCTGGTCGCGGCGGCGCTGCTGGGCACCGACCGGCGCCAGGGCAGCCCCGAGGCGCTGCTCGGGGCCGCCGCCGTGCAGACGGTGCGGCGCCGGGCGGGACTGCGGCCGGCCGAGGCGGGCCCGCGGCCCGAGCCCGCGCCGCGGGACCCGCGCCCGGCTCCGCCGGAGGCGGCCCGGCAGCGGCTCGCGCAACTGCTGGCCGGGCGGACGAGCGCCGGCGGCTCCGGGCGGCGCGGAGCGGCCCCGGATCTGACGGAGCTGCTGCCCCAGTGGCTGGCCGCCGCCGGGCATCACGGCTACCGGGCTCCGGCCGCGCTGGTCCCCGCGCTGCTGGACGCCGCGCGGGCCCGTAGCGACCTCCGGCCGCAGGCGCTGTCCCTGGCCGGGACGCGCGGACTGTGGCTGGCCCGGCTCAATCCGGACTGGCGGTTCGCGCTGCGGGGCGGCTCCGGTGCCGCCGGCGAGCTGCCCGACGCCACGGATGCGGCAGGGGTGGACCGGCTCTGGCAGGAGGGGCTGTTCGCGGAGCGGGTGGCCCTGCTCGGGGTCGTCCGGGCCCACGAGGCGGCTGCCGCGCCACGGCTGCTGGCGACGACCTGGGCCACCGAGCGGGCCGAGGACCGGCTGATGTTCCTCGATTCGCTGCGGGCGGGACTGTCCGCCGGCGACGAGCCGTTCCTGGAGGCGGCGCTGGACGACCGCAGCCGGGGTGTCCGGGCGACCGCCGCCGAGCTGCTGTCCTCGCTGCCGGCATCGGCGCTGGCCGGGCGGATGGCGGAGCGGGCCCTGGCCTGTGTGGGCCCGGAGGGGGTGAAGCCGCCGGCCGAGTGCGACGCGGGGATGCTGCGCGACGGCGTGGTCGAGCGGCCGCCCGCCGGCCGGGGGGAACGGGCCTGGTGGCTGGCGCAGTTGGTGGAGTCCGCGCCGCTCCTGTGCTGGCGCGAGCGGTTCGGGGGGCTCGATCCGGCGGGGATCGTGGCGCTGCCGATGGGCGAGGACTGGGTGGAGGAACTGCACGCGGCGTGGTGCCGCGCAGCCGTGCGCCAGCGCGACCCCGCCTGGTCGAAGGCCCTGCTCGGCTCGGCGTCGGAGCCGCCCGCGGCCGGCCCGGCGACGGCGTCGCTGGCGGAGCGGGCGAAGCTCCTGTCGATCCTGGGCGAGGAGGAGCGGGCGGCCTGGGTCGCGGAGTTCATACGGGCCCACGGCCTGTCGGAGGCGTTCCAGCTGCTCGGGGTGTGCGTGGTGCCGTGGGCGGGGGCGCTGGGGCGGGCCGTGGTCGAGGCCCTCGACTCCGCGCGGGAGGCCGGCGGTTACCCGTGGAGCTTCAGCGGGGTGATGGGCCTGGCGGAGCGCTGCCTGGACCCGGCGGAGGCGGGCCGGCTGGAGTCGGCGGCGGCGGAGCCGGTGGAGGAGGGGGGCGCGGCGGCGTACTGGGCGGAGGCGTTCCAGCGCATGGTGGCCACCCTGCGCCTGCGCGCGGCGATGCACGCGGAACTGGCACCGCCCGGTCCCTGACCCGGACCCCGCGCCGCGATCGCCGGTGGGGCCGGATGATCCGGCCCCACCGGCGGTCGCGACCGGTTAAGCCGGCTGGCGGACGTGGGCGCGGACCCAGTCGACGATCGCCGTCGTGGTCGCGCCCGGGGTGAAGATCTCCGCGACGCCCTTGGCCTTGAGCGGAGCGATGTCCGCCTCCGGGATGATGCCGCCGCCGAACACCTTGATGTCCGCCGCGTCGCGCTCCGCGAGGAGCTCCAGCACGCGCGCGAACAGTGTGTTGTGCGCGCCCGAGAGGATCGACAGGCCGATCGCGTCGGCGTCCTCCTGGATCGCGGTGTCGACGATCTGTTCGGGGGTCTGGTGGAGGCCCGTGTAGATGACCTCCATGCCCGCGTCCCGCAGGGCCCGCGCGATCACCTTGGCACCCCGGTCGTGGCCGTCGAGACCAGGCTTGGCCACCACCACACGGATCGGACCGGTCACACCCATCGCACTGCCTCCCGAGTGAACGAACGTTAAGTACAGCATCGCGCACGCCCCCGTTTCGTGGTCAACCTGGAGGGGGAAATCACACGTGGGATGACGCGCCGCCACTCCGTGCCGACAGCCGCACGGCACGGCGTGGCCGGCCGCCACGGTCCCGAGATGCTGAGGGGGGCGTCCATGGGGCTGACCATGTCCGGGGCCGCGCTGCGGGCCGGTGTGCTGGAAGCGCTCGTGCTCGGCGGGCACCTCCTGATGTATCCCACCGGAGTGTTGCAGGAACGGCCGCCCGCCGGTACCTCCGCCGCCCGCGAACGCCCGCCCGCGCTCCTGCTGCACGGGTTCACCGACAACCGGTCCGTCTTCGTGCTGCTGCGCCGCACCCTCGGGGCGGGCGGCCTGCGGCAGGTGGAGACGTACAACTACTCCCCCTTCACCCTCGATCTGCGCGTCACCGCCGGCCACCTCGCCCGCCGCGTCGAGGAGCTGTGCGAGCGCACCGGGCAGGAGCGGGTGGACCTGGTGGGCCACAGCCTGGGCGGACTGGTCGGGCGGTACTACGTCCAGCGGCTCGGCGGCGACGCCCGCGTGCGCACGCTCGTCACGCTCGGCACCCCGCATTCCGGCACCCGCGTCGCGCCCTTCATGGACGCGCACCCGCTGGTCCGGCAGATGCGGCCGGATTCCGAGGTGCTGGCCGCACTGCGCGCGCCCGCGCCCGGCTGCCGGACCCGGCACGTGGCCTTCTGGAGCGAATTCGACGAGCTGATGGACCCCACCGAGACGGCCCGCATCGAGCATCCGGACCTGATCGCCGAGAACGTGCAGGTCACCGGCATCGGGCACCTTGCCCTGCCCGCGCATCCCACCGTCATCGCGGCGGTCCGGCGCGCGCTCGACGGGCCCGCCCCGATCGCCCTCTCCAGCCCCGGGACCGCTTCCGTCGCCTGACTGAAATTCGGATCAAAACCCACCAGCACTCGAACAGATTTCGAACTCAAGGCCAAGGGTGGGTCTTTGGGCGACCGAAAGGCGGCCGAATGCCCGGTTCCAGCGAGCCGGAGGCCCTTCGAAGATTGTCGTTGCCAGTAACCGCCGGGTACAGTCACGCCACTGCTCTCCTCCGAGGACCTCATCACCCTCGGCCACCCAGGCCCCCCGCTGCCGAGGCGAAAGAGAAGTTGGTGAACGACCGCCCCTTGTCGGGCCAGTACCCCGATATCGGGTACGACGGCCTTTCCACCACCACTTTCGCTGGTGATTCTCCGTACGCGTCCTATGAATCACAGGGTCAGGGCTACAACTACGCCGCTGCGTACGGCTCCTACGACACGGGGTCCCACGACACCGGCGCCTACGACGCCACGGCCTGGAACGCTCCGCAGAGCAGCTACCCCCAGCAGCCCGCCGACGGCTACGACGGCTATCTGTCGACGGTTCCGCCGCAGGGCGGCGCCTCCACGGACTACCAGCCCACCGGCTTCGGCTACGACGCCTCGGCCGAGCAGACCGGCCAGTGGGCGGCCCCGGGCTACGGCACCGAGACCGGCGCCTACGACGCCACCGCCTGGAACACCTCCTCCGAGCAGACCTACGCCTACACCGGCTACGAGCAGCAGTCCCAGGCCCAGCCTCAGGCCCAGGAGCAGCAGTACACGTACGAGTACGGCTCCGAGTACGGGTCCGCGTACGAGCCGTACGCGGAGGCCGGGGACCCGGCTCCGGCCTACACCGAGACCGCGGTCTTCGAGGCCGTGACCCCCGACGACGCCGGTCACGCCGACCACACCGGCGACGACGCGCCGGTGCACGACCTGCCCACCCAGGCCATGCCCATCACCGCCCCCGCGCCCGCCGAGCCGCGTCCTTCGCGCCGGGCCGGCGCGAAGCCCGCGGGCGGCAAGGCGACCGCCGCCAGGTCCGCCGGCGCCAACAGCCGCCGCCGCACCCCGGCCAAGCGCTCCGCGCTGCTGACCGTGGCCGTGCCCTCCGCCTGCGTGATGGGCATCGCGGGTGTCGCCGCGGCCTCCGTCGGCGGGCTCACCGGGGCGGACCAGCCGTCCGAGGAGACCACCACGCTGGCCGCCCCCGACCCGGCGTCCATCAAGCCGGTCGCGGCGAACAGCAAGCTCGACACGCAGCTCACCGCCCTCAGCGCCGACGCCGGCGACTTCGCGGACCGCGCGAGCCGCACGCAGGAGCGCATCGACCTGCGCCTGCGCCAGGACGAGGAGAAGAAGAAGAAGGCGGAGGAGGAGGCGGCCAAGGAAGCGGCCCGCCCCAAGTTCGCCGTCCCCGTCGCGCGGCACGGCCTCAGCGCCGGCTTCGGCCAGGCGGGCGTCAACTGGATGTCCGTGCACACCGGCATCGACTTCCCGGTGTCCTACGGGACTTCGGTCATGGCGGCCACCGACGGCACCGTACGCAGCCAGTGGAACAGCGCCTACGGCAACATGGTGATACTCACCGCGCCCGACGGCACCGAGACCTGGTACTGCCACCTCAGCAGCGCCAAGATCCGGTCCGGCAAGGTCAAGGCCGGCGACGTGATCGCGTACTCCGGCAACTCGGGCAACTCCACCGGACCGCACCTCCACTTCGAGGTGCGGCCGGGCGGCGGCTCTCCGGTCGACCCCCAGGCCTGGCTGCGCAGCCACGACCTGGACCCGAACTGAGCGACCGCCCGCCCTCCGTCAGAGCTTCTGCACCGGCGCGTACCGCAGCAGCAGCCGCTTCGGCTTCTCGTCCCCGAAGTCGATGGTGGCCTGCGCGTCCGCGCCCGCTCCCCTGACCTCCATGACCGTGCCCAGCCCGAACTGGTCGTGCGTGACCCGGTCCCCGACCACCAGCGCGATGACCGGCTTGTCGCTCGCCCGCCGCGTCGCGAACCCGGACGGACCCGACTTCGCACGGGACGAGGACAGGAACGACTCCGGCGAGGTCCCGAACGAGGTCTTGGACCCGCCCCCGGCCCCACCCGAGCCTGATGCCCCGTACCCCGAGCTGCGCATCGGGCCCGCCGGCTTCTGCGCCGCGCCCGTCCGCTTCCACTGCAGGTACTCGGCCGGGATCTCCTCGAGGAACCGCGACGGCGGGTTGTACGAGGGGGTGCCCCACGCGCTGCGCATCGAGGAGCGCGTCAGGTACAGCCGCTCGCGCGCCCGCGTGATGCCGACGTAGGCCAGGCGGCGCTCCTCCTCGAGCTCCTTGGTCTGGCCCAGCGCGCGCATGTGCGGGAAGACCCCGTCCTCCATGCCGGTCAGGAAGACCACCGGGAACTCGAGGCCCTTGGCGGTGTGCAGGGTCATCAGGGTGATGACCCCGTTGCCGTCGGTGTCCTCGTCCGGGATCTGGTCGGAGTCGGCGACGAGCGCGACCTGCTCCAGGAACTCCGAGAGGGTGCCGGGGCCCACCGGCGGGGTGCCATTCTCGGCGGCCTCGGCCGCCGCCGCCTCCCGCGCCTGCTCGAACTCGAGCGCCACGGCGGCCAGCTCCTGCAGGTTCTCGATCCGCGTCTCGTCCTGCGGGTCGGTCGACGCCTGGAGCTCGGCGAGGTAGCCCGTACGCTCCAGGACCGCCTCCAGCACCACCGCCGGGCCCGCGCCCGAATCGACGATCGTGCGGAGCTCCTCCATCAGCACGTTGAAGCGCTTGACGGCGTTGGTCGAGCGGGCGGCCATGCCGAAGGCCTCGTCGACCCGGCGCAGCGCCTGCGGGAAGGTGATCTTCTCGCGCATGCCCAGCGCGTCGATCATCGCCTCGGCGCGCTCGCCGATGCCGCGCTTGGGCACGTTGAGAATTCGCCTCAGCGGAACGTTGTCCTCGGGATTCGACAGGACGCGCAGGTACGCGAGGACGTCGCGGACCTCCTTGCGCTCGTAGAACCGGACGCCGCCGACGACCTTGTAGGGCAGTCCGACGCGGATGAAGATCTCCTCGAACACGCGGGACTGCGCGTTGGTCCGGTAGAAGATCGCGACGTCGCCGGCCTTGGCGTCGCCCGCGTCCGTCAGCCGGTCGATCTCGTCGGCGATGAACTGCGCCTCGTCGTGCTCGGTGTCCGCGACGTAGCCGGTGATCACGGAGCCGCTGCCGGCGTCGGTCCACAGGTTCTTCGCGCGGCGGTTCTCGTTGCGCTCGATGACCGCGTTGGCGGCGGACAGGATCGTCTGCGTGGAGCGGTAGTTCTGCTCCAGCAGGATCGTGGTGGCGTCCGCGTAGTCCTCTTCGAACTGGAGGATGTTGCGGATGGTCGCGCCGCGGAAGGCGTAGATCGACTGGTCGGCGTCGCCCACGACGCACAGCTCGGCGGGCGCCAGGTCCGGATAGCCCGTGCCGACCAGCTCGCGCACGAGCGTGTACTGGGCGTGGTTGGTGTCCTGGTACTCGTCGACCAACACGTGCCGGAAGCGGCGCCGGTAGTGCTCGGCGACCTCCGGGAAGGCCTGGAGCAGGTGGACCGTGGTCATGATGATGTCGTCGAAGTCGAGCGCGTTGGCCTCGCGCAGCCGCCCCTGGTACATCGCGTACGCCTGGGCGAGGGTCTTCTCGAAGCCGTCCACGGCCTGTCCGGCGAAGGCGTCCTCGTCGATGAGCTCGTTCTTCAGGTTCGAGATCTTGGCGCTGAAGGCCTTCGGCGGGAACTTCTTCGGGTCCAGGTCCAGGTCGCGGCAGACGAGCGCCATCAGGCGCTTCGAGTCGGCCGCGTCGTAGATCGAGAACGACGAGGTGAAACCGAGCCGCTTGGACTCGCGGCGCAGGATGCGGACGCACGCGCTGTGGAAGGTGGAGACCCACATGGCGTTCGCGCGCGGGCCGACCAGGCCCTCGACGCGCTCCTTCATCTCGCCGGCGGCCTTGTTGGTGAAGGTGATCGCCAGGATCTGGCCGGGGTGGACCCCGCGCGCGCCCAGCAGGTGCCCGATGCGGTGCGTCAGCACGCGGGTCTTGCCGGATCCGGCGCCGGCCACGATGAGCAGCGGTGATCCCGCGTGCACGACGGCCGCGCGCTGCTCCGTGTTCAGCCCGTCCAGGAGCGCGGCCGGGTCGATGACGGGCCGGGGGGCCCCGTCCCGGTAGTACGCGTCCCCGCGCCCCCCACTGCCGTCGGCCATGTCGAACCGGCCCCCGAAGAGATCGTCCGCGCCCGGCTCGGGGGCGGCGTGATCCTCGGGCGGCGGCGGGACCTCGTCGGAGGGGGAGAGGTCGGCCAGGAAGCTGTCGTCAAAGAGGCTGCTCATCGCCTTCCGAGTTTAGGGGGCCGGACCGACAGCCGGTCCCGGCCCCGGAAAATTGGTCGGCATATGCCCAGCGAACCGTGCGCGGGCCCTTCCGAGCCCCTCCCTCCGCCGCTAGCGTGCTCCGCCAACCGGAAGGAGGTGCCGGCCCGTGTACCGGGCAGGCTGTCTTTTATACACACCTGACGCTGCCCGCCCATCCTCCCGCCCCGGAGCGTGGGCCCGAAGGCCACCCGGGCGCGATTGGCCCGGGCCGCCGGGCCCGGCGGCCCCTACCGTGCGCCCATGGACCGCACGCTCGCCGCCGACCTCGCCCGCCTCCCCGACCTCCTCGACGCCACCCGCGACGCGGCCGCCGCGGCCCTGGCGGCCCTGGACGCGCGTCCCGTCGTACCGCCGCCCCCGGACGGGCCGCCGCGGGAGCCCGAAGCCCTGCCCGAACACGGCACCGGCACGGAGGCGGCCCTCGCCGCCTTCGCCGCCCGCTGGGCCCCGCGCCTGTCCGCCTCCGCCGGCCCCCGCTACCTCGGCTTCGTCACCGGCGGCGCCACCCCCGCCGCCCTGGCGGGCGACTGGCTCACCGCCGCCCACGACCAGAACTCCAACTCCGCCCTGGACGGCGCCGGCCAGGACCTCGAACGCGAAACCGTCACCTGGCTCCGCGACCTCTTCCACCTCTCCGACGCCCACACCGGCACCTTCGTCAGCGGCGCCACCATGTCCAACACCACCGGCCTCGCCATCGCCCGCGAATGGCTCGGCGAACGCCTCGGCGTCTCCCCGGCCGAGGACGGCGCGGCCGCCCTCGGCCCGGTCCGGGTCCTCTCCGGCGCCCCGCACTCCTCCATCGCCAAGGCCCTCTCCGTCCTCGGCCTCGGCCGCCGCGCCCTGGTCCCCGTACCGACCCTCCCGGGCCGCGAGGCCGTCGACCCGGCCGCCCTGGAACGCGCGCTCGCCGACGCGCCCGGACGCCCCGCCGTCGTCGTCGCCAACGCCGGCACCGTCAACACCGTGGACTTCGACGACCTCCGGGCCATCACCGCCCTGCGCGAACGCCACGACTTCTGGCTGCACACGGACGCCGCCTTCGGCGCCTTCGCCGCGCTCTCCCCGGAACACGCCCACCTCACCGCGGGCCTCGACGCCTCCGACTCCGTCTGCGTCGACCTGCACAAGTGGCTCAACGTCCCCTACGACAGCGCCGTCCAGTTCACCCGCCGCCGAGACCTGCAAGCCCGCGTCTTCCAGAACGCCGCCGCCTACCTCGGCCCCCTCGGCGAGAACCCCGACCTGGTCCACCTCACCCCCGAGAACTCCCACCGACTGCGGGCCCTGGCCGCCTGGTTCACGCTGCGCGCCTACGGCCGCGAGGGCCACCGCGAGATCGTCGAGCGGGACATCGCCTGCGCCCGCGCGCTGGGCGAGACGCTCGCCGCGGAACCGTCCTTCACGGTCCTCGCCCCGGTCCGGCTGAACGTCGTCTGCTTCACCCTCGCCGAACGGCCCACCCCCGCCCGCCTGACGGCCCTGCGCGAAGCGGCCGGGTCCGAGGTCTTCGTCACCCCCACGACGTACGCGGGAACCCCCGCCCTGCGCGCGGCGTTCTCCAACTGGCGTACCACCCAGGCAGATGTACGCCGGGTCGCGCAGGCCTTGCGCACGGCGGCGAAGGAGCTCGGATGACGGAACAGCCCCTGACACTCATAGAGGTCGAAGCCCTGGCCCGCACCGCGCACGAGGGCCAGACGGACAAGGCCGGCCGGCCGTACGCGGAGCACCTCGCGGCCGTCGCCGAGGGCGTCCGCGCCCGCGGCGGCACCGCCGAACAGCAGGCGGCGGCCTGGCTCCACGACGCGATCGAGGACGATGCGCTCAGCCCCGACTGGCTGGCCTCCGCCGCGCTCCCCCCGCACGTCAAGGCCATGGTCCTGGCGCTCACGAAGCGCCCCGGGGAACCGGTCGAGGGGTACACGGCCCGCATCCTCGCCACGCCCGGCGCCCGCCTGGTCAAGGAGGCCGACCTCGCGCACAACGCGGACCCGGCCCGCCTCGCGGTCCTCGACGCGCCCACCCGGGACAGGCTGTCCGCGAAGTACGCGTATGTCCGCTCGCTGCTGGGCATCGCCGCGCCCTGACGCGAACGGGCCACTGCCGATTCGTCACGGGACGGATAGCCGGGGCGTGTTGGTGGGAGGATGGTCCATGTGGGGGTACGCCAGGCCGTCCCCCGGGCCGACCAGGGGACGACCGAAGGTGTGATCAGAAGTGGCCATTTCTCTGTCAGTGGTGGTTCTGTTGGCGATCATCCTGGTGGTGCTCGTTCGCGGTAACCACCTCAAGGCCGGCCCCGCGGTCGTCGCGGTCCTCTTCGGCTTCTTCCTCGCGTCCAGCTCCATCGCCCCGGACGTCAACCGCTTCCTGAACTCCCTAGCGGACACGATCGCCGGCATCAAACTCTGAACCCCCGAGCGCGCCGCCCGCCCCGGCAGCACCGCGCCCCCCGTGAACGACGAAGGGCCAGATCGAGTCGAGGAAACATCCTCTGACCTGGCCCTTTCGACTTCAGAGCGGGTGATGGAAACCGAACCCGCGCAGCTAGTCTGGAAGATCGCTCACCCACATCGACCCTGACCCGCGGTGCCGCTGACCTGCGCGTTCCCAGCCCCCGTGCTGCCGTTGCCCGCTACTCCCCGCCCGCCGCCGCCCAACCTGGCACGCGAAGGACACGGCGACCGGTCAGCGCACGAGTAGGACGCAGTTTGCAGTTCACCATGCATGCCCCGCCTCCGGGAGGCGGGCCTTGGATGTCAGGCGTGCTGCGGCGCCTCGTCCTTCAGCATGGTCCGCAGCATGGCGCGGAACTCCGGTGTGTCGACCTCGCTGTGTACGGACACGGAGTGCTCGGTGGCCGCCCGGACTACTTCTTCTTCCTCGCCCGTGATGGTCAGGCTGCACTTGGCCTCGCTGGGGTAGTCCCTGCAGTCAATGACCTTACGCATGGTGTGCCTCCCGGATTGGTGGTGCGGCTGCCGACGTCGCCGTCCGAGTGGTGCCCGGCGCGAGGGCGGACGCAGGCGCGTTTAGGGGCCTCCTTCCACGATCCTCCCTGCGGACCCGGGACGCGCTCTGGGGGCAGCCTGGTCAATGCGTGGCCTCCCCTACACCCCAAACCCGGCCGGCCGCACCACCTCGGGCCCGTCAGCAAGCCACGCGGTCAGCGGAGCGGCTCTGGCCGGTGTCCTGCCCGGTTCGGGGTCGAGCGTGATCAGGGGCCGTAGGAGGTTCTCCCGCGTAGATCGCGTACGCGGGTCCACCCTGACCGTCACGACGCCCCTCGTGCGGCGCTGGTGTGCCGACAAGCTCGGCGCCAGCACCGGGCCCACCACCGTGGCGCAGCCCTGGGAACGACGAAGGGCCAGGTCGAGGAGATGTCCTCTGACCTGGCCCTTTGTGTCTCTGAGCGGGTGACGGGAATCGAACCCGCGTAGCTAGTTTGGAAGACTAGTGCTCTACCATTGAGCTACACCCGCATGACGTGTGACGGAGGTCCTGGGACCTCGGCACGGACAGCATCCTAGCGGGTCGGGGCGGCGGATCGCACACCGCATTTCGGGCCCGGGTGCGCGAGTGGTGGCGCTTTCGCCGAAACTCCGCACGGCGGAGGGTCTTCGGGCATGTACCCTACGTGTCGCACCGACGGGGTGTGGCGCAGCTTGGTAGCGCGTCCGCTTTGGGAGCGGAAGGTCGTCGGTTCGAATCCGGCCACCCCGACCAGCAGGAAGCGCCCGGAGGGGGCTGTGTCTCCCCTCGGCGCCTCCCCTTCCCCACGGCTTCCGCCCGGCCGCGCGCACCCTCATCGAGACCGCATCGATGATCGCGTTGTGGGCTGATTGCCGCTTGCGGCTACTATGCAAGCTGCGTGCCCGTGTGTCTGATGTACCGGGCCCGATCCGCTGAAAACCGCTGAGTCGCGGCGACAGCAGAGACCCCCGCAGTCAGCCACAAGGAGACCGAACCGTGAAGAGCGCCGTGGAGACCCTGAACCCGACTCGGGTTCGGCTCACTGTTGAGGTGCCCTTCGAGGAGCTCAAGGACAGCCTCGACGCGGCCTACAAGAAGATCAACCAGCAGGTCACGGTGAAGGGCTTCCGCAAGGGCAAGATCCCGGCCCGCGTCATCGACCAGCGCTTCGGCCGCGGTGCGGTGCTGGAGGAGGCCGTCAACGACGCCCTCCCGAAGTTCTACACCGAGGCCGTCAACGAGGCCGACCTGAACCCGCTGGGCCAGCCCGACGTCGACATCACGGAGCTGAAGGACGGCGAGCTGCTGGCCTTCACCGCCGAGGTCGACATCCGTCCCGCGATCGAGATCCCGGACTACTCCGGCATCGAGGTCACCGTGGACGCCATCGAGGTCTCCGACGAGGACGTCGAGAAGTCGGTCGAGCAGCTGCGCGGCCGCTTCGCGTCCACCAAGGACGTCGAGCGCGCCGCCCAGGACGGCGACGTCGTCACGATCGACCTCGAGGCCAAGGTCGCCGGCGAGGTGCTGGAGGACGGTGTCGCCCAGGACGTCTCCTACACCATCGGCTCGGGCGAGCTGCTCGAAGGCATCGACGAGGCCGTCAAGGGCCTGGAGGCCGGTGGCGAGGCCACCTTCACCTCCCAGCTGAAGGGCGGCTCCGCCGAGGGCCAGGACGCCGAGGTCACCGTCAAGGTCACCAAGGTCTCCGCCCGTGAGCTGCCGGAGCTGGACGACGAGTTCGCCGGCATGGCCAGCGAGTTCGACACCCTCGAGGAGCTGAAGGCCGACAGCCGCAAGCGCCTCGAGAACATGAAGCAGTACGACCAGGCCACGCAGGCCCAGGAGCGCGTCCTGGAGAAGCTGCTGGAGCTCATCGAGGTCCCGATCCCCGAGAAGCTCCTCGCGGACGAGGTCCAGACCCGCAAGCACAACCTCGAGCACCACCAGCTCGGCCAGATGGGTCTCTCCATCGAGAAGTACCTCGAGATCCAGGGCAAGACGGTCGAGGAGTTCGACGCCGAGACCGCCGAGCAGGCGATCAAGGGCATCAAGACGCAGTTCGTCCTCGACGAGCTCGTCAACAAGGAGAAGCTGAACGTCAACCAGGAGGAGCTCACCGAGCACCTCATGCGGCGTGCTGCCTCCTCCGGCATGTCCCCCGACCAGTTCGCCCAGGCCGTCGTCGAGGGCGGCCAGGTTCCGATGCTCGTCGGCGAGGTCGCCCGCGGCAAGGCCCTCGCGGCCGTCGTCGAGGTCGCCAAGGTGACCGACACCAACGGTGAGGTCGTCGACCTCTCTGACGACGAGGACGACGAGAACGCGGTCGAGCAGGCCGCCGAGACCGTCGAGAACGTGGTCGAGGCCGACGGCGAGATCGCCGCCGACGAGGCCAAGTAACACCCGGGTCAACCCCCGCGGAGCAGTACCCGAGCATGGCCCGAAGGGCCCGTACGCCGTCGCGTCCGGGCCCTTCGGCTTTGCCCGTTGAGGGACCTCCGGGAAGGGTCCGGGACCTTGCGCTCCGAGCGAACAGTTCGGGAAGCGGGATGGCGTTGTCCTACCTGCGCGTTAGGGTCCATGAATACGAGGGCACGGGAGTACCCGACGCCGGCGGGCATCGTCCGCACCGGTTGGTCCGAGCCCCAGAACGAGACGCTGAGACGGCACATGGCCGTCGGAGACGAGCAGGTGGATACGTGACGAATCTGAAGCCTTACGCCGCGGGTGAGCCGTCCATCGGTGGCGGCCTCGGCGACCATGTCTACAACCGGCTGCTCGGCGAGCGCATCATCTTCCTCGGCCAGCAGGTCGACGACGACATCGCCAACAAGATCACCGCCCAGCTCCTCCTCCTGGCCGCCGAGCCGGAGAAGGACATCTACCTGTACATCAACAGCCCCGGTGGCTCGGTGACGGCCGGCATGGCGGTCTACGACACCATGCAGTACATCCCGAACGACGTCGTCACCATCGGTATGGGCATGGCGGCCTCGATGGGCCAGTTCCTGCTCACCGGCGGCACCGCGGGCAAGCGCTTCTCGCTCCCGAACACCGACATCCTGATGCACCAGGGCTCCGCCGGCATCGGTGGCACCGCCTCGGACATCAAGATCCAGGCCCAGTACCTGCTGCGCACGAAGCAGCGCATGGCTGAGATCACGGCCCACCACTCCGGCCAGAGCGTGGAGACGATCATCCGCGACGGCGACCGCGACCGCTGGTACACGGCGGAAGAGGCCAAGGCTTACGGCCTCATCGACGAGATCATCTCCGCCGCGTCGCTGGTCCCGGGTGGCGGTGGCACCGGGGCCTGATCCCGGCCCCGGCGCGCGAGATCCCGCTCGGGAGCTCGTACGCCCGCCCGCACCAGGCAAGCCTCAGCCCGCAGAACGCCACCAGGATGGTGAACACCCAGATGCACCTGAACAACCTTTCTCCCGCGAGCGGCCTCTACACCGGCGCGCCGGTGGACAACCGCTACGTCGTGCCGCGCTTCGTCGAGCGCACCTCGCAGGGCGTGCGCGAGTACGACCCGTACGCGAAGCTCTTCGAGGAGCGCATCATCTTCCTCGGCGTGCAGATCGACGACGCCTCCGCCAACGACGTCATGGCGCAGCTGCTGTGCCTGGAGTCGATGGACCCGGACCGCGACATCTACCTCTACATCAACAGCCCCGGCGGCTCCTTCACCGCGCTGACGGCGATCTACGACACGATGCAGTTCGTGAAGCCGGACATCTCGACGGTCTGCATGGGCCAGGCGGCCTCCGCCGCCGCCGTCCTGCTGGCCGCCGGCGCCCCCGGCAAGCGCATGGCGCTGCCGAACGCCCGCGTGCTGATCCACCAGCCCTCGGGTGGCACCGGCCGCGAGCAGCTCTCCGACCTGGAGATCGCGGCCAACGAGATCCTGCGCATGCGCGACCAGCTCGAGAACATGCTGGCCAAGCACTCCTCGACGCCGATCGAGAAGATCCGCGACGACATCGAGCGCGACAAGATCCTGACGGCGCAGGACGCGCTGGCGTACGGCCTGATCGACCAGGTCGTCGCCACCCGCAAGACTTCGCACTGATCCTTGCCGACTGTTGGCGTGGGCACGTCGCCGGATTGGGCGATGTGAACCACGTCAAGGGGGCCCCGCACGGGGCCCCCGGCAAGGTACCGTCGGATATGAGGCACCAGGAGCGCTGAACCAGGCGTCTCCCAGGCGAAGGGGAAGCACCTCGTGGCACGCATCGGTGACGGCGGCGACCTGCTCAAGTGCTCGTTCTGCGGAAAGAGCCAGAAGCAGGTGAAGAAGCTCATCGCGGGACCCGGTGTGTACATCTGCGACGAGTGCATCGACCTCTGCAACGAGATCATCGAAGAGGAGCTCGCGGAGACTTCCGAGGTTCGCTGGGAAGAACTTCCCAAGCCCCGTGAGATCTACGAGTTCCTGGAGAGCTACGTCGTCGGCCAGGAGCCGGCGAAGAAGGCGCTCTCCGTCGCTGTGTACAACCACTACAAGCGCGTCCAGGCCGGCGAGAACGGCGGCGGGACGGGCCGGGACGACGCGATCGAGCTCGCGAAGTCCAACATCCTCCTGCTGGGCCCCACGGGCTCGGGCAAGACGCTGCTGGCCCAGACGCTCGCCCGCATGCTCAACGTTCCGTTCGCCATCGCCGACGCGACGGCGCTGACGGAGGCCGGGTACGTCGGCGAGGACGTCGAGAACATCCTGCTCAAGCTGATCCAGGCGGCGGACTACGACGTCAAGAAGGCCGAGACCGGGATCATCTACATCGACGAGATCGACAAGGTCGCCCGCAAGAGCGAGAACCCGTCGATCACGCGCGACGTGAGCGGTGAGGGCGTGCAGCAGGCCCTCCTGAAGATCCTGGAAGGCACGACCGCTTCCGTACCGCCGCAGGGCGGCCGCAAGCACCCGCACCAGGAATTCATCCAGATCGACACGACGAACGTGCTGTTCATCGTGGGCGGCGCCTTCTCCGGCCTGGAGCGGATCATCGAGTCCCGCGCCGGCGCCAAGGGCATCGGCTTCGGGGCGACGATCCGCTCGAAGCGCGAGATCGAGGCGAGCAACCAGTTCCAGGAGGTCATGCCGGAGGACCTGGTGAAGTTCGGGATGATCCCCGAGTTCATCGGCCGTCTCCCGGTCATCACCTCGGTCCACAACCTGGACCGCGAGGCCCTGCTCCAGATCCTCATCGAGCCGCGCAACGCCCTGGTGAAGCAGTACCAGCGGCTGTTCGAACTCGACGGTGTGGAGCTGGACTTCGAGCGCGAGGCGCTGGAAGCCATCGCGGACCAGGCGATCCTCCGCCAGACCGGCGCGCGAGGCCTGCGCGCCATCATGGAAGAGGTCCTGATGTCGGTGATGTACGAGGTCCCGTCCCGCAAGGACGTGGCCCGCGTGGTCATCAGCGCCGATGTCGTCCGCTCCAACGTCAACCCGACGCTGGTCCCGCGGATCGTCCCGAAGGACCAGGGCCCGCACGAGAAGTCGGCGTAGTACGCCGGAACACACGCAGAAGGGGCGCCCCCGACTGGGGCGCCCCTTCTGCGTGTGTGGCCGTGCCGTCCGTCCCCGCTACTTCTTGACGCGGGCGGTGTTGTAGAGCTTCGCGGCGAGCTCCGCGGTCTGGTCCAGGGTGTAGCCCGGCTTGCCGGCCAGGATCGACGCCACGTCGGTGGCGCCGACCATGCTGAGGGTGCTGTAGTCACCCCACACGCAGATCGGCACGGTGAACTCCTTCGGCCCCTTCTCCGTGGTGCTCGTGGAGATGAGCTTCATCTCCTGGCACTTCAGCACCGCGCCCTTGAAGCCCGCCGGGGTCTTCGCCTGGGGGCTTCCGACCAACTCCACCTTCGTGGAACCGTCCTTGGCCGCGTTGAGCTTGGCCATGGCGAAGTACGCGTCCACGGACTTCTCCGGGTCGGTGACGTCGCCGTAGAGCCCCGAGAAGTTCAGGCCCTTGGTGGTCAGCGGGTTCTTCGGGTCACCGGCCTGGTAGTTCATGCCCACCTGGGTGGGGTTCTTGATGCCGACCCCTTCGGCTTCCTTCTTGTCCTTGTCGCTGAAATCGGGGTCCTTGTACTTCGGGTCCTTCTTGAAGTCGTCCACCGTCGCCGGAGCCACCAGCTTGTAGCCCTTGGTGTCGGCCGAGATCGAGGCGCCCGCGCCGCCGCCCGCCGTGAAGTACCAGCCGGCGCCGCCGATCACGGCGACCGCCAGGACCACGGCGATGATCACGCCGGCCTTGGACTTCTTCGGGGGCGTGCCGCCGTACGGGGCAGGCTGCTGGTAGCCGCCGTACGGGGGCTGCTGCTGCGGGTAGCCCTGCTGCGGCACTCCCTGAGGGGCCTGCTGCGGGTACCCGTAGCCGGGCTGCGCGCCGGGCTGCTGGCCGTACGGCCCGGGCTGCTGCCCGTAGGGCCCCGGCTGCCCAGGCTGCCCCGGCGGCTGCTGCGGCTGCTGCCCGTAAGGCCCGGGCTGCTGCGGCTGCTGGCCTCCATATGGCCCCGGCTGGTTGTAGCTCATCCCGCGTCCCCCCATGAGGTTGCTTTATGCGTCCCACACATCCTGGCGGAAGGCGGCGCCGCGAAGGGCGCCGGGTCCTGGGAAAGCCGGTTTCATGACTGGACTGTTACCGCTCTAAACTGTGGCTCGTGACCGAGAACACGCAGACACCCAGCCGCCCCGACTCCGAACTGCCGACTGCCTACGCGCCGGCCGAGGTAGAGGGGAAGCTCTATGAGCGCTGGGTAGAGCGTGGGTACTTCACGGCCGATGCCGCGAGCGAGAAGCCCGCGTACACCATCGTCATCCCGCCGCCGAACGTCACCGGCTCCCTGCACCTGGGGCACGCCTTCCAGCACACGCTGATGGACGCCCTGACCCGCCGCAAGCGCATGCAGGGCTTCGAGTCGCTGTGGCTGCCCGGCATGGACCACGCCGGTATCGCCACCCAGAACAAGGTCGAGCAGCAGCTCGCCGAGGAGGGCAAGTCCCGCCACGACCTGGGCCGCGAGGAGTTCGTCGAGCGGGTCTGGCAGTGGAAGGAAGAGTACGGCGGCAAGATCCTCGGCCAGATGCGCCGTCTCGGCGACGGCGTCGACTGGTCCCGTGAGCGCTTCACCATGGACGAGGGCCTCTCCAAGGCCGTCCAGACGATCTTCAAGAAGCTCTACGACGACGAGCTCATCTACCGTGCCGAGCGCATCATCAACTGGTGCCCCCGCTGTCTGACGGCCATCTCCGACATCGAGGTGGAGTACCAGGAGGACGCGGGCGAGCTCGTCTCCATCAAGTACGGCGAGGGCGACGACACGCTCGTCGTCGCGACCACGCGTGCCGAGACGATGCTCGGTGACACGGCCATCGCGGTCCACCCGGACGACGAGCGCTACAAGCACCTGGTCGGCAAGCTCATCAAGCTGCCGCTCACCGACCGCTCCATCCCGGTCGTCGCGGACACCCACGTCGACCCGGAGTTCGGCACCGGCTGCGTCAAGGTGACCCCGGCGCACGACCCGAACGACTTCGCGATCGGGCAGCGCCACGGCCTGGCCAACATGACGATCATGGACGAGCGCGGCGTCATCACCGTCCACGGCCCCTTCCTCGGCCTGGACCGCTTCGAAGCCCGCTCCGCGGTCGTCGGCGCGCTGCGCGAGCAGGGCCGGATCGTCGCCGAGAAGCGTCCGTACATGCACTCCGTCGGGCACTGCTCGCGCTGTTCCACCACCGTCGAGCCCCGCCTGTCCCTCCAGTGGTGGGTCAAGGTCGAGACGCTGGCCAAGGCCGCCGGCGACGCGGTGCGCGACGGCCGGGTCTCGATCCACCCCGAGGAGATGTCGAAGCGCTACTTCGACTGGGTCGACAACCTCAACGACTGGTGCATCTCGCGCCAGCTGTGGTGGGGCCACCGCATCCCGATCTGGTACGGCCCGGCCGGCGAGGTCGTCTGCGTCGGACCCGACGACGAGGCGCCCACCGGCGAGGGCTGGGTCCAGGACACCGACGTCCTCGACACCTGGTTCTCCTCCGGCCTGTGGCCCTTCTCGACGCTGGGCTGGCCGGAGAAGACCCCGGACCTGGAGAAGTTCTACTCCACCGACGTCCTGCTCACCGGCCACGACATCATCTTCTTCTGGGTCGCCCGGATGATGATGTTCGGCCTGTACGCCATGGACGGCGAGGCGCCCTTCAAGACGATCGCGCTGACCGGCCTGGTCCGCGACGAGCGCGGCAAGAAGATGTCGAAGTCCGCCGGCAACGTCGTCGACCCGCTGGACTGGATGGACAAGTACGGCTCCGACGCCGTCCGGTTCACCCTGGCCAAGGGCGCCAACCCCGGCACCGACGTCCCGATCGGCGAGGACTGGGTCCAGGCCTCCAGCAAGTTCGCCAACAAGATCTGGAACGCCACCCGCTTCGCGATGATGAACGGCGCCACGATCGAGGGCGAGCTGCCGCCGGTCGAGGAGCTGTCCGCCACCGACCGCTGGGTGCTGTCCCGTCTGAACAAGACGGTCGCGCAGGTCGACGCGTACTACGAGGACTACCAGTTCTCGAAGCTGGCCGACGCCCTCTACCACTTCGCGTGGGACGAGGTCTTCGACTGGTACGTCGAGCTGTCGAAGACGACCTTCTTCGCGGGCGGCGAGCAGGCCAAGGTCTCGGGCCGGGTCCTCGGCGAGGTCCTCGACGTCATGCTGCGGCTGCTGCACCCGGTGGTCCCCTTCGTCACCGAGACGCTGTGGACCACGCTGACCGGCGGCGAGTCCCTGGTGATCGCCGACTGGCCGAAGGCTGTGTCCGTTCCTGGGGCTGACGCCCCGGGCGGTTTCCGCGACGCGGCCGCCGAGGCCGAGATCGAGGCCGTCCAGAGCCTGGTCAGGGAGGTCCGCCGGTTCCGCAAGGAGCAGGGCCTCGACGACAAGCAGAAGGTCCCGGCCCGCCTGGACCTGTCGGCCACCGCGCTGGCCGCCCACGAGGCCGCCATCCGCCAGGTGCTGCGCCTCCAGCCGCAGGGTGACGACTTCAGCGCCACCGCGACCCTCCCGGTCGGCGGAGCCACCATCGCGCTCGACCTGTCGGGCACCATCGACGTGGAGGCGGAGCGCAAGCGGCTGAGCAAGGACCTGGCCGCCGCCGAGAAGGAGAAGCAGCAGGCCGAGGCGAAGCTCGGGAACGAGGCGTTCATCGCCAAGGCCCCCGACAACGTCGTGGACAAGATCAAGGGCCGTCTGACCAAGGCCGAGGCCGACATCGCCCGGCTCAAGGTCCAGCTGGACACCCTGCCCGCCGCTTAGGCAGCGCGCATGCGAAGGCCCCCACGCCGTCGGTCGACGTGAGGGCCTTCGCGGTATCTGTTCCCCGTCAGGGGCCCGGCGTCACAGCAGCCGCTCGCCGAACTCCGTCAGGATCAGCGCGGTGAGCACCCCGTACGCGGCCAGCGGCACCAGCCAGTGGGGGAGCGCCCGCAGCCGGGAGCAGGCCGGGGCCAGGTGGCGGGTGACGTACCAGAACAGCGGGATGACCACCGCCCAGACGACCATGCACCACGGGCACAGCGCCCCGATCACGTACAGGCACTGGCTGATCAGCCACAGCGTGAAGGCGAAGCCGCCCGCGATCCCCACCCACAGCCCGCGCCACAGCCACCGCGGGAACACCGCGCCGGCCACCAGGGCCGCGCCCAGCCCCGCGAGCGCCGCGAAGCCGGCGATGCCGAGCAGCATGTTGGGGAAGCCGAGCAGGTTGCCCTGCCAGGTGGTCATCACGTCGCCGCAGCTCAGGACCGCGTTGACGTTGCAGCCCGGGGTGAAGAGCGGGTCCTCCAGGGTGCGGATGCGGTCGTAGGTGAGGATGCCGGAGGCCAGCGTGCCGATCACGCCGCCGATGAGCAGGAGCAGCGGGAGCCCCGGGGAGGGGCGGTCGGGGCCGGGATGCCCGGGGATCTTGCCGGGGCTGGTTCGGGGGCTCATTCCTTTCACGCTACGAAACGGGGTGCCGCGGCGGCAGGGCCATCCGGCCATGTCCGGACACATCCGAAGTGCCGTATGTCACTGGCCGCGGGGCGGCGCCGTCGCGGATCCGGTCCGGTGACCACGGATGATGGGTGGCATGCACGTCAAGCCCGTCGCCTCGGCGCTCCACTGGGCCGCGGCCTCCGGCCGCCGCTTCACCGGGAGCTGGGCCGGGTCACCGCGGGCGATGGACATGCTCACGGCAAGCGGGTGTTTCGCCCTGATGGCGCTGGACCTGCCGGGTCTGGCCGCCGCCGACAACTCCCTGACCGGCCCGCTCGCCGCCGTCGTGCTCGCCGCGGGCTGCCTCAGCCTGCTGGTGCGGCGGCGCGCTCCCTGGGTGGCGTACCTCACCGCACTGCTCTTCATCGGCTGGCTGCACGAGCTCACCCTGATCCAGTTCGCCCTGTACTCCGTCGGCCGCTACCGGGGGCGCCGCGCCGGAGTCCTGGCCACCCTCGGGTACGTGGCCTTCGCGCTGGTGGCGTTCGCCGTGCCCGGCTGGTCCGAGCCGCGGGCCGAGACGCTCAGCTCCTTCCTCAGCCTCGTCGTGCCCATCGGCGTCCTTGCCTCGGCCGTCGGCATCGCCGCCTACCGCCACGACCTCGTGCGCGAGCTGGACACCCGGCGCGCCGAGTCCGCCGTGCTGCAGGCCGTCCAGCAGGAGCGGACCTCCGTCGCCCGCGACGTCCACGACTTCGTCGGGCGCGAGCTGACCCTGCTCACCGTCCGCTCCGAGGTGCTGTCGATGCGGGCGCGCGAGACGGCGTACGCGAAGGACTTCGAAGAGCTCGCCGACACCGCCCGCCGGGCCCACCTGGTGCTCAACGAGATCATCGTGCAGCGCGGGGAGCGGGCCGCGACCCCGGGCGTGGAGGGGCTGGCGGCCCTCGCGCAGGAGAGCGGGCGCGCGGGTTCCCCCGTACGGCTCCATCTGGATCCGGACGTGCACGGGCTGTCGCCGCTGCGGCAGGCGGCGGTCTACCGCGTGGTGCAGGAGTGCCTGACCAACGCCGCCAAGCACGCCCGCGGCGAGACCATCGAGGTGTCCATCACGGCGGACGGGCCGCAGCTGCGGATCGCCGTGAGCAACGGGCTGCCGGAGCGCAACCCGACCCGGGCCCCGGTCTCGGCGGGCTCGGGGACCGCGAGCATGTCCGAACGCGTGCGCAGCCTGGGCGGGACCCTGACGGCGACGCGCACGGACGACGCGTACGAGGTCGTCGCCACCCTCCCGAAGGGCTAGGCCTTCGCCGGTGCCAGCAGGCTGCTGAGCGTGTCCATGTCCTCCACGCACCGGCCCGAGCCCAGGGCCACGCAGTCCAGCGGGTTGTCCGCGACGAAGACCGGGATCCCGGTCGCGGAGGCCATCCGCAGGTCCAGGCCGGGCAGCAGCGCGCCGCCGCCGGTCAGGACGATGCCGTGCTCCATGACGTCGCCGGACAGCTCGGGCGGGCACTCCTCCAAGGTGGTGCGCACCGCGGCGATGATCGCCTCGACGGGCTCGTCGAGGGCCGCCCGCACGTCGGCCGCGCCGAGCTCGAGGGTCTTGGGCATGCCGCCGACCTTCTCGCGGCCCCGCACGGTGAAGGTGCGGGTCTCCAGCTCCGGCCGGTCGGGCACCGGCCAGGCCGAGCCGATGGCCACCTTGACGTCCTCGGCGGTGCGCTCGCCGATGAGCAGGGCGTGCTCCTTGCGGACGTAGTCCATGATCGCGGCGTCCAGCCGGTCGCCGCCGACCCGCAGCGACTGGGAGGTGACGATGCCGCCCAGCGAGATGACGGCGACCTCCGAGGTGCCGCCGCCGATGTCTACGACCATCGACCCGCGCGGTTCGGACACCGGCAGCCCGGCTCCGATCGCCGCGGCCATGGGTTCCTCGATGAGGTGGACGGTCTTGGCGCCGGCCCGGGTGGAGGCGTGCACGATGGCCCGCCGCTCGACCGGGGTGACCCCGGACGGAACGCAGATCACCATGCGGGTGCGCACCCGCCGACCGGGGACGGCCTTGCGGACGAAGTGCCGGATCATCTCCTCGGCGGCCTCGTAGTCGCAGATCACGCCGTCCTTCAGCGGGCGGATGGCGGTGATGGAGCCGGGGGTGCGGCCGATGGTCTCCTTGGCTTCCTTGCCGACGGCGAGGGCCGTGGTCGTGCCGGCCCTGACCGCCACCACGGACGGCTCATTGAGGACGATTCCGTGTCCGCGTGCGTAGACGAGGGTGTTGGCGGTGCCCAGGTCGATCCCTATGTCGCGGCTGGAAGGTGTCTTGTCGGGCCCCGTTTTTTCACTGCGCGCCTGCGGCATTTATTCCCCTATCTCCTGCCCGCAAGGCTTGCATAACGATCCGGTCGCATTCGCCGCCGAAGGTCCTGAAGCGACCGGGCCGAAAGTCCTGGCGGCCTTCGTCCGTAGACTGGTCCCGTGAGTGAGCAGCAGCCCGAGAGCCACGATGACCGCTTCGACGAGTTCGACCAGATCGTGGCGGAAGAGTCCGACCGCGACCCCGACCTGGCGGTGATCGCTGCGGGCAGCCGGACCCTGCGCGCGCAGTCCGGTCCACCCCAGGGCGAGCCGGTGCCCGACGTGCCCGCCGATCCCGAGGTGGCCGAGGCGCTGCGGGAGGTGGAGGAGGAGCTGGCCGGCCGCTGGGGCGAGACCAAACTGGAGCCGTCCGTCACGCGGATCGCCGCGCTGATGGACGTCCTGGGCGAGCCGCAGCGCGCGTACCCCTCCATCCACGTCACCGGCACCAACGGCAAGACGAGCACCGCCCGCATGATCGAGTCGCTGCTGAACGCCTTCGAGCTGCGCACCGGCCGCTACACCAGCCCGCACGTGCAGTCGGTCACCGAGCGGATCAGCCTGGACGGGGCGCCGATCACCGCCGAGCGGTTCGTCGAGACCTACCACGACATCAAGCCGTACGTGGAGATGGTGGACGCGGCCGAGGAGTTCCGGCTGTCGTTCTTCGAGGTCCTCACCGGCATGGCCTACGCGGCCTTCGCGGACGCCCCGGTGGACGCGGCCGTGGTCGAGGTCGGCATGGGCGGCACCTGGGACGCGACGAACGTGATCGACGGCGCGGTCTCGGTGGTCACCCCGATCAGCCTGGACCACACGGACCGGCTCGGCTCCACGCCCGGTGAGATCGCCACGGAGAAGGGCGGGGTCATCAAGCAGGGCGCCACCGTGATCCTGGCGCAGCAGCCGGTGGACGCGGCGCAGGTGCTGCTGAAGAAGGCCGTCGAGGTCGACGCGACGGTGGCCCGCGAGGGCATGGAGTTCGGCGTCGTCAGCCGCGAGGTCGCGGTGGGCGGGCAGCAGCTGACGCTGCGCGGCCTGGGCGGCGAGTACGACGGGATCTTCCTGCCGCTGCACGGCGCCCACATGGCGCACAACGCGGCGGTGGCGCTGGCCGCGGTCGAGGCCTTCTTCGGGGTCGGCGCGGACCACGCGCGGGTGCTGGACGCGGACACGGTGCGCAAGGCGTTCGCCTCGGTGACCTCGCCGGGCCGCATGGAGGTCGTGCGGCGCAGTCCGACGGTGGTCCTGGACGCGGCGCACAACCCGGCCGGGGCGCTGGTCACGGCGGAGGCGGTGACCGAGGCCTTCGGCTTCAGCCGGCTGATCGGGGTCGTGGGCGCGAGCGAGGGCAAGGACGCGCGGGGGCTGTTCGAGGCCTTCGAGCCGATCTTCGCCGAGGTCGTGATCACGGAGAACACCAGCCACCGGGCGATGTCCGCCGACGACCTGGCGGCCGTCGCGATCGAGGTCTTCGGGTCGGACCGGGTGCAGGTGGAGCCGCGGCTGGACGACGCCCTGGAGGCGGCGATCACCCTGGCGGAGGAAGAGGCGGAGTACGGAGGGGCCGGGGTCCTGGTGACCGGGTCCGTGATCACGGTGGGCGAGGCCCGCCTGCTGCTGAAGAGGGGCTGAGGGAATGCGCACGCTGTGTGCTTCGACGCTGATCGGCGAGTTCTTCGTGGTGGGGTTCGCGGGTCTGGTGGCCATGAAGGACCCGGACCTGGGCCAGGCGGCGGTCTGGTCGGTGTGCGGGGCCGTGATGCTGCTGTCGGTCCTGCTGTGCGGGATGCTGTCGCGGCCGGGTGCCGTGCAGATCGGCTGGGCCCTGCAGATCGGCCTGATCCTGAGCGGCTTCGTGGTCCCGACGATGTTCTTCCTGGGCGCGGTGTTCGCGGGCCTGTGGTGGTGCTCGGTCCACTACGGGCGCAGGATCGACACGATCAAGGCGGGCTGGGCGGCCCAGGCGGAAGCCCGGACCGAGGCGTAGCCGGACGCTCGGGGAAGGGGCCCGCGAAGGCCCCGCCCCGGCGGGGTCCCGGTCCCCTGTAGCCTCGTCGGACCGCACCCGTATGCCGCAAGGAGTTACCCACATGACCCAGCGCACGCTCGTCCTCCTCAAGCCCGACGCCGTCCGTCGCGGCCTGATCGGCGAGATCGTCGGCCGCATCGAGCGGAAGGCCGGCTGGACCATTGCCGCGCTGGAGCTGCGCACGCTGGACCAGGAGACCCTGGAGGCGCACTACGGCGAGCACAAGGGCAAGGTGTTCTACGAGCCGCTCATGGGCTTCATGGCGAGCGGTCCCGTCGTCGCCCTGGTCGTCGAAGGGGAACGCGTGATCGAGGGTGTCCGCCAGCTGGCCGGCCCCACCGACCCGATCGCCGCGGCACCCGGTTCCATCCGGGGCGATTTCGGCACCGTCACCCGGGAGAACCTGATCCACGCCTCGGATTCCGAGGAGTCCGCGGAGCGCGAGCTGAAGCTGTTCTTCCCCGCGCTGTGATCACTCTTCACTGACGCAACATCAGCCGAATAGCGCTCATGACCTGGGGCGACCGAAGTAATTTCGGTCGCCCTTTGGTATTACCGGACATATCCGGGAACGCATCGACAGGACACGACGTCACCACTAAGGGGGCGGGTATCCATTCCGGCGGGCTTGCCGGAGTCCCGTCGCGCGGTGTCCGTACTTGCGGCACTACGATGGGGCCTCCACCCACACACCCACCTCGCCGACCTGACAGCAGCCGCTATCAACTGGAAGGCCAGACGCTCCTCATGGGGAACAAGGGGAACTACATGTCGTTCATCGGCCGTGACATGGCGATCGACCTCGGGACCGCCAACACGCTGGTGTACGTGAGGGGCCGGGGAATCGTCCTGAACGAGCCGTCCGTGGTCGCCATCAACACGAACACCGGCGGCATCCTGGCGGTCGGCACCGAGGCGAAGAAGATGATCGGGCGCACACCCGGCAACATCGTCGCCGTTCGGCCCCTCAAGGACGGCGTAATCGCCGACTTCGAGATCACCGAGCGAATGCTCCGGTACTTCATCCTCAAGATCCACAAGCGCCGCTACCTGGCCCGTCCGCGCGTTGTGGTCTGCGTGCCCTCCGGCATCACGGGAGTGGAGCGCCGCGCCGTCATCGAGGCGTCCACGCAGGCCGGCGCCCGCCAGGTGCACATCATCGAGGAGCCCATGGCCGCCGCCATCGGCGCGGGCCTGCCCGTCCACGAGGCCACCGGCAACATGGTCGTGGACATCGGTGGCGGCACCACCGAGGTGGCCGTCATCTCCCTCGGCGGAATCGTCACGGCACAGTCCATCCGGGTGGCCGGAGACGAGCTGGACAACGCGATCATCCAGCACATCAAGAAGGAGTACTCGCTCCTCCTCGGCGAGCGCACCGCCGAGCAGATCAAGATCACCATCGGGTCGGCGTACGACCTCGACAAGGACGAGCACACCGAGATCCGCGGCCGCGACCTGGTCTCCGGGCTGCCCAAGACCGTCGTGATCTCGGCTGCCGAGGTCCGCAAGGCGATCGAGGAGCCGGTCAACGCCATCGTCGACGCGGTCAAGACCACCCTCGACAAGTGCCCGCCGGAGCTCTCCGGCGACATCATGGACCGCGGCATCGTCCTCACCGGTGGCGGCGCCCTGCTGCGCGGCCTCGACGAGCGGCTGCGCCGCGAGACGGGCATGCCCATCCACATCGCCGAGGACCCGCTCGACTCCGTCGCCCTCGGATCCGGCAAGTGCGTCGAGGAGTTCGAGGCGCTCCAGCAGGTCCTGGACGCCCAGCCCCGACGCTGAGTCGCCCCGCCGCCGGCCGGTGGAACACAAATGATCCGCCGTACGGGTGCTACCGGGCCCGTGCGGCGGATCGTTGATATACAGGCAAGGTCCGTTGCGAGCCCCGGCTCCACCGGAGCGGCTTTGCCGCACGGCCCGTTGCGAGCCCCGGCTCCACCGGAGCGGCTTCGCCGCACAGGTAACTATGAGGAAGGCACGGCCGCCGCACGTGAGGGACACACGAGAAAGCCGGCTGCTCCTGGTGCTTCTGATCGCCATCGCGTTCGCATTGATCACGGTGGACATCAGGACGGGCGAGGAGTCGCCGGTCGACGGTGCCCGGCAGGCCGCCGCAGCGGTCTTCGGGCCGGTCGAGAAGGGCGTGGCGAGGGGTGTCGACCCGGTCGCCAACGCCATAGGGGCGGTACGGGACTCCGGCGAGCGGCACAACCGCATCGCCTCGCTGGAGCGCGAGAACGCGGCACTGAAGGCCAAGCTCGGCAGCGACGACCAGACCCGCAGCCGGATCCGCGAGCTCGACGAGATGCTCAAGCGGGCGGGCGCCGGGCAGTACGGCATCAAGGGCGCCGAGGTCATCGCCATAGGAGCGGCCCAGGGCTTCTCCTGGACCGTCACCATCGACGCCGGCAGCAAGGACGGCATCGAGCGTGACATGACCGTCCTGAACGGGGACGGACTCGTCGGACGCGTCGCCACCGTCGGCCCCGACACCGCCACCGTGGTCCTCGCCAACGACCCCGACTTCACCGTCGGCACCCGGCTGGAGAAGACCGGCGAACTCGGCTTCGCCACCGGACAGGGCGACCGCTCGCTGTCCGTGCAGATGCTCAACGGCAAGGCCAAGATCAACGAAGGTGACCGCCTCGTCACCTTCGGCTCGCGCGGCAACAAGCCCTTCGTCCCCGGCGTCCCGATCGGCGAGGTGGTCAAGGTCGACCCCTCGCGCGGCGACCTGACCCGTACCGTCTGGGTCCGCCCCTTCGTCGGCTTCTCGCGCCTGGACATCGTCGGCGTCGTGGTGATGCCCCCGCGCGAGGACCCGCGCGACGCCGTACTGCCGCCCAAGCCCGAGGCGCCCAAGCCCACCCCGACGGTCACCGTCACGGTCACGCCGTCGGCCAGCGCGCCCGGCAAGCCGGCCGACGACTAGGAGCCGACCACCATGCGCTTCAACCGGATCCTGCTCTCGGGCACGCTCGTCGTCGTCGCCCTCGTCGTCCAGGTCTCCATCCTGGGCCGGCTCCGACTTCCCGGAGCCGTCCCCGACCTGGTCCTCCTCACCGTCGTCGCCCTCGCACTCGTGTACGGATGCGTCAGCGGCGCCCTCATCGGCTTCGCCGCCGGCCTCCTCACCGACCTGGCCCCGCCCGCCGACCACGCCGCCGGACGCTACGCGCTCGTGCTCTGCGTCATCGGCTACGTCGCCGGCCTGGTCCGCCCCGACACCGGGCGGTTCCGCTCCGCCTGGGGCCCGATGCTCACCGTCGTCGGCGCCGCCTTCGCCTCCACGTTGCTCTACGCGGGCGTCGGCGCCCTGGTCGGCGACACCGCCGCCCGCCACGTGGGCCTGACCGGACTGCTCTTCACCGCGGTCCTCTACGACCTGCTGCTCGCGCCCTTCACCGTGCCGTTCATCATGGCCCTGGCCCGCCGCGCCGAGAACGACCCGATGGCCGTCGACGCCAACGGCGGGCCCCCGGCCGGCAAGGACATCGCCTCCGGCTGGCTGGCCGGCGGCACCGGACTGCGGATCGGCAGCCAGCGCGGCGGCCTGCGGATGAAGACCGCCCGCAGCCGTGCCAACCGGGCCGGCCGGATAAAGGGCGTCAAGGGCATCAAGGGTGTGAAGAGCGTCAAGAAGCTGTGAGGGAGGAGTCCGCGTGACCAACATTCCTGAGACCGGCCGCACCTCCCGGGTGCGGATCCGGCTGGTGATCATGCAGGTCCTCGTCTTCTCCCTGCTGCTCACCCTCGGCGGGCGCCTGTGGTACCTCCAGATCCGCAACGGCGACGAGTACTACCACGAGGCGAGGAGCAACCACGTCCAGCGGGTCGTCCAGCCCGCTGTGCGCGGGGCGGTCCTCGACGCCCGCGGGGTTCCGCTCGCCGACAACGAGACCCGCCTGGTCGTCTCCGCCAGCCGCACGGCGCTGATGAAGATGAAGGACCGGGGCAAGGGCGTCATGACCCGCCTCGCCGGCGTCCTGGACATGACCCCCAAGGAGGTCATGGAGAAAGTCCGCCTCTGCGACTCCGAGACCCCGGCGCCCTGCTGGAACGGCTCCCCGTACCAGCCGATTCCGATCACGCTCGAAGCCACCACGCAGCAGGCGCTGCAGCTCCGCGAACGCCCGGAGGACTTTCCCGGCGTCACCGCGGAGCCCACCGCCGTCCGCCGCTACCCGGCACCCGCCGGGGCCCGCACCGCACAGGTGCTCGGCTATCTCTCGCCGGTCACCGACGAGGAGATCCAGAAGGCCAAGGACACCGACTCGCCGCACCTGCGATCCGATCAGGTGGGCCGCTCCGGGATCGAACGCACGTATGACAAGTACCTGCGCGGCAAGGCGCAAGTCACCTCGTACGAGGTCGACAACCTCGGCCGGGTCATGCACCAGACCCAGTCCGACCCCGGCGTCGCCGGATCCACCCTCGTCACCAGCATCGACGCCCGGGTCCAGTCCGTCGCGGAATTCGAGCTGCAGCAGGCGATGAAGACCGTTCGCCAGGAGACCGACAAGATCACCGGCCGCAAGTACGAGGCCGACTCGGGCGCCGTCGTCGTCATGGAGACCAAGACCGGCCGCGTCGTCGCGATGGCCTCGCAACCCGACTACGACCCCAACGCCTGGGTCGGTGGAATCTCCGCCAAGGACTACGCCAACCTCACCAGCAAGAACTCCAACTACCCGCTGCTCAACCGGTCCATCCAGGGCCAGGCCCCCGCGGGCTCCATCTTCAAGGTGGTGTCGGCGAGCGCGGCCGTGCGGGCCGGTTACGCCTTCGACGACAAGTACAACTGCAGCGCTTCCTACAGCATGGGCAACCGGAGCTTCGCGAACTTCGAGTCGAAGGGGCACGGCCCCATCAGCCTCGGCGAGGCCCTCAAGTTCTCTTGCAACACCGTCTTCTACGCCCTCGGGCACAAGGAGTGGCAGCGCGACGGCGGCCTGAAGCCCAAGAAGGACGCCCACGACTGGTTCTACCGGACCGCCCGTGAATTCGGCCTCGGCTCCGAGACCGGGATCGATCTGCCGAACGAGGTCACCGGCCGCATCCCCGACCGCCGGTGGAAGAAGAACTTCTGGGCGGCCAACAAGGACTCCTGGTGCAAGCAGGGCAAGAAGGGCGGCACCTACGTCGAGCAGATCGCCTACGAGAGCTGTCTCGAAGGCAACCAGCTGAAGGCGTTCGACAGCATCAACTTCGCCATCGGCCAGGGCGACGTCCTCGTCACGCCCATCCAGATGGCCACCGCGTACTCCGCCATCAGCAACGGGGGCACGCTCTACGACCCCACGGTCGGCAAGGCGGTGATCAGCCCCGACGGCAAGCACGTCGAGATGATCAAGCCCAGGTCCCACGGCAGGCTGCCGATCGACGCCCAGACCGTCAGGGACCTCGACAAGGGCCTGCGCATGGTCGTCGAGCCCGGCGGCACCGCCGCCTGGCGGTTCGGCGGCTGGCCGCTGGACAAGATCCCGATGCGGGCCAAGACCGGCACCGCCCAGGTCTACGGCAAGCAGACCACCTCGTGGCTGGCGACCTACACCGACGACTTCACGATCGTCATGACGATCTCGCAGGGCGGCACCGGCTCCGGAGCCTCCGGCCCCGCCGTCCGCAACATCTACAACGCCATCTACGGCCTCGACATGGCCGGCAAGCAGGACGTGAAGAAGGCCCTGCTGCTGGGACCCGAGGCGAAACTGCCCAGGATCCGCCCCGACGGCTCCATCGACTCCCCCGAGATCCGGCCGTACGTGCCGCCGTCCCCGGAGGAGCTGGCGCCGCCCGCGCTCGCCGGCCCGCCCGCCGCGCGCCCCGCGCAGCACGACTGAGGACCGAAACAGACATGCAGACCGCGAACAAGTTCTCCGTATCCCGGTACGCGCCGGAGCGCGGGGCGATGGCCAAGCTCACCGCGCGCGACTCCGTGGTGCGCCGCCTCGACTGGCCGATACTCCTCTCCGCGCTCGCGCTCTCCCTCCTCGGCGCCCTGCTGGTGTGGTCGGCGACCCGCAACCGGACCTCGCTGAACAACGGCGATCCGTACTACTTCCTCTTCCGGCACGCCATGAACACCGGCATCGGCCTCGTGCTGATGATCGCCACCGTCTGGCTCGGCCACCGCACCCTGCGCGGCGCCGTACCGATCCTGTACGGGCTCTCCGTGGTGCTGATCCTCGCCGTGCTCACCCCGCTCGGCGCCACCATCAACGGCGCCCACGCCTGGATCGTCATCGGCGGCGGCTTCTCGCTCCAGCCCTCCGAGTTCGTGAAGATCACGATCATCCTGGGCATGGCGATGCTGCTCGCGGCCCGGGTGGACGCGGGCGACCTCGTCCACCCCGACCACCGCACGGTCGTCAAGGCGCTCTGCCTCGCCGCCGCCCCGATGGGCATCGTCATGCTGATGCCCGACCTCGGCTCCGTCATGGTCATGGTCGTCATCGTGCTCGGCGTCCTGCTGGCCTCCGGCGCCTCCAACCGCTGGGTGGTCGGCCTACTCGGCTCGGGCGCCGCCGGCGCCATCCTGATCTGGCAGCTCGGCATCCTCGACGAGTACCAGATCAACCGCTTCGCGGCCTTCGCCAACCCCGAGCTCGACCCCGCCGGCGTCGGCTACAACACCAACCAGGCGCGCATCGCGATCGGCTCCGGGGGACTGACCGGCTCCGGGCTCTTCAAGGGCTCGCAGACCACCGGCCAGTTCGTGCCGGAGCAGCAGACCGACTTCGTCTTCACGGTCGCGGGCGAGGAGCTCGGCTTCGTCGGCGCGGGGCTCATCCTCGTGCTGCTCGGCGTCATCCTCTGGCGGGCCTGCGTCATCGCCCGCGAGACCACCGAGCTGTACGGGACGATCGTGTGCGCCGGGATCATCGCCTGGTTCGCCTTCCAGTCCTTCGAGAACATCGGCATGACCCTGGGCATCATGCCGGTGGCCGGGCTCCCGCTGCCGTTCGTCTCGTACGGAGGATCGTCGATGTTCGCCGTGTGGGTGGCCATCGGGCTGCTCCAGTCGATCAGGGTGCAGCGGCCGATGTCGGCCTGACCGGACGACCGGGGGCCGCTTTCGGCCGCTCTCCCCGTTCGCCTTCACGTGGCCGTCCGTTCAGGACTAAGTTCGATTCATGGCGGATACGAAGCGCGAGATCGAGCGGAAGTTCGAGTTCTCCACGGTCAAGCAGGCCCGGCGCGGGGTGCCGGACCTGACGGGCACGGCCGCCATCGCGGCCGTCGCCGACCAGGGCACCGTCGACCTCGACGCCGTCTACTACGACACCCCCGACCAGCGGCTCGCCGCCGACGGGCTCACCCTGCGCCGCCGCACCGGCGGCAAGGACGCCGGCTGGCACCTCAAACTGCCCGTCGCCCCCGGGGTCCGCGACGAGATCACCACCCCCCTCAGCGACACCGTGCCGCCCGCGCTGACCGCCCTGCTGCGCTCACGCCTCCGCGACGCCCCGCTGGAACCGCAGGTCAGGCTCCTGTCCTCGCGCAAGGTCAGCCATCTCCTGGACGCCGGCGGAGCCCTCCTCGCGGAACTGTCCACCGACGCCGTGCGCGCCGAGCGCCAGGGCGCCACCGCCGCCTGGACCGAGGTCGAGGTGGAACTCGCCGACGGCATCGACCCCGAACTGCTCGACGCCGTCGAGAAGGCCTTCCGCAAGGCCGGACTGCGCGTCTCGGACGCGCCCTCGAAGCTCGCCCGCGCGCTGGACGAGACCGGCGCGCGGCCCCCGGCGCGCCCCGGGCCGCCCGACCCCGCCGGGGGCGCGACCGGCGCGTACGTCCTCGCGTACCTGCACGAACAGCGCGACACCCTGATCGCCCAGGACCCCGCAGTCCGCCGCGGCCTGCCCGACTCCGTCCACCAGATGCGCGTCGCCACCCGGCGGCTGCGCAGCGCCTTCAAGACCTACCGACGCGTCCTCGACCCCGCCGAGACCGGACCCGTCGGCGAGGAGCTGCGCTGGCTCGCCGCGGAGCTCGGCATCGACCGCGATCAGGAAGTCCTGCTGGAGCGGATCCAGACCCGCCTCGGCGAGCTCCCGCGCACCCTGCGGCTGGGCCCGGTCGGCGGCCGCCTGAAGATCTGGCACACCACCCGCCGCACCGGCTCGCGCAGGGCCGCCCTGGCCGCCCTCGACAGCAGGCGGTACGTGGCCCTGCTGGACGCCCTCGACGCCCTGCTGGCCGACCCGCCCCTGCGGAAGGCCGCCGGCCGGCCCGCCGAGACGGCCCTGTCCGCCGCGGTCCTCGCCGACTACGGGCGCCTCGCCGACCGGGTCGAAGGCGCCCTGGCCCTGGACCCGGGGGAGCCGCGCGACCTGGCCCTGCACGAAGCCCGCAAGGCGGCGAAGCGTGCCCGGTACGCGGCGGAGGCGGCGGCGCCCGCCCTCGGCAAGCCCGCGCGGCGCCTGGCCAAGGCGGTGAAGGCGGTGCAGAACCTGCTCGGCGACCACCAGGACAGCGTCGTCGCCCGCGAGGCCCTGCGCGGACTCGGGGTCCAGTCGGCCGGCGCGGGGGAGTCGGCCTTCACCTGGGGCGTGCTCTACGCCCGCGAGGAAGCTCTGTCCGCCCGTCGCGAGCGGGAACTGCCCGAGGTGTGGGCGGGAACCGCGGCTCAGGCGGGGGCGCTGCGCGGCTGATCTTCGGGCGGGGGGCTACCGGCCCTCGGGGTACGCTTGAGAGTCGCCCCCTGCCCGCTTCAGAAAGTCGCGTGATGACCGAGTCGGTCTTCCCTCAGCTCGAGGCTTTGCTTCCGCACGTCCAGAAGCCGATCCAGTACGTCGGCGGTGAGCTCAACTCGACCGTCAAGCCCTGGGACAGCGCCGACGTGCGCTGGGCGCTCATGTACCCGGACGCGTACGAGGTCGGGCTACCCAACCAGGGCGTCATGATCCTGTACGAGGTGCTGAACGAGCGCGAGGGCGTGCTCGCGGAGCGCACGTACAGCGTGTGGCCGGACCTCGAAGAGCTGATGCGCGAGCACAAGGTGCCGCAGTTCACCGTCGACTCCCACCGTCCGGTCGGGGACTTCGACGTCTTCGGGCTCTCCTTCTCCACCGAGCTCGGCTACACGAACATGCTGACGGCCCTGGACCTCGCGGGCATCCCGCTCGAGGCGAGGAACCGTACGGTCGACCACCCCATCGTGCTCGCGGGCGGCCACGCGGCCTTCAACCCCGAGCCGATCGCCGAGTTCATCGACTGCGCGATCATCGGCGACGGCGAGCAGGCCGTGCTCGACATGACCGAGATCATCCGCGCGTGGAAGGCCGAGGGCAGGCCGGGCGGGCGCGAGGAGGTCCTCCTGCGCCTCGCGAAGACCGGCGGCGTCTACGTGCCGGGCTTCTACGACGTGGAGTACCTGCCGGACGGCCGCATCGGCCGTGTCGTCCCGAACCGCTCCGGCGTGCCGTGGCGCGTGTCCAAGCACACGGTCATGGACCTCGACGAATGGCCCTACCCCAAGCAGCCCCTGGTCCCGCTCGCCGAGACCGTCCACGAGCGCATGTCCGTGGAGATCTTCCGCGGCTGCACCCGCGGCTGCCGTTTCTGCCAGGCCGGCATGATCACGCGCCCCGTGCGGGAGCGAAGCATCACCGGCATCGGCGAGATGGTGGAGCGCGGCCTCAAGGCGACGGGCTTCGAAGAGGTCGGCCTCCTGTCCCTGTCCTCGGCCGACCACACCGAGATCGCGGACATCGCCAAGGGCCTGGCCGACCGCTACGCGGACGACAAGGTGGGCCTGTCCCTCCCGTCGACCCGCGTGGACGCCTTCAACGTCGACCTCGCGAACGAGCTGACCCGCAACGGCCGCCGGTCCGGTCTGACCTTCGCCCCCGAGGGCGGCTCCGAGCGCATGCGCAAGGTCATCAACAAGATGGTCTCGGAAGAGGACCTGATCCGCACGGTCGCCACGGCGTACGGCAACGGCTGGCGCCAGGTGAAGCTGTACTTCATGGTCGGCCTGCCGACCGAGACCGATGAGGACGTGCTCCAGATCGGCGACATGGCGGTCAACGTCATCGCCAAGGGCCGCGAGGTCTCCGGCCAGAACGACATCCGCTGCACGGTGTCGATCGGCGGGTTCGTGCCGAAGCCGCACACCCCGTTCCAGTGGGCGCCGCAGCTGTCGGCGGAGGAGACGGACGCCCGCCTGGGCAAGCTCCGGGACAAGCTCCGCGGGGACAAGAAGTACGGGCGCTCCATCGGCTTCCGCTACCACGACGGCAAGCCGGGCGTCGTCGAGGGCCTGCTGTCCCGCGGCGACCGCCGCGTCGGCGACGTCATCCGCGCCGTGTACGAGTCGGGCGGCCGCTTCGACGGCTGGCGCGAGCACTTCTCGTACGACCGCTGGATGCAGGCGGCGGAGAAGACGCTGCCGGCCCACGGCGTGGACGTGGCCTGGTACACGACGCGCGAGCGCACCTACGAGGAGGTCCTGCCCTGGGACCACCTGGACTCGGGCCTCGACAAGGACTGGCTCTGGGAGGACTGGCAGGACGCCCTCGACGAAACCGAGGTCGAGGACTGCCGCTGGACCCCGTGCTTCGACTGCGGCGTGTGTCCTCAGCTCGATACGAGCATCCAGATCGGCCCGACGGGCAAGAAGCTGCTGCCGCTGTCGGTGGTGAAGTGACCCGGGGCTGAGGCCCGCCCCGTCTGTGCCCCCCACCGGGAACGGTGGGGGGCACATTCATGTGAAGGGGAGGCCCCGGGGAACGGCGCGGGGGCGTGGTGTGTCCTTAGGGGCATGGAACTGGAGAAGTCGCAGCCGTTGCCGCAGGGTGACGGGTGCCTGGTCGGGGTCGTGCGGATCCCCGTGAAGATCGTGGCCGTGCTGATCGTGCTGCCCGTACGGGTGGTCTGGGACCTGCTCGTCGCGTTCGCGCGGCTGCTGAACCGCAGCGTCCTCGGACCGGTGGGGCGGGGGCTGCGCTGGTTCCACGAACAGGCCGTGCTGCCGGTGCTGCGCGGGATCGGGTGGCTGGTCGGGGGACTGCTCAAGCTGGTCTTCTATTGGCCCTGGGTGGGGCTCTGGCGGTACGTCATGGTCCCCGTGGGGCAGGCCGTCCTCGCCTACCTGCTGCGGCCGGCGGGCCGGGCGCTCGGGTGGGCCGGCCGGGTGCTGGCGACCGGGCTGTGGCGGTACGTGCTGGTGCCGCTCTGGGAGTACGTGCTCGCGCCGGTCGGGCGCGGGACCGCCCGGCTGGTCGCCGGCGGCGTGCGGTACCTGGTGGTCCTGCCGGCGCGGGCGCTGTGGCGGTACCTCCTGGTCCCGCTCGGGCACGGACTGCTCTGGCTGGCCCGGGGGATCGCGGCCGTCGTGACCTGGCTGGTCATGGCGGTGTTCGTCTGGCCCTGGGCCGCGCTGTGGCGGTACGTCCTCGCCCCGGTCTGCCGGGGGCTGTACGCCTACCTGCTCGCCCCGCTCGGTCGGCTGCTCGTCAGCGCCTGGCACCTCGCGGGCCGCGCGAGCCGGGCGCTGGGGCGCGGGCTCGTCCGGATCTGGCGGTGGCTCGTCGTGCGGCCCGCCGCCTGGCTGCTCCGCCACGTGCTCACTCCCGCCGCGAACGCCGTCCGCCGCGCGGCCCGCGCGGTGCACCGGCAGGCCATCGCCCCCGTCGGCCGCACCCTGCGCGCCCTGTGGCACACCTCCCGCCTCGCGGTCCGCGAGGCGCGGGCCGACGTACGGAGGGCGCTGTTCGGTGGCCCGCCCCGGGAACCGGCGAGGTCACGGGCGCGTACTCTGGGTAGTAACAGAGCCGCAGGCGACGCGCCCGCCCCCGAGAGCCCCCTGTACAAAACGCAGGGGTGAGCCGGCGGGCACGGCGTGGCCGGCAGGCCCCACAGACCTCAGGGCGACGCGCGAGCGCGGAGCCCCGCACAAGGAGAAGAACCACTGGGCAAGCGACAGCCCGAAGGCCCGCCTCCCGCACCGGTGGTGCAGCGCATTCGACTGCGCTACACCAAGCGCGGCCGCCTCCGGTTCACCAGTCACCGGGACTTCCAGCGCGCCTTCGAGCGGGCACTGCGCCGCTCCGAGGTGCCCATGGCGTACTCGGCGGGCTTCACCCCGCACCCGCGCGTCTCGTACGCGAACGCCGCCCCGACCGGGACCGGCAGCGAGGCCGAGTACCTGGAGATCGCCCTCGCGGAGCGCCGCGACCCGGCGAAGCTCCGCGAACTGCTCGACGAATCGATGCCGCTCGGCCTCGACATCATCGACGCCGTGGAGGCCCACACCTCCGGTCTCGCCGACCGGCTGACGGCCTCCGTCTGGGAGCTGCGCCTGGACGGCGTGGAGCCCGCGGACACCGAGCGGGCCGTCGAGGCCTTCCTCGCCGCCGAGAGCGTGGAGGTCCAGCGCCGCACCAAGAACGGCATGCGGACCTTCGACACGCGCGGCGCCGTGGTCAGTCTGGAAGTGGTTCCCACTTCGGCCACCGCGGCGGCTGATAGGCCCCTGGACAATGCTTGTGCGATACTGCGGCTGGTTGTTCGGCATCTGACACCTGCCGTGCGACCCGACGACGTCCTGTCCGGTCTCCGAACCGTGGCCGACCTAACGCCGCCGGTCCCCGCAGCGGTGACCAGGCTGGCGCAGGGGCTCTTCGATGAGGAGTCCGGCACGGTGACCGACCCGCTCGCGCCCGACCGCGAAGCTGCGACGACGGCCCCACCCACGGCCGCCGTAGCCGCCGACGCGAAGGCGCCGGAAGGTCCCTCCGCGTAGGGATCGTCGTCGTCGCGCAGCCCTGGCACTCGGGAGCCACCTGGGTCGGGCCGCGCACAGACTTGAAGACTTCCGCCAGGCCGTACGGACTACCACGTACGGAACCGGCGGCCATTGAACTGAGCTCCCGTGTGGCGAACGCGCCCCGGAGGCCGGCTCCTCGCTCATCGTGCGGAGCCGTGCCGGACCGGAAGTCAGCCGCGGCGCCCGGGAGCGTGACGGGAGAAACCCCGCATGCTCAACAACGAAAACGACAACACCGCCAACAGCGCAGCCGCCGACACCGGCAGCCCGAGTGACAACCTGCCTCCGCGCAGGCGCCGGCGTGCCGCTTCCCGGCCGGCCGGCCCGCCCGGCGGCGCCGTGACGCCCGCCGAGGCCGCTCCGGCTCCTGCGGCCGAGGCCGCTCCCGCCGAGGAGGCCGCTCCGGCCGCCGCCCCGCTCGTACCCGTCGCCGTGCGACCCGCGCCGTGGCCGCCCCCGAGGCGCCGGTCGTCGAGGCCGCGCCGGTCGTGGCCGAGGCTCCGGCCGCTCCCGCCGTCGAGGAGGCCGCCGCCCCCGCGCCGCGTGCCCGTCGCCGTGCCACCCGTGCCGTGGCCGCCCCCGAGGCGCCCGCCGCCGAAACCGCCGCCCCGGCTGCCGAGGCCGCTCCCGCCGAGGAGGCCGCTCCGGCCGCCGCCCCGGCTCGTACCCGTCGCCGTGCGACCCGCGCCGTGACCGCCCCCGAGGCGCCGGTCGCGGAGGCCGCGCCGGCCGCTCCCGAGGCTCCGGCCGCCGTGGTCGAGGCTCCGGCCGTCGAGGAGGCCGCTGCCCCCGCGCCGCGTGCCCGTCGCCGTGCCACCCGCGCCGTGACCGCCCCCGAGGCGCCGGTCGCCGAGGCCGCGCCGGTCGTGGTCGAGGCTCCGGCCGCTCCTGCCGTCGAGGAGGCCGCCGCTCCCGCGCCGCGATCCCGTCGCCGTGCCACCCGCGCCGTGACCGCCCCCGAGGCGCCCGCCGCCGAAGCCGTCGTCGAGGAGGCCGCCGCCCCGGCGGCCGCGGCCGGCAAGGCCACCGTCACCGTCGCCGACGCCGTGGACTCCCCGAAGCGCGGCGGCCGCCGCCGCGCCACCCGTACCACCACGACCCCGGCCGCCGCCCCGGCGCAGCCCGTGGCCGCGGCCCCCGCCGAGGAGCCCGCCGCCCCGGCGCCGGCCAGGGGCGGCCGCCGCGCGGCGCGCCCCGCCGTCGCCGTGTTCCAGGCCCCGGTCTTCGCCGAGCCGATGTTCCAGACCCCGGAGACCGCTGCCATGGCCGCCGCTGCCGCCGCCGCTTCGGTGGACGAGGCCGAGGAGGACGAGGACGCCGAGCTCGAGGCCGAGGTCGTCGAGGCTCCCGTCGCGCAGCCCGCCGGCCGTCGCCGCCGCCGTGGCCGCGGCGCCGCCGAGCCCGTCGCCGCTGAGGTCCAGGCCCCGGCCGCGCCGTCCGGCCCGGTCACGCTGGCCGACGTAGAGCTGGTCGAGGAGGAGTCCGAGGCAGCCGAGCTCGACGAGGACGACAGCGACGAGTCGGGCGACCGCCCGTCGCGCCGCCGCCGTCGCGGTGGCCGTCGCCGCCGCCGCGGTGAGACCGCCGACCTCGACGAGTCCGCCGAGGAGGAGGCCGAGACCGAGTCCGCCGAGGAGGCGGACGAGGAAGACGCCGAAGAGGACGAGGACAACGGGCCGCTCGGCTCCAGCTCCAGCCGTCGTCGCCGTCGTCGTCGTCGCCGCAGCGGTGACGGCGGTACGGACGCCGAGGCGGGCGAGGACGACGGTGTGCGCACGGTCGTCAAGGTCCGCGAGCCGCGTCCGGCGCGCGAGCGCGTCGAGGCCCTGTCCACCTCCTCCGACGAGGTCCAGTCCATCAAGGGCTCGACCCGTCTCGAGGCGAAGAAGCAGCGCCGCCGCGAGGGCCGCGAGCAGGGCCGCCGCCGCGTCCCGATCATCACGGAGGCCGAGTTCCTGGCCCGCCGCGAGGCCGTCGAGCGCGTCATGGTCGTCCGCCAGGCCGGCGAGCGCACCCAGATCGGCGTCCTCGAGGACAACGTGCTCGTCGAGCACTACGTCAACAAGGAAGAAGCCACCTCGTACGTCGGCAACGTCTACCTGGGCAAGGTCCAGAACGTGCTGCCGTCGATGGAGGCCGCCTTCATCGACATCGGCAAGGGCCGCAACGCGGTCCTGTACGCCGGCGAGGTCAACTTCGAGGCGCTCGGCATGGCCCACGGGCCGCGCCGCATCGAGTCCGCCCTCAAGTCCGGCCAGTCGGTCCTGGTGCAGGTCACCAAGGACCCGATCGGCCACAAGGGCGCCCGCCTGACCAGCCAGGTCTCGCTGCCCGGCCGCTACCTGGTCTACGTGCCCGAGGGCTCGATGACCGGCATCAGCCGCAAGCTGCCCGACACCGAGCGCGCGCGCCTGAAGACCATCCTCAAGAAGATCGTCCCCGAGGACGCGGGCGTCATCGTGCGCACCGCCGCCGAGGGCGCGAGCGAGGACGAGCTGCGCCGCGACGTCGAGCGCCTGCAGGCCCAGTGGGAGGACATCCAGAAGAAGTCGAAGATGATCTCGACCTCTTCGCCGAGCCTCCTGTACGGCGAGCCGGACATGACCGTCCGCGTCGTGCGCGACATCTTCAACGAGGACTTCTCGAAGGTCATCGTCAGCGGTGACGGCGCCTGGGAGACCATCCACGGCTACGTGAACCACGTGGCTCCGGACCTGTCCGACCGGCTGTCGCGCTGGACCTCCGAGGTCGACGTCTTCGCGACGTACCGGATCGACGAGCAGCTCGCCAAGGCGCTCGACCGCAAGGTGTGGCTGCCCTCGGGCGGCTCGCTTGTGATCGACAAGACCGAGGCGATGATCGTCATCGACGTCAACACCGGCAAGTTCACCGGTCAGGGCGGCAACCTCGAGGAGACCGTCACCAGGAACAACCTGGAGGCGGCCGAGGAGATCGTGCGCCAGCTGCGGCTGCGCGACCTCGGCGGCATCGTGGTCATCGACTTCATCGACATGGTCCTGGAGTCCAACCGCGACCTGGTCCTGCGGCGCATGCTGGAGTGCCTGGGCCGTGACCGCACCAAGCACCAGGTGGCCGAGGTCACCTCGCTGGGCCTGGTCCAGATGACCCGCAAGCGGGTGGGCCAGGGTCTGCTGGAGTCCTTCTCCGAGACCTGCGTCCACTGCAACGGCCGCGGTGTGATCGTGCACATGGAGACCCCGACCGTGGTCGGCGGCGGTGGCAACGGCAAGCGTTCCAAGCGCCGCGGCGGCCAGGCCGGCGGGCACGAGCACGACCACGACCACGAGACCGAGGCCGTGGACACCGCCGAGAGCGATGTCTACGAGGTCGAGTCCGAGGCCGAGTTGGCTGCCGAGGTCGCCGCGCCGTTCGCGCTGCCCGAGCCGGCCTTCGTCGCCGACGAGGAGCTCTACGGCAGCCCGGCCGAGGCCGAGGCCGCCGCGGGCGTCAGCGGCCGCCGCAACCGCCGCCGCGCCACCCGCAAGGCGACCGCTCCGGCGGGCGCCCCGCGCGGTGCGGCTGTCCCGGCTCCCGCCCCCGTGGCGGAGCCGGTCGCCGAGCCGGTCGCCCTGCCCGAGGCCGAGCTGGTCGAGGTCCTCGAAGTCGCCCTGCCCGAGGTCGAGGCCGCCGTCGTGGAGCCGGTCGTGGAGGAGGCCCCCAAGGGCCGCACCCGCCGCCGTGCCACCCGTAAGGCCACCGCCTCGGCGGGTGCCCCGGCCGAGGCCGTCCAGGCCCCGGAGCCGGTCGCCGAGGCCGTCGTGGCCGAGGTCGCCCTGCCCGAGGTCGAGCCCGAGCCCGCGCCGGTCGTCGTGGAGGCCCCGGCGGAGCCCGTGGCCGAGGCCGCACCGGCCCGTCCGCGCCGCCGTGCCACCCGTAAGGCCACCGCACCGGCCGGTTCCCCGGCGGGCGCGGAGGCGGCCGTGCTGGTCGTCGAGGCGCCCGTGGAGGCCCCGGTGGAGGCCCCGGCCGAGGCCGTCGTCGAGGAGGCCGCCCCGGCGGCTCCCGCCAAGAAGGCGGTCCGCAAGACGGCCGCCAAGAAGGCGACGACGACCGCGGCGAAGAAGGCCCCGGCCAAGAAGGCGGCGACCGCCAAGAAGACCGTCGCCAAGAAGGCGGCGACGGCCAAGACGGCCGCGAAGAAGACCGTTGCGAAGCGGGCGACGAAGAAGACCGCGGCGGCCGAGCAGCAGACGCTGCCCTCCGTCTCGGCTCCGACCGAAGCCTGATCCGCTCCAACGCCGTGGGCCCCGCCGAGAGGCGGGGCCCACGGCCTTGCGGGACCCGGTTTGACCCTCCGGTACCGGCCCCGTAACCTAGACCGTCGGCGTGTCTTAGACGATTACGTTTAAAACGCGCCGCACTCCTGAGCACCTTCCTCCCGCTGAGCACCACGTGCGGGAGAGGCCGCTCGTCCAATCCGGATCGGTGTGGTCCTGCCCTCGTGGCGGGTCCTGCCTGAGCGGCTGGCTTCAGGAGTACCCGCCCCGAGTGAGAGAGAGATCCGCGTGTACGCCATCGTGCGCAGCGGTGGCCGCCAGCACAAGGTTGCTGTCGGTGACATCGTTGAGGTTGACAAGATTCCCACCGCCAAGGTTGGCGACACGGTCGAGCTCTCGACCCTGCTCGTTGTCGACGGCGAAGCCGTGACCAGCGACCCGTGGGTCCTGGCCGGCGTCAAGGTCACGGCTGAGATCGTGGACCACCACAAGGGCGTCAAGATCGACATCCTGCGTTACAAGAACAAGACCGGCTACCGCCGTCGCCAGGGTCACCGCCAGCAGTACACGGCGATCAAGGTCACCGGTATCCCCGCGGCTGCGAAGTAAGAGGGACTGAGACATGGCACACAAGAAGGGCGCATCGTCCACCCGGAACGGGCGCGATTCCAATGCTCAGCGGCTCGGCGTGAAGCGCTTCGGCGGTCAGGTCGTTTCCGCTGGTGAGATCCTCGTCCGCCAGCGCGGCACCCACTTCCACCCCGGTTCGGGTGTCGGTCGTGGTGGCGACGACACGCTGTTCGCGCTGCTGGCCGGTTCGGTCCAGTTCGGCACGCACCGTGGCCGCAAGGTCGTCAACATCGTTCCGGCTGCCTGATTCAGCTTCCGCTGAACCAGTAGTACCCGAAACATCCCGAGGGCGGATCTCAACTCTTCCCGGCGCGAGCCGGGAAGAGAGGTCCGCCCTCGGCGCGTTGTCACATAGACACGTTTAATGGGCAGCAAGGCCTGCCCGGGACATTCCCGTATGTATCTGGAGGATCACCCATGACCACCTTCGTGGACCGCGTCGAGCTGCACGTCGCCGCGGGTAACGGGGGCCACGGCTGCGCCTCCGTTCACCGGGAGAAGTTCAAGCCGCTCGGCGGCCCCGATGGCGGCAACGGCGGCCGTGGCGGCGACGTCATCCTGGTGGTGGAGCAGGCTGTCACCACCCTGCTGGACTACCACCACAGCCCCCACCGCAAGGCCACCAGCGGCAAGCCCGGCGAGGGCGGCAACCGCTCCGGCAAGGACGGCCAGGACCTGGTCCTGCCCGTGCCGGACGGCACCGTCGTCCTCGACAAGGAGGGCAACGTCCTCGCCGACCTCGTCGGCCAGGGCACCACCTACGTGGCCGCCGAGGGCGGCCGCGGCGGCCTCGGCAACGCCGCGCTGTCCTCCGCCCGCCGCAAGGCGCCCGGCTTCGCGCTCCTCGGCGTCCCCGGCACCGGCGGCGACGTCATCCTGGAGCTCAAGACCGTCGCCGACGTGGCGCTGGTCGGTTTCCCGAGCGCGGGCAAGTCCTCGCTGATCTCGGTGCTCTCCGCGGCCAAGCCGAAGATCGCGGACTATCCCTTCACCACCCTCGTCCCGAACCTGGGCGTCGTCACCGCCGGCTCGACGGTCTACACGATCGCCGACGTCCCGGGCCTCATCCCGGGCGCCAGCCAGGGCAAGGGCCTCGGCCTGGAGTTCCTGCGCCACGTCGAGCGCTGCTCGATCCTCGTGCACGTCCTGGACACCGCCACCCTGGAGTCCGACCGCGACCCGGTCGCCGACCTCGACGCCATCGAGGAAGAGCTCCGGCTCTACGGTGCCGGCCTGGAGAAGCGCCCGCGGCTCGTCGTCCTGAACAAGGTCGACATCCCGGACGGCCAGGAGCTCGCCGACATGGTCCGCCCGGACCTGGAGGCCCGCGGCTACAAGGTCTTCGAGGTCTCCGCGCTCTCGCGCACGGGTCTCAAGGAGCTGTCCTTCTTCCTCGCCGAGGTCATCGCGAAGTCCCGCGCCCGCAAGCCGAAGGAGGAGGCGACCCGTATCGTCATCCGCCCGAAGGCCGTGGACGACAGCGGCTTCACCATCACCTACGACGAGGTCGAGGACGTCTACCGGGTGCGCGGCGAGAAGCCGGAGCGCTGGGTCCGCCAGACCGACTTCAACATCGACGAGGCCGTCGGCTACCTCGCGGACCGTCTCAACCGCCTCGGTGTCGAGGAGGCGCTGCGCAAGGCCGGTGCCCGTGCCGGCGACGGCGTCGCCATCGGGTCCGACGAGAACGCGGTCGTCTTCGACTGGGAGCCGACCATGATGGCCGGCGCCGAGATGCTGGGCCGCCGCGGTGAGGACCACCGCCTCGAGGCGCCGCGTCCGGCCACCACGCGCCGCAAGGAGAAGGAAGCCGAGCGGGACACCGCGCAGAAGGAGTACGACGAGTTCCGTCCCTTCTGATCGGTCCCCGTCGGGATCCGGGCCGTGCTCACGGTCCGGATCCCGTCGGCCCGCGGGATTCCGCTTCCCGCCCCTTCCGTGGGGTGATCTTGAAGCTGTGTTTACCCGGGTGGCCTAGGATCCACGGGTGACGAGCACCCAAACCCCCACAGTCTCCGTCGTGGTGATCGCGTACAACGACGCCAGGCTGGTGGGCGAGGCCGTTTCCTCGGCCCTCGCCCAGGGTCCGGTTGTCGCCGAAGTGATCGCGGTCGACGATGCCTCAGCCGACGGCACCGCGCAGGTGCTGGACGAGCTGGCAGCCCGCCACCCCCGCCTGAAGGTCGTGCGCCGCACGGAGAACAGCGGGGGCTGCGGCACCCCGCGCAATGACGGGATCGCTGCCGCGAGCGCCCCGTACGTCCTGTTCCTGGACAGTGACGACGTCCTGCCCCCGGGTGCGGTCGACGCACTGGTGCGCGCCGCCGGGGAGCACCGGGCGCCGGTCACCGTCGGCGCCTGTGTGCGCAGGGAGCTGCCCGAGGGCCGCGACGTGCCCTGGGTGCCCGGCCTGTACACCCCGGGCGAGGTCATCGAGACCCCCGCCGACCGGCCGGAGCTGGTCCGCGACACCCTCTGCGTCAACAAGCTGTACGACCGGGCGTTCCTGGACGAGCACGGGATCCGCTTCCCCGACGGCCGGTTCGTCTACGAGGACTTCGTCTTCACCGCCCGCGTGCTCGCCGCCGCCCCGCGCATCGCGGTGATCGGCGACCTCGTCTACGTGTGGCACGTGCGCCGCGACGCCGCCCGGGTGTCGATCTCCCTGGACCGCAAGGACGTCGGCAACTGGCGGGCCCGTGTGGAGGCCCACCGCACGGCCTCCCGCGTCATCACCGGGTCCTCGCCCCTGCTGGGCCGCGCCTGCCAGGTCAAATTCCTCGAGTACGACCTGCGCATGTACCTGCGCGAGCTCGGCAAGGACCCCGAGTACCAGTCCGCCTGGTGGCGGCTGACCCGCGATTACCTCGCCGGTTTCGCCGACGCCGACATCGAGGCCGCCGGTGCACACGCGCGCTGGATCGTACGGGTGCTGCGCGCCACCGAGGCCCCGCCCGCACCCGACGACCTCCTCCGCCTCACCCGCTTCGCGGCCGACCCGCCCCGGCTGCTTCCCCCGTACGCGACCGGCGCCGACGGGACACCGGTGTGGAGCGGGACCCTGCCGGTGGAGCTGGACGGGCTGGACGGGCTCGCGACCAGCGAGCTCCCCGTCACCGTCGACGCCGAGCCGAGCGGCTACGCCGGGATCCGGCTGCGCGTGCACGACTTCTACGGACGCCTCGCCGCGGCCGGCCCGCGCACCGTCCAGCTGCGCTTCCTGCCCCGGGGCGACCCCGGCAAGCCGCTGGTCTCCGAGCCGGTCGCGCTGACCCCCTCGGCGGACGGCGGCCACTGGACCGCGGAGCTGCCCTTCCGGCTGACCACGCTGGCCGCCCTCGGGCGCGGCGAGGGCCGGCGCGGGATGCAGGCCTGGGACGTGAAGGTGGGCGTGGAGTGCGCCGACGGGAGCTCCCTGCTCACCTCCCCGCGCCCCCTGGGCAGCCTGCTGCACCGGCGGATGCTGCCCAGCAGCCGGTACGGTGTGCTGTTGGCCCAGCCTTACCGCACGGCCGGCGGATCGCTGGCGCTGCGGCTCGCGCCGGGTGCCGCGGGAGTCGCGAGCCTCGCGCGCAGTCGCATGTACCGGGTCCGCAGGAGGGTCCGCTAGGTCCAAGGCCCGGCCGCGGCCGACTGCGGACGACTGCGGCCGGTCGCGGTCCGCCGCGGCAAGAGACACGACAGAGAACTAAGGAGTTACGCATGACGTTCCTGATCACTGGTGGTGCCGGTTACATCGGGGCGCACGTCGTCCGCGCGATGCTGCTCGCGGGCGAGGAGGTCGTGGTGGTCGACGACCTCTCCACGGGCAACGCCGACCGCGTCCCGGAAGGCGTACCGCTGGTGGTCGGTTCCGTGCTGGACCGGCAGGTCCTGGACGAGACCTTCGCCCGGTACGAGATCACCGGCGTGGTCCACCTCGCGGGCAAGAAGCAGGTCGGCGAGTCCGTCGAGAAGCCGCTGCACTACTACCACGAGAACGTGCACGGCCTCACGGTCCTGCTCGGGGCCGTGGCCGCCGCCGGCGTCCGCAACTTCCTCTTCTCCTCCTCCGCGTCCGTGTACGGGATGCCCGACGTCGACCTCGTCACCGAGGACACCCCCTGCCTGCCGCTGAGCCCGTACGGCGAGACGAAGCTGGCCGGCGAGTGGCTGGTCCGCGCCGCGGGCAAGGCCCACGGGATCTCCACCGCCTGCCTGCGCTACTTCAACGTGGCGGGCGCCGCCACCCCGCAGCTCGCCGACACCGGGGTCTTCAACCTGGTCCCGATGATCTTCGAGCGCTTCGACAAGGGCGAGGGCGCCCGGATCTTCGGCGACGACTACCCGACCCCGGACGGCACCTGCATCCGCGACTACATCCACGTCGCGGACCTCGCGGAGGCCCACGTCGTGGCGGCCCGCAAGCTCGTCGAGTGGGGCGCGCAGGGCGAGTACAAGGACCTGACGGTCAACATCGGCCGCGGCGAGGGCGTTTCCGTCCGCGAGATGGTCGAGATCGTGAACGAGACCACCGGGCACACCGATGCCGCCTACGCGCCCGCGGTCTCCCCGCGGCGGGCCGGCGACCCGGCGAAGGTCGTCGCCTCCGCCGACCGGATCACGGCCGAGCTGGGCTGGAAGGCCCGCCACGACGTGCGCGAGATGATCACCTCGGCCTGGGAGGGCTGGGAGGCCCGCACCAAGGCCTGACCCGCCGAGGCGGGCGGCGCCACCGGCGCCGCCCGCGCGGGCCGTCACCGCGTACGAAGCCGCCCGCCCCGGAAACGACCGGGGCGGGCGGCTTCGTACGCGGTGACGGGACCAGCCCGTCGGGATCAGCGCTCCAGGAAGGAGAACAGCCCTTCCCACCGGTCGGTGATCTCGGCGCTGGAATAGCGCTGCACGTGGCGGAAGGCGGTGTCGCCGAGCCGGTCGCGCAGTTCGCGGTCGGACATCAGCAGGTTCAGCTGCCCGGCGAGCTCCATCGTGTTGCCGAGCCGGGCCAGCAGCCCGTCCTCGCCGTGCTCCACGATTTCCCGCACGCCCGGCGCGCAGTCGAAGGCGGCCACCGGTACGCCCGCCGCCATCGCCTCCAGCAGCGTGATCGGGAACCCCTCGGCGCGCGAGGCCTGCGCGAAGACGGAGGCCCCGCGCAGCGCGCCCAGCACGTCGTCGGTGCTGCCCATCCATTCCACGGAGTCCTCGACTCCGAGCTCGGCGGCGTGCGCCCGCAGCACGGGCTCCTCCACGCCGGCCCCGTAGATCCGCAGGATCCAGCCGGGGTGCTGCGGCGCCGCGTCCGCCCACGCGTCGAGCAGCAGGTCCACGCCCTTCTCGAAGGCGAGGCGGCCGACGCTCGCCACGACCTTCTCGGTGCGCGGCGCGGGGGAGTCGGGCATGAACGGCAGCGGGTTCGGCATGCTGGCGACGTTCTCCATGCCCGCCCGGATCCAGAGGTCCGCGTCCTCGGGGGTCAGCACGAGCATCCGGTCGACGTCCGCGTAGAGGCGGCGGACCCGCTGTCCCCGGGTGGACTTCTGGCTGGCCTCGAAAGACTCGTGGCTCATGCCGATGACGGTGAACCCCTTGGTGTCGGCGAGGGCCACCCACTCCATCGCCCAGACCTGGGTCACGATCAGGACGCCCCCGGGACGGGCCGCGCGCAGCAGCTCGTTCAGCTGCTCCGCCTTGGCCCGCATCTTCGCCCGGCGGACCGACTGGCGGCGCCGCTCGGGCGCGTTGAGGCGGCCCTTGATGCCGTGCAGCCGGCGCGCCGCGGGGGGCGCCGCGTCGTACAGCGTGGTCGTCGCGTACGGCAGTTCGGCGGGCAGCTTCTGCCGGATCTCCTCGGCGACGGGGGCGATACCCACCACGTGCACCCGGTGCCCGCGCTCGCTGAACAGCCGGGCCATCTGGTGCGACCAGGTCGTCACGCCGCCGAGCTCGTCGACGCTGTTGGAGACGAGGAAGATGTCCCGTCCGCCGACGGGGCCCTGTTCCGCGGCCTGGATGGCCTGCCCGGAGGCGGTCCGTGTGCTCACTTGCCGCTCCTGGTGAAGAACTTCTCGACGATCCGGGCGGCCGCGTCCCCGCGGTCGTACTCGCCGAACTCGGTGAGGAAGCGCTGGCGCGCCTCGGCGTACTTGGCGTCCGCCTCGTCGAACGCGGCGAGGGCCTGCAGCAGTTCGTCCGCCGTGGCCACGACCGGGCCCGGGGCCTTCTCCTTCAGGTCGAAGTAGGTGCCGCGGATGTCGTTCGCGTACTTCTCGTAGTCGTAGGCGAAGAACAGCATCGGCCGGTCCAGGACCGCGTAGTCGAACATCACGGACGAGTAGTCGGTGATCAGCCCGTCGGCGAGGGCGAGCAGCGGCGTGATGTCGTGGTGCTTGGACACGTCGATGACCCGGCCGGCGACGGACGGCGGCAGCGTGACGCTGTTGAGGTAGTGGGTGCGCACCAGCAGCGTGAAGCGGTCGCCGAGCCGGTCGGCGAACTCCTCCACGTCGAAGGGGAACTCGAACCCCTCGACCGCGCCGTCCGCGTTCGCCCGGAAGGTGGGCGCGTACAGCAGCACCTTCTTCTCCGGGTCGATCCCGAACTCGCCGGCCAGCGGCCCGCGCACCCGCTCGCCGCTGTGCGCCTCGGAGCGGTGCGCCGCGACCAGGGCGTCGTTGCGCGGGTAGCCCGTGCGCAGCAGCACCTCGTCGCGCAGCCGGAAGCCCTTGGCGAGAGTGCGCGCGTCGTGCTCGGAGCGGATCAGGAAGTGGTCGAAGCGGTCGACGGCCGCCTGGAAGCGGCGCTGGCCGGCCCGGTCCTGGGCCTTGGTGCGGGGCTCGTGGAAGCCCATCCGCTTGAGCGCGGAGCCGTGCCAGGTCTGGATGTACGTGGTCCCCGGGCGCTTGGTCAGCGCCAGCGGGAAGCCCTGGTTGTCGACCCAGTACTCGGCCTGGGCCAGGGCGCGCAGGTACGGCCAGCTCCAGCGCCGCACCAGGGTGGCGCCCTTGGGGAAGCCCGTGGGCTTGCCGCCCGCGTACGACCAGATCGCCTCGAAGGGCACGCCCTGGCGCACCATCTCCTCGTAGATCGCCTTCGGGCTGTCGCTGTACTGCTTGCCCATGTGGCTCTCGAAGACGACGGTGCCCTTCTTGACCGGCAGCTTCGAGAAGACCTCGTGGTAGACCTTGACCTTCTGCTCGCCCGAGCCGAGGTTGCGGCGGGTCCGCAGTGCCTTGCGCAGACCCCGCTTGACCAGGCCGGCGGCCTTGCCGTGCATCGCGCTGTTGATCAGCGTCTGAGTGCGCACGGCCGCGGCGCCCTCGGCGGTCAGGACGTAGGAGAGGTTGCCCTTTTTGGTCACCTCGGGCTCGAAGCGGTCGGAGACCAGCCGGGTCAGGCGGGGGCGCACGCGCAGCCGGGCCGCCTTCTCCAGATCGACGCCGCCGACGGAGACGCGGGTGGTCAGCCGGGAGCCGCCGGCCGTCAACTTCAGGCGTACGTCCCAGACGGCGTCGATGATGCCGAAGGGGCGGACGGTGCTCCCGATGTCGGCCGTGACGTTCCACTCGATCGTGTCACCGGCGTGGCGCACGGTTGACACCGGGAAGCTGAAGGAGCGGACCCCGATCTGCCGGCGGGCTCGGAATTCGAGCGAGGCCTTCAGTTCCGCTTCGGGACGGATGCGGCCCAGCGGGTTCACGACGGCGCCCGACAGCGTGACGGTGCCGCGGCCGTCGTCCTCGTACGAGGTGAGGCGGTTGCCCAGGGCGAGGGAGGTGAGCGCCGTGGTGGCGAAGCCCTGGTCGGTGACGTCCAGTATCCGCCGGCCCTCGGCGTCGTCGAGATGGGCGGCGCACCAGTAGACGCGGCCGTCGCGCTCGGCGAGCGGGGAGGTGAGCCGGCCCTTGTTGGTCATGGCGTCGGCGGCCGGGAGGAGGTTGTCCCAGTCCTGCTTGCCCAGCAGGTAGGCGCAGATGGCCTGGAGGTTCGTGACGTGCTCGTACGCGGCCGGGTCGATGCCGGCCAGGTAGCCGTTGGCGAGCCGGGCGAACTCCTGGCGGTAGGCGTCACCGAGCAGGGGCAGGTCCCGCAGGTGCAGCACCAGGTCGTGCTTGAGGAACTTGGCGTCCTTCGCGGACTTGATCTCGGTGTGGCCCTTGGCGGCCAGCAGCTCGTCGACGCGGCGGTGGATCTCCATCCGGTGGACGAAGTTCTCGATCTCGTGGCGCCGGTTGCTGATCGACTTCGCAGCGGCCTTCTCGATCACGTTCCAGAAGTAGACGTGGTTCGGGATGAGCGTGATGCGGCGGGCGGCGACGTAGGCCTGGGCGGAGAAGAGCAGGTCCTCGTAGTGGATGCCGACCGGGAACTCCAGGCCCTGTTCCAGCAGGAACGCGCGCCGGTAGCACTTGTTCGTGGAGAGGGTGTCGTAAACCAGCAGGTCGGGGAACTCGGTGATCGACTCCAGCGTGCGGGTGCGCGCGTAGATCCACGGGTACCACTCGGTGGTCTTGCCCCACCGGTTGTCCAGGTGCACGCGGACGCACATGCCCGAGACCAGGTCGGAGCCGGTCCGACGGGCGGCGTCGAGCATGTTGCGGCAGGCGTTGCGTTCGAGAACGTCGTCGCTGTCCAGGAACATGACGTACTCGCCGACGGCCTGTTTGATGCCGTGGTTGCGGGGGGCGCCGCAGCCCCCGCTGTTCTCCGGCAGCCGGAAGGCGCGCACCCTCCCCGGATGCGCGGACTCGAGCTCCTGGGCGACCGCGTAGGACCGGTCCTTGCTGCAGTCGTCGACGATCACGACTTCGACCCCGTGCAGAGTCTGGTCCAAAACCGACTGGACGGCTGTCGGCAGACGCTCTGCGTCGTTGTAGACGATGACGACCACGGAGACGTCAGGCACGTGCACCTCGATCCCTTTGATTCATTCCGCTTATCCAGTCAAAGCTACCGTGTGCCGCACTCGCCCCCGGCAGCCCCGCGACCGGCGTGCATACTTCTAAGGAAGAGGTGAGTGGCAGGTCCGGTCGCCGACAATCACCCGTTCGGACCCGCAGGAAGTGTTCATGAAGCTGTCCGTAGTAGTCCCTTGCTACAACGAGGAAGCCGTCATCGACAGCTTCGACACGGAGATCCGCAAGGTCCTGGACGCCCTCCCCGTCGAGTACGAGGTCTGCTACGTCGACGACGGCAGCCGCGACGGCACCCTCGGCAAGCTCCGCAAGATCGCGGCCCAGTACGCCGACCAGACCCGCTACGTCTCCTTCAGCCGGAACTTCGGCAAGGAGGCCGGCATGCTCGCCGGCCTGCGCGAGGCGACCGGCGACGCGGTGGTCATCATGGACGCGGACCTCCAGCACCCGCCGGAGCTCATCGCCACCATGCTCGACTACTACCGGCTGGGACACGACCAGATCATCGCCCGCCGCACGCGCGAGGGCGACAAGAAGGTCCGCACCGCGCTGAGCCGCCTCTACTACCGGGGCATCAACCGGTGGGTCGACGTGGAGCTCACCGACGGCGTCGGCGACTTCCGGCTGCTGTCGCGCCCGGCCGTGGACGCCCTGCTGTCGCTGCCCGAGTACAACCGCTTCTCCAAGGGCCTCTTCTCCTGGATCGGTTTCGACACCGTCCACTTCGACTACCGCAACGCGCAGCGCGAGGCCGGCGAGACGAAGTGGAAGTTCGGCTCCCTGGTGAACTACGGCATGGACGGGCTGATCTCGTTCAACAACCGGCCGCTGCGCATCGCCATCTGGGCGGGCGTCTCGCTGGTGGCCCTGACGGCGCTGTACGCCCTGTCGATCGCGGTCATCGCGATGACCCAGGGCGTGACCTCCCCGGGCTACGTCACCCTCGTCGCGATCATCGTCGGCCTCGGCGGCGTTCAGATGATCATGCTGGGGCTGATCGGCGAGTACATCGGCCGCATCTACTACGAGACCAAGCGCCGGCCGCACTTCCTCGTCAAGGAGTCGCACGGCACGGAGCCCCTGCCCCGCGACGTGCGGGCCGCCGAGGACATCCGGAAGACCAGCGGCACCGCGGTGCCCGAGAGCGTGATCGCGGAGCGCAGCAGCTGATGCGGAACAAGCCCGAAACCCCCCGCGACACCCCCCGCGACCCGGCCAAGCCGGACCGCAGGACGCAGCTCGGCCAGATCTTCCGGTTCGCGCTGGTCGGCGGGGTCAACACCGGCACCTTCTTCGTGCTGTACCTGATCCTGCACCCGTTCATGCCGTACTTCGCCGCCTACACCCTCGCCTTCGTGCTGGCGATGGTCGGCTCGTTCTTCATGAACACCTACTTCACCTACCGCACCCGGCCGACCTGGAAGAAGTTCCTGCTCTTCCCGCTGACCAACATCACGAACTACGTGATCCAGTCCGCCGGCCTGTACGCCCTGGTGACCTGGGCGGGCATGAACACCAAGATCGCGCCGCTGGTCGCCGCGGTCCTGGCCATCCCGTTCACCTTCGTCCTGTCCCGCAAGATCCTCATCCCGGGCACCGGGGACCAGGCCGGGGAAGCGGAGCAGGCCCGCAAGCCGTCCACGGTCTGAAACCGGAGGGCGGCCCCGCCCGGCCACCCCGTAGATTGAGCGGGCAGGGTCGGGCAAGGCGAGGGGCAAGGGGACAGACGTGTCAGCGGCTAGGCAGGGTGTGCTCGACGCGCGCAGGATCGTGGTCAAGGTCGGATCCTCCTCCCTGACCACGGCCACCGGCGGACTCGACGCCGACCGGGTGGACGCCCTGGTCGACGTACTGGCCAAGGCGCGCGGCGGCGGCGAGAAGGAGATCGTCCTGGTCTCCAGCGGAGCCATCGCCGCCGGGCTCTCCCCGCTCGGCCTGCACCGCCGCCCCACGGACCTGGCCCGCCAGCAGGCCGCCGCCAGCGTCGGGCAGGGCCTGCTCGTCGCCCGGTACACCGCCTCCTTCGCCCGGTACGGGATCCGCGTCGGCCAGGTGCTGCTCACCACCGACGACACCAGCCGGCGCGCGCACTACCGCAACGCCTACCGGACCCTGGACCAGCTCCTGGCCATGGGCGCCCTGCCCGTCGTCAACGAGAACGACACCGTCGCCACCGACGAGATCCGCTTCGGCGACAACGACCGCCTCGCCGCGCTCGTGGCCCACCTCGTCCGCGCCGACCTCCTCGTGCTCCTCTCGGACGTGGACGGCCTCTACGACGGGGACCCGGCCCAGCCCGGCACCAGCCGCATCGACGAGGTGCGCGGCCCCGAGGACATCGCCCACGTCACCATCGGCAGCGTCGGCAAGGCGGGTGTCGGCACCGGCGGCATGGCCACCAAGGTCGAGGCCGCGCGGATCGCCGCGGCGGCCGGCATCCCCGTCGTCCTGACCTCGGCCAGCCAGGCCGCGGACGCCCTGGCCGGGCGGGAGACGGGCACCCTGTTCCACTCCACCGGGCGCCGGTCCACCGACCGGCTGCTCTGGCTCCAGCACGCGTCGACCCCGCAGGGGCACCTCGTCCTGGACGACGGAGCCGTCCGCGCGGTCACCGAGCGCGGCAGCTCGCTGCTGCCCGCGGGCATCGCCTCGGTCGAGGGCGACTTCGTCGCCGGCGACCCCGTCGAACTGCGCTCGACCGACGGCCGGGCCGTCGCCCGCGGCCTCGTCAACTTCGACGCCAAGGAGCTTCCGCGGCTCCTCGGCCGCTCCACGCGCGAGCTCGCGCGCGAACTCGGACCCGAGTACGAGCGGGAGGTCGTCCACCGGGACGATCTGGTCCTGCTGCAGGGCTGAGGTTCGGCAAAACCGCCGCGCGGTGGGCCGAGGACTGGTCAACTGTGAGGGGCGGACAGGCAATGGCGCGGGACGAGGAGGCGGCTGGTGAGACGAGCGCTGACCAGCGTCGGCACCGGGGACGGTGACATCGGCGGGAGCGGGGAGGACCGGGACTCCTCCCGTCTGTGGCACATCACCCTGAGCGTCTCCGGGAAGCCGGCGCCGCTGTGCGAGGTCCGACGCGGGCTGGAGCAGCTCGCCCACGACCACCCCTTCCTGCTGACCAGCCGGTACGCCGACGACCACGCGGAAATCCGCTACTGGGAGGAGGCCCGCGACCTCCACGACGCGGCGGCCGTCGCTCTGCGGCTGTGGGGCGAGCACCGCTCCTCGGCGAAGCTGCCGCCCTGGGAGATCGTCGGCCTGGAGGTCATCGACCGGGCCACCTACCACCAGCGCGTCGCCGAGGGCTACGGCCCGCCCCCGGCCCACCCGGTGGGCGTGCACCCCTACTGACGCGCCCGGCGCCGGGGGCGGTGTGCCAAGGAGGCGGCCGTCTCGGGGGGTGGAACCCCATCCGGCCCGGCCGGGGCGGGGATTACCCTGGCCGCATGACCTCGCTCGATGCCACCACCTCGCCCGTGATCGCCACCGCGCAAGCCGCCCGCACCGCCGCCGCGGCCATCGCCCCGCTCCCGCGGTCCGCCAAGGACACCGCCCTGCTGGCCATCGCCGACGCGCTGGAGGCCCGTACCGCCGAGATCGTCGAGGCCAACGCCGTCGACACGGCCAAGGCCCGCGAGGCCGGGACGAGCGAGACCGTCATCGACCGCCTGACCCTCACCCCCGAGCGCGTCAAGGCCATCGCCTCCGACGTGCGCGACGTCGCGGCACTGCCCGACCCCGTCGGCGAGGTCGTCCGCGGCTCCACCCTCCCCAACGGCATCGACCTGCGCCAGATCCGTGTCCCGCTCGGCGTCGTCGGCATCATCTACGAGGCACGCCCCAACGTCACCGTCGACGCCGCCGCCCTCTGCCTGAAGTCCGGCAACGCCGTCCTGCTGCGCGGCTCCTCCTCCGCCTACGCCTCCAACACGGCCCTCGTCGGCATCCTGCGGGACGCCATCTCCGGGGCCGGTCTGCCCGCCGACGCGATCCAGCTCGTCCCCGGTGAGTCCCGCGACTCCGTCCGCGAGCTGATGCGCGCCCGCGGCCTCGTCGACGTGCTCATCCCGCGCGGCGGCGCCTCCCTCATCAAGACCGTGGTCGAGGAGTCCATCGTCCCGGTCATCGAGACCGGTACCGGCAACTGCCACGTCTACGTGGACGCCCAGGCCGACCTGGCCATGGCCGTGGACATCCTGATCAACTCCAAGGCCCAGCGGCCCTCGGTCTGCAACTCGGCCGAGACCCTCCTCGTCCACCGGGACATCGCCGCCGCCTTCCTGCCGCTGGCCCTGGACGCACTCGCCGAAGCCGGCGTGACCGTCCACGGCGACGGCGAGGTGCTCTCGTACGCCGAAGGCACCAAGGTCACCGCGCTCCCCGCCACCGACGAGGACTGGGCCGCCGAGTACCTCTCCTACGACATCGCCGCCGGGGTCGTCGACTCCCTCGACGACGCCGTCGCCCACATCCGCCGCTGGACCTCCGGCCACACCGAGGCGATCGTCACCACCTCGCAGGCCGCCGCGCGCCGCTTCACCCAGCTGGTCGACTCGACGACGGTTGCCGTGAACGCCTCCACCCGGTTCACGGACGGTGGTCAGTTCGGCTTCGGTGCGGAGATCGGCATCTCCACCCAGAAGCTGCACGCCCGGGGCCCCATGGGGCTTCCGGAGCTCACCTCGACCAAGTACATCGTCACCGGCGACGGTCACGTACGGTAACCGACCCCTGAACACCGTGTGGCCGGATTTCGGCGCACACCCTGCCCAAAGGTGTCCCTCAGGTCTACGCTGGTCCCGTGCCGGACGACGTGGGGGGCAAACCGTTCCCGGACGACGGGGAGCCCGACGACGACCGCGGAGGCGCGGACAAGGACTTCGCCTCCGTGGTGTTCGACGAGGACTTCGTCCGGAACGCCGAGATCCGTGAACCGAGCGCCGCGGAGCGCCAGCGGGCCGGCGACCGGGCGCGCGCCGAGGCGGCCGAGGCCGCCCGCGCCGCCTTCGCCGGCGGCTGGACGGGCGACGAGGACTACGACGCGTACGCGTACTCCCCTCCCGACGGCCACCGGTCCGACGACTCGGGCTGGGACCACGGCCACGGCTTCGGGTACCCGGACGGCCCCTACGGCGCGTACGGCGGCAGCCTGCGCCCCTACCGGGGACGCTCGCCCTGGCTGCGCCCGGTCGCCTGGATCCTCGCCTTCGTGATGGGCCTCGGCATGATCGCGCTCGCCTTCAGCGCCGTCTACCGCAGCGCCGCGAGCGACGCCGAACCCGCTCCGGCGCCCGCCAGCACCCCGATGGGCGAAGTCGCCGGTGCGGGCAAGTTTATGGACCGCGTCGGCCGCCAACCCTGAAGGTAGACCCCGCTCCCTTTCGCCGGAGCCGGGGGCTTCTCTGAAGCGGGGACAGCGGGGAGAAGCGATGGCCGTGTCAGGAGATCCACCCAGCGGCACCAACGGCACCCCCGGAGGCACCGAAGGGGGCGACGACGACTTCCGGTCGGACGAGTACCGATCGGTCGTGTTCGACGACGACTTCGTCCGGGCTGCCCGGCTCCAGGAGTTCTCGGCGCAGGAACGCATGGGCGAGCACGCCCGCGCCGTACGCAGCCGGTCGTTCTGGTCGGGCGCGGGTGCCGCCGGACCGCGCGGCGGCGCGTCGGCGGCCCGGCAGGGCCGCGTCATCGTGCTGTGCATCACCCTGGCGCTCGCCGCCGCCGTCTACATGGGGCTGCGCAACCCCTACGTGCCACCCGCCGAAGGCCCGGCGGAGGCGCTCAGCAGCACCGTCGTCCCGCTCGCGCCCACCGAACCCGTACCGGGCGGCCGGCCCGCCGACCTGTACGCGAAGAGCCCGGCAGCGCACTACCGCGTCGGGGCGGCCGGGATCAACCTGCCCGCCGTGCGCCGCACCCACCACTTCACCGACAGCCAGGTGCTCGCCGCGCTGACCATCGCCAAGGACTACCTGGTGCAGTCCTCACTGGACCCCGACGTGCTGTCCGCGACGGCCTCCCGGCCGGTGCGGGTCCTGCTCGATCCCGCCCAGCTGACGCAGTTCGACCAGAGCGTGCTCGCGCCGTCCGGTGACGGGCGGCACGCCGTCACGGGCTGGCTGGTCCGCTTCGACCCCGCCGTCGCGGTCGTGGCCGACACCAGGGTCCGGGTCAGCGGAGTGCTCGCCTTCCACGAGGCAGGCCCGAACGTGCTGGAAGTGACCACCGACCACACCTTCGTCTACGCCGTGCGCCCGGCCACCGGCCTGCCGGCCGCCGCGGACGGCTCCTCGCTCTTCACCGTCCGGCGTGAGCTGAAACTGCGCTTCGACCGCGACGACCTCACGGCCCGGCGGGCGGAGCTGGTCACGGCCTACGTCATGGCCGGACCGCAGGACTGCTCCGCCGACCCGGCTGCGGGCTTCCGCCCGCTGCCGGCCGGCGCCGGGCCGACCACCGTCGGCCCGGCCGCGAGCGATCCGTACGCCAGCGGGCAGCCGCGGCGCTCGGCCGGGCTGTGCGGGGTCATGGCGCCGACGGCCTCCCCGGAGCAGGGCGTCAGCCCTGCCCCGTAGCCCCGCCCCGGCCGGCGTCCCCGTTCCCGTCGTTGTCCCGGTCCCGGTCCCTGTCCGTGCCCTTGTCCCCGCTGCCGGCCGAGCCCGAGCCCGCGCCGGAGCCCGCGCTCGAGCCCGCGCCCGCTCCCGTGAACTTGTCCCGGAGCTTGCCGCCCAGGTCCGCGGTGCCGCCGGCGAGGTCGCCGACCAGCTTCATCAGCGGGTCCTTGCTGGTGCGCACCGAGTCGGCGTAGTGCGAGGCGGACTGCCGGAAGGAGTCGGTCACCGAGGTGTCCTTGTCCTCCTCGCGCCGCGGATAGTGGCCGTCCATGATCCGCTGGTAGTCCCGGTTCTGCGACCACTTCTTCAGCTCGGCCGCCCGCACCGTCGTGAAGGGGTGCGTCCGGGGCAGCACATTGAGGATCTTCAGCACGGAGTCGCGCAGGTCGCCGCTCTTCTCGTACTCGTCGGCCTGGGCGAGGAACGCGTCGACGTTCATCTCGTGGAGGTGGTTGCCGCCCGCGAGCTTCATCAGTCCGCGCATCGAGGCGTGCACGTCCTGTCCCACCAGCAGACCCGCCCGGTCCGCCGAAAGCTCCGACTTGCGGAACCACTCGCGCAGCGCGGTCACGAGCGCCATGATCGCCACATTGCCCAGCGGGATCCACGCGATCTTGAGCGCGAGGGTCGTCAGGAAGAGCAGGATCGTGCGGTACACGGCGTGCCCCGACAGGGCGTGGCCCACCTCGTGGCCCACCACCGCCCGCATCTCCTCCTCGTCGAGCAGCTCGACGAGGGCGGTGGTGACCACGATGATCGGCTCGTCCAGCCCGATGCACATGGCGTTCGGCTTGGGGTCCTGCTGCACGTACATCTGCGGGACCTTCTCCAGGTCCAGGATGTAGCAGGCGTCGAGGAGCATCGCGTGCAGGTGCGGGAACTGCGTCTCGCCCACCCGGACGGAGTCCGACAGGAAGAGCAGTCGCAGACTGCGCTCCGGCAGCAGCCCGCTCAGCGCCTTGAAGACCGTGTCGAAGCCGGTCAGCTTGCGCAGGGCCACCAGCGCCGAGCGGTCCGCCGGATGCTCGTACGCCCGTGAGGAAATACCGGGAAACCTCCTGCGGTCCCGTGCCGGTGCCTTCTCGAAGCCCGTCCCCGTCATAGCGCCCTCCCCGTTGGTCCGTCCGTCTGTCGGTCCGTCTATCCTCTCCAACGCCTGAGTCGGCGTGAGCGTGCCCCAGGCCCCCGCATACGATGTGAGCGAAGTCTCCGCCCGCTCCCCGACTCGATAGGTACCTGCCTGATGAGCCTCGCCTCCACCGCCCACACCCTGGTCGTCCTCGCCTCGGAGGGCGCCGAGCAGCACGGCGGCAACCACGACAGCCTCAACCCGTACCTGACCGGCGGCGCAGCCTTCGCCATCCTCCTGCTGCTGCTGTGGGTCACCACGCGCCTGAACCGCGACCGCTGAATCCCGCGCACCGCGCACGCGCCCGGAGGCGGGTCCCCGCCGCGCCACCGGGCCAGTAGGCTCTGCGCTCATGGGAGAGCAGGAAGTGCCTACCGGCCCGGTCAAGCGCCGGCTCGGCGTGATGGGCGGGACGTTCGATCCGATCCACCACGGACACCTGGTGGCCGCCAGCGAGGTGGCCGCACTGTTCCACCTCGACGAGGTGATGTTCGTACCGACCGGTGAGCCGTGGCAGAAGTCGCAGCGCGCCGTGTCGTCGGCCGAGGACCGGTATCTGATGACGGTCATCGCGACCGCCTCGAACCCGCAGTTCTCGGTGAGCCGGATCGACATCGACCGCGGCGGACCGACGTACACCATCGACACCCTGCGGGACCTGAGCGCGCTCAACGACGACGCCGACCTGTTCTTCATCACCGGCGCCGACGCCCTCGCCCAGATCCTGACCTGGCGGAACGCCGACGAGCTCTTCGCCCTCGCCCACTTCATCGGCGTCACCCGGCCCGGCCACGTCCTCACCGACGACGGCCTGCCCGAGGGCGGTGTCTCCCTCGTCGAGGTGCCCGCGCTGGCCATTTCGTCCACGGACTGCCGCGCACGCGTCGCCAAGGGGGATCCTGTCTGGTACTTGGTGCCCGACGGCGTGGTCCGCTACATCGACAAGCGTGAGCTGTACCGGGGAGCCTGAGCTTCCGGAGAGAGGGGCCCCGCGGTGAACGACCGACAGGAGCCGTACGACCCGTACGCGAGCCAGGAGCAGCAGCTCGTCGGCTACGACGCGTACGGGCGGCCGGTGTACGGCCAGGTGCCCGCGCAGCCCGCCCCCGCCCCTCCGTACGAGCAGCAGCGGTACGAGCAGCAGTCGCAGCAGTACGAGCCGCAGCCGCAGCAGCAGTACGAGCAGCCCCAGTACGACCAGCCCCAGTACGAGCAGTCCCCGTACGAGCAGCAGTACGGCTACGACCACCAGGCCTACGGCCGCCAGCCGCAGCAGCCGCAGCAGCCGCAGCAGCCGCAGCAGTACTACGCGCAGCAGCCGCAGCAGCAGGAGTACCCCCCGGCCCAGCCCTACGGGTACGACACCCAGGCCACCCAGCAGTGGATCCCGCAGCAGTCCGCCCCGGAGGCGCCGGCCCGTGAGCCGGCACCGGCTCCCGCGCCCGCACCCGAGCCGGAGTTCCGGCCGGCCGCCGCGCAGGTCCCGGAGCCCCGCCGGGCGGAGGGTCCGGCCGGGCAGGGGCCCTCGTACCGCACCGAGCAGTTCGCCTTCCTCGACCAGCAGGACGAGGAGTCCGAGGACGTCATCGACTGGCTCGCCTTCACCGAGAGCCGCACCGAGCGCCGCGAGGAAGCCCGCCGGCGCGGCCGCAACCGCGTGGTCGCGCTGATCGTGGTGCTGGCCGTCTTCGTCGCCTGCGGCCTGGGGTACCTCTGGTACGCGGGCAAGCTGCCGTTCCTGGAGGGTCCCGGCAAGGGATCGGGCGGCGCGGCCGCCAGCGGTCCGCAGAAGCGCGACATGATCGTCGTCCACCTGCACAACACCAAGAAGGGCGGCACCTCCACGGCGCTGCTCGTCGACAACGTCACCACCAAGCAGGGCGCCACCGTGCTGGTGCCGAACGGGCTGAACGTCACCAAGGACGACGGCACCGGCACCCAGCTGGGCAAGGCCGTCGAGGGCGGTGGCCTGGGCGTACGGGAGTCCCTCGACTCGGTCCTCGGCACCCACATCGGCGGCACCTGGCGCCTGGACACCCCCTTCCTGGAAAACTTCGTGGAGCTGGTCGGCGGCATCGAGGTCGACACCGACGCGGCGGTCCCGGCGGACGACTCGGTGAAGGCCCCCGCCGTCGGCCAGGGCCAGAAGCAGAGCCTCAGCGGTGCCATGGCCGTCGCGTACGCCACGTACCGGGCCCCGGGCGAGCCCGAGGCCAAGCAGCTGGACCGCTTCGGCAAGGTCCTGTTCGCCCTGCTGCGCAAGGTGCCCGGCGATCCGAAGTCGGCGGCCATGACCGTCGAGACCACCGGCCAGATCCTGGACCCGGCGCTGAACGCGCAGAGCCTCGGCGCGCTGCTGTCCAAGCTCGGGGAGCACGCCAAGGTGGGCGCCTACCGCACCGATGTCCTCGCCCTGAAGCCCGACGGCGGCCTCACGGACGACGCCAACAAGAAGGTCGTCAAGGAGGTCCTCGGCGGCTCGGCCACGGATTCCCAGCCCGGCGCGGCCCCCAGGGTGGGCCTGAAGGACGCCAGCGGCGACGAGAAGAGCCAGACGGCGGCGAAGGCGGCCCTGGTCAACGGCGGCTACACCCTGGTGGACGGCGGCAAGTCCGACAAGCCCGCGCCCGGGTCGCAGATCACTTACCAGGACGACGCCCAGCGGGACAAGGCGATCGAGGTCGCCAAGACGCTGGGGCTGCCCGAGACGGTCGTGAAGAAGGCCGAGAACGCGGTCAACGCGGACGTCGTGGTGACCCTGGGCAAGGATTACAAACCGTCCTGAGCCTTCTGCTGCCGCGCCTGTGAGGTGCGCTTCCGCCCGCGCGGGTCGCTGCGCGCGGGCGGTGACGGCGGTACATGAGACCCTTGTAAGGATCTGCCCGCCAACCCGAAAGCATGGCCAGTGACCGCCACGGACCGCTCCATCGAGCTCATCACCGCCGCCGCCCAGGCCGCGGCCGACCGGCTCGCGCACGACATCATCGCGTACGACGTCAGCGACGTGCTGTCGATCACCGACGCCTTCCTGCTCGCCTCGGCGCCCAACGACCGCCAGGTCAAGTCGATCGTGGACGAGATCGAGGAGCGTCTGCTCAAGGAACTCGGCGCGAAGCCGGTTCGCCGCGAGGGCGACCGCGACGCCCGCTGGATCCTGCTCGACTACATCGACATCGTCGTCCACGTGCAGCACAGCGAGGAGCGCGTCTTCTACGCGCTGGAGCGCCTGTGGAAGGACTGCCCCGAGATCGACCTCCCCGAGGACGCCAAGCTCACCAAGGGCAAGGCCGAGGAGCACGCCCAGCTGCGCGCGACGCAGGGCGACGACGAACTGGACGGTGATCTGTTCTGAGCACCACCCACCACGGCACGAACCTCGACGGTACGACCACTCCGGGCGGGACCGGCCGGAAGATCGTCCTCTGGCGGCACGGCCAGACCTCGTGGAATCTGGAGCGCCGCTTCCAGGGCTCGACGGACATCGAGCTGACCGAGGACGGTGTGGCGCAGGCGCGCCGCGCCGCCCGGCTGCTCGCGTCCCTGAGCCCCGATGCCATCGTCGCCTCGGACCTCCAGCGGGCCGCGGCCACGGCCGCCGAGCTGGCGGCCGTCACCGGCCTGCCCGTGACGCACGACGAGGCGCTGCGCGAGACGTACGCCGGCGAGTGGCAGGGCCTCACGCACAACGAGATCCTCGAGAAGTACGGCGAGCAGTACGCGGCGTGGAAGCGCGGCGAGGCGGTCCGCCGCGGCGGCGGTGAGCTGGAGACCGAGGTCGCCGACCGGGCCGCGCCGGTGGTGCTGGAACACGCCGGCCGGCTGCCCGTGGGCGGCACGCTCGTCGTGGTCAGCCACGGCGGCACGATCCGTACGACGATCGGCCGCCTGCTGGGCCTGGACTCGTACTACTGGGAGGGCCTGGGCGGGCTCTCCAACTGCTGCTGGTCCGTCCTCGGTGAGGGCGCGCGCGGCTGGCGTCTGATGGAGCACAACGCCGGCACGTTGCCGGAACCGGTGCTCGGCGACGACGACTGACATCGTCCCGGGGTGGCTTCCGCCCCGCTGCCACCCGGATTTCACTTTCCGGCTGGTCACAGGCTAGAGTTCTTCTTGTTCGCAGCGCAGAACACCGGAAACGGGGGGAGCGTTCGCGGAGAGCGGGGCTATAGCTCAGTTGGTAGAGCGCCTGCATGGCATGCAGGAGGTCTGGAGTTCAATTCTCCATAGCTCCACAATCAAGATCCCGTCCCCAACAGGGGGCGGGATCTTTGCTTTTGTCCCCAGCTGCCCAGGCGCGCACCGGCATGGCAGAATCGGACGGCCGGAGGGGGACGACGACGGTCCGACGCGGGAGGGAGTCGCTGACGGATGGGTGCACACCGGCGGCGGTGCGACTGGTGCAACAACGGCACGCCGATCGTGCGGGACATGGAGCCGATCAACCCCGACTACCAGTACTGGTGCGAGGAATGCGCGCGGGCGCTGATCATAAAAGGCGACCCGATCGAGACCTACCGCGAGCTGGAGGGCGAGCCGATCTACGGCCGGCTGCTCGATGAGCACTGCACGCTGAAGCGCTTCTACCAGTTCGCCCGTGCCTGACGATATGGGTCAAAACGGGCATGGCCCCAGGTCGGCGGAAACCGATTTTTGGACCAGGGCCATGACCGTGTAATGTTTGGGACGTCGCCAAGGGGAACCGGAAACGGAGAGCGAAGCGGCAGGCAAGACAAGGGGCTATAGCTCAGTTGGTAGAGCGCCTGCATGGCATGCAGGAGGTCTGGAGTTCAATTCTCCATAGCTCCACAGTGAAGAAGCGGGCCACCCGGATCGGGTGGCCCGCTTCTCGTCGTGCGTCCGCGGACCGGAAGGACGCGGCGTCCGCGCGGGCCGCTGCGGTACCCTGGCGCCATGCGTGCCGTACGCCTCCTGCTTACCGAGCCGCGCTGAACAGCACCGACCCCACGAGACGGTCGGCCTCGGCGCGGCGCCCCCTCCTGTGCGAGGGGTTTTTTCGTTTGGGCAGGCAGAGACGGCAGAGACGATCGATGGAGCTTCAGAAATCATGAGCGAGACGAACACCCCGGCCCCCGAGGCGGCCGAGGCGCACCGCTACACGGCTGCCATGGCCGCCGACATCGAGGCACGCTGGCAGGACGTATGGGACGCCCAGGGCACCTACGAGGCCCCGAACCCGACCGGTGACCTGGCCGGTGCCGAGTCTTCACAGGCAGCGGCGGTCGTGGCGCGGCCCAAGAAGTTCATCATGGACATGTTCCCGTACCCCTCGGGCGCGGGCCTGCACGTCGGCCACCCGCTGGGGTACATCGCCACCGACGTCTACGCCCGCCACCAGCGGATGACCGGCCACAACGTCCTGCACACCCTGGGCTTCGACGCCTTCGGCCTGCCGGCCGAGCAGTACGCCGTGCAGACCGGAACGCACCCGCGCGTGTCGACCGAGGCGAACATCGAGAACATGAAGGTCCAGCTGCGCCGGCTGGGCCTGGGCCACGACAAGCGCCGCTCGTTCGCCACGATCGACCCGGACTACTACAAGTGGACGCAGTGGATCTTCCTGCAGATCTACAACTCCTGGTACGACGCCGAGGCGAAGAGGGCCCGCCCGATCGCCGAGCTGGTCGCCGCCTTCGAGGACGGCTCGCGCGAGCTGCCCGGCGGCGTCTCCTGGGCCGCGCTGGACGCGGGCGAGCGGGCCGACGTACTGAACGAGCACCGGCTGGCGTACTCCTCCGACGCGCCCGTCAACTGGTGCCCCGGGCTGGGCACCGTGCTGGCCAACGAGGAGGTCACCGCCGACAACCGGTCCGAGCGCGGCAACTTCCCCGTCTTCAAGTCCAAGCTGAGCCAGTGGAACATGCGGATCACGGCCTACGCCGACCGCCTGATCGACGACCTGGACGCGCTGGACTGGCCCGAGGCCATCAAGCTGCAGCAGCGGAACTGGATCGGCCGCAGCGAGGGCGCCCGCGTCGACTTCGCGGTCGGCGGCGACGCCATCACCGTGTTCACCACGCGCCCCGACACGCTGTTCGGCGCCACCTACATGGTGCTGGCGCCCGAGCACGAGCTGGTCTCGAAGATCGTCCCGGCCGAGTGGCCCGAGGGCACCCACCAGCTGTGGACCGGCGGCAACGCGACCCCCGCCGAGGCCGTGGACGCGTACCGCAAGCAGGCAGCCTCGAAGTCCGACGTCGAGCGGCAGGCCGAGGCCAAGGACAAGACCGGCGTCTTCACCGGCGCCTACGCGACGAACCCGGTCAGCGGCGACCTGGTCCCGGTCTTCATCGCGGACTACGTGCTGATGGGCTACGGCACCGGCGCGATCATGGCCGTACCGGCGCACGACAGCCGCGACTTCGAGTTCGCGCGCGCCTTCGAGCTGCCGGTGCGCTGCGTCGTCCGGCCCACGGACGACCGCGACGCCGACCCGGCCGAGTGGGACGACGCGTTCTCCTCCTACGACGGCACGATCGTCAACTCCACGGGCGAGGGCGTCTCGCTGGACGGCCTGGGCGTCGTCGAGGCGAAGGCCGCGATCACCGACTGGCTGGCCGAGCGCGGCATCGGCGAGGGGACCGTCAACTTCCGGCTGCGCGACTGGCTGTTCAGCCGCCAGCGCTACTGGGGCGAGCCCTTCCCGATCGTCTACGACGAGGACGGCGTCGCGCACTCCCTGCCCGCGTCGATGCTGCCGCTGGAGCTGCCGGAGGTCGAGGACTACTCGCCGCGCACCTTCGAGCCCGACGACGCCGCCTCCAAGCCCGAGACCCCGCTGTCGCGGAACGCGGACTGGGTCAACGTCGAGCTGGACCTGGGCGACGGGCGGGGCGTGCGCCCGTACCGGCGCGAGACCAACACCATGCCGAACTGGGCCGGTTCCTGCTGGTACGAGCTGCGCTACCTGGACCCGAACAACGCGTCGGCCCTGGTGGACCCGCAGATCGAGCAGTACTGGATGGGTCCGCGCGAGGGCCAGCCGCACGGCGGCGTCGACCTGTACGTGGGCGGCGCCGAGCACGCCGTGCTGCACCTGCTGTACGCGCGGTTCTGGTCCAAGGTCCTGTTCGACCTGGGGCACGTCTCGTCGGTGGAGCCGTTCCACAAGCTGTTCAACCAGGGCATGATCCAGGCGTACGCGTACACGGACGCGCGCGGCGTGTACGTCCCGGCGGCCGAGGTTGAGGAGCGCGACGGCGGCTACTTCCACCAGGGAGAACCCGTCAAGCGCGAGCACGGCAAGATGGGCAAGTCCCTGAAGAACGCCGTCACGCCGGACGAGATGTGCGCGGAGTACGGCGCGGACACCCTGCGCCTGTACGAGATGGCGATGGGCCCGCTGGACGTCTCGCGCCCGTGGGACACGCGCGCCGTCGTCGGCCAGTACCGGCTGCTGCAGCGCCTGTGGCGCAACGTGGTGGACGAGGAGACAGGCGTGGTGACGGTCGTCGACGCCGAGCCCGGCGAGGACACCCTGCGCGCGCTGCACAAGGCCATCGACGGGGTCGGCGGCGATCTGGCGGGGCTGCGCTTCAACACGGCCATCGCGAAGATCACCGAGCTGAACAACGCCCTGACGAAGGCGGGCCGGCCGCTGGAGCGCTCGGTCGCGGAGCGGCTGGTGCTGCTGGTCGCCCCGCTGGCGCCGCACATCGCGGAGGAGCTGTGGCAGCGCCTGGGCCACGGCGAGTCGGTCGTCCACCAGGACTTCCCGGTCGCGGACCCGGCGTACGTCGTGGACGAGAGCGTCACGTGCGTCGTCCAGATCAAGGGCAAGGTCAAGGCCCGCCTGGAGGTGTCGCCGACGATCTCCGACGCGGACCTGGAGCAGCTGGCGCTGGGTGACGCGGCGGTCGTGGCGGCGCTGGGCGGTGCCGAGATCCGCAAGGTGATCGTGCGCGCGCCGAAGCTGGTGAACATCGTCGTCTGACGCGTCTAAGGGTATTCCCGTACGGGCAGGTTGGGGGTTCGATGGGAACCCGCGGCCTGCCCGTGGCGTTTACGGTGGAAGGGAGCAATCGGCTGGGGAAGGGAACCTCATGGAGGCGGTCTTTATCATCGTGGCCCTGGTGCTGCTGTTCGCCTTCTTGGGGCTCGGTGTCTATGCGACGGTGAAGGTGGTCGGAGCCGCCAAGCGCGGCGTGGACCGGACCATCACCCAGGCCCGCCGCACCGTGGAGGACACCACCCTGAGGGCGCGCAGCTTCGGCCAGGTGGGAGTCGCGGGGGCGCTGGCGCAGCTGCGGCTGGACCTGCGGACGTCGATGCGGGCCACGCAGCAGGCGCTGTACCAAGGGGTCCAGACGGATGCCTCCCTCAAGGAGTCGCTGGGGCTGTTCGAGCGGCTGAGCGCCCACGGGCACGAGCTGGACGACGAGCTGAAGCGGCTGGAGGCCGAGCCGGACCGCAAGCGCACGGAGGCGAGCCTGCCGGACCTGCGGGAGCGCACGGCGAAGATCACGGAGGCGTCCGACTCGCTGCGCTGGGCGGCGCGCGACCGTGCCCGCCGCTTCGCCGCGGACGATCTGTCCGCGCTGTCGGACCAGATCGAGGTCGAGTCGGGAGCCCTGCGGGACTGGTCCCGCGAGTCGATCGACGACCTCGCGTTCCCGGGGTCCCCGCAGGCTTCCCCCGCTGCCCCTGCGACCGGCTCCTGGGGCGCCCCGCAGACGCCCGTGACGCCCCCGGCGGCGCTGGCGCAGCCCGTCGCGGCACCGCAGTACCCCTGGCAGAAGTCGCCCCGCCCGGAGACGACGACCTGACCCCCGGACCGGCGGCCGGGGCCCCCGAGGAGGGCCCGGGCTGCCGGAACACCCCGGCTCCCGGTAACCTCCGCCTCATGTCCCGCCATGTCGCGATCGTCACCGATTCCACGGCCTACCTGCCCCAACCGGCCATGTCGCGGCACGGAATCACCTCCGTCCCGCTGACCGTGGTCCTCGGCGGCGAGGCCCTCGAAGAGGGCACGGAGATCTCGGCCCGGAGCCTCGCCCTGGCGCTGCAGAAGCGCCGCTCGGTCACCACCTCCCGCCCCAGCCCCGAGGACTTCGTCCGGGCCTACCGGGCGGCCGCCGATGCCGGTGCGACCGGCATCGTCAGCCTGCACCTGTCCGCCGAGTTCTCCGGCACCTACGACGCCGCCGTGCTCGCCGCGAAGACCGCCCCGGTGCCGGTCCGCGTCGTGGACACCGGCATGGTCGCGATGGCCCTCGGCTTCTGCGCCCTGGCCGCCGCCGAGGTGGCCGAGGCCGGCGGATCCGTGGACGAGGCCGTCGCGGCCGCCGAGAAGCGGGCCGCCGGGATGTCCGCGTACTTCTACGTCGACACCCTCGACTACCTCCGCCGCGGCGGGCGGATCGGCGCCGCGCAGGCCCTGCTCGGTTCGGCGCTCGCGGTCAAGCCGCTGCTGACGCTGGACGGCGGGCGGATCGAGATGCTGGAGAAGGTGCGGACGGCGTCCAAGGCCATCGCGCGGCTGGAAGAGCTCGCCGTGGAGCGCGCCGGGTCCGGCGCCGTCGACGTGGCCGTGCACCACCTGGCGGCCCCGGAGCGTGCGGAGAAGCTCGCGCAGCGGCTCCGGGAGCGGATCCCGGGGCTGGTCGAGCTGCACGTCAGCGAGGTCGGTGCGGTGATCGGCGCGCACACCGGGCCGGGGCTGCTGGCGGCGGTCGTCTCCCCGCGCTGATCACCGGTTCGGGTGACGGAGTTATCCACAACGGGTCCGTCATCCACCGGAATTGAAGGTTCCGAACGGCGTTCCGGCTGCGGTCCTACGGTCGTGGCATGACTCTTCGCGCTCGTATTCACACTCGCAGTCGTACTCCGCGTCCCGCCGGCGCCGGTGGCGGCCCCGGCCGTTCCCGGCTCTCCGACAGCCGTCTGCGTCACCGACGGCGCCCGCCCGCCGGTGGTTCCGAGCCGGCGGCCGTGCGCCGCAGGGCCGAGGCGCTGCTCGGCGCCGGCCGGGCGGTGCCGTCACCGTTGCCGTCGCCCCCCTTCCCGGCTCCGCCGGTGGCTGTGGACCTGCCTCCGCCTGTGCCGCCTCCGCCCGTGCCTCCGCCTGCGGCCGTGCCCTTGGCCGGGGAGGAGGTGCTGCCCGCCGGGGTCGCGGGGCGGCTCGCGGTGCGGGAGCGGCTGCCGCTGTGGCTGCAGGCCCGCTGCGGGGTGGAGCCGCGCACGGTGGTGGCCGTCTCGGTCGTGCTGGCCCTGGCGGTCGGGTTCGCGGGACAGCAGTACTGGTCGGCCAGGCCGAGGCCGGTGACCGCTCCGGCCCTGGTGTCGCCCGTGCCCGCGCCGGCCGCGGCCGCCCTGCCCGCCTCCGCCGGCGGGGGGTCCGGGCCGATCCTGGTCGACGTCAGCGGCAAGGTCCGGGATCCGGGGGTGCGCAGACTGCCCGCGGGTTCGCGGGTGGAGGACGCCCTGGTCGCCGCCGGGGGCGTGCGGCCCGGGACGGACACCACCGCGCTCAACCGGGCCCGGGTCCTGACGGACGGCGAGCAGGTGCTGGTCGGGGCCCCGGCGCCGCCGCCGGCGGGCGGGGGCGGCCCGCCCGCCGGGCCGCTGAGCCTCGGCACGGCGACGGCCGAGCAGTTGGACGGCCTGCCGGGGGTCGGGCCGGTCCTCGCGCAGCACATCGTGGACTTCCGCACGGCTCGCGGGGGTTTCCGCACGGTCGAAGAGCTCCGGCAGGTCAACGGGATCGGCGAGCGGCGCTTCGCCGACCTGCGGAAGCTGGTGCGGCCGTGAGCCGGGCCGGGGGAGCGGAGCCGGACCGGCCCGTCCGTGACGTGGCGGACGCGCGCCCTGCGGATCCGCGCCCTGCGGATCTGCGCCTGGCCGGGCCCGCGGCGGTTGCCTGGGCGGCGGCCGCCGTCGCCCTCGGCGCACCGGCCGCCCGGAGCCTGTCCGCGGCGGCCCTGGGGGCGTTCGGAGCCGGGCTGCTGGTGCTGGCCGGACGTCGGCGCCCCGAGCCGTCCAGGAAGGCCGTGGCGGCCGCGGCGGCCGCCCTGCTCTGCGCGGCCGCCGCGGCCGGGGTGGCGGGGCTCCAGCGGGCCGAGGCGCGAGCGGGGCCGGTCGAGGAGCTGGCCCGGGAGCACGCCCGCGTACTCGTCGAGCTCACCGTCGGATCCGATCCGCGGGCCGCCCGGAGCGGGAGCGGGCCGCCCGTGGCGGTACTCGACGCGGTGGTGACCCGGGTGACCGCGCCCGACGGCGTGCGGACGCGGGTCGAGACCCCCGTGCGGGTGCTGGCGGGACATCCGGGATGGACCCGGCTGCAGCCCTCGACCCGGGTCGAGGCGGTCGTCCGGCTGGCCCCGGCCCGCGGCGGGGAGCGGGCGATCGCCCTGCTCCGCCCGGCCGGGGACACCCCGCCGAGGGTGACCGGGGGTCCGGACACCGCGCAGCGGATCGCAGGGCAGCTGCGGGCCGGGCTGCGCGAGGTCACCGACGGGCTGGCGCCGGACGCCAGGGCGCTGCTGCCGGGGCTGGTCGTCGGGGACACCTCCCGCGTGGAGCCCGACCTGTACGAGGCGTTCCGGGCCACCGACCTGCTGCACCTGCTGGCCGTCTCGGGCTCCAACCTGACCGTGGTGCTCTTCCTGCTCATCGGGTCCCCGGCCCGGGCGCAGCAGGCGGAGCGGGGCGGCCTGGCACCGCGCCTCGGGCTCTCGCTGCGGGCGACCGCCCTGGGCGGGGCGGCGCTCACTCTGGCCTTCGTGGTGGTGTGCCGGCCCGAGCCGAGCGTGCTGCGGGCGGCGGCCTGCGGGGCGGTCACCCTGCTGGCCATCGCCACCGGGCGGCGCAGATCCCTCATCCCGGCGCTGGCCGCGGCCGTCCTGCTGCTCGTGCTCTACGACCCGTGGCTGGCCCGCAGCCCCGGATTCCTCCTCTCGGTCCTGGCCACCGGAGCCCTGCTGACCCTCGCCCCCCGGTGGAGCGCGGCCCTGCGCGGGCGCGGGGTACGTCCGCGCCCGGCGGAGGCGCTGGCGGCCGCCGCGGCCGCCCAGGCGGTGTGCGCGCCCGTCGTGGCCGTCCTGTCGGCCCGGGTGAGCCTGGTGGCGGTGCCGTGCAATCTGCTGGCCGAACTGGCCGCGGGCCCCGCGACGGTCCTGGGGTTCGCCGCACTGGCGGCGGCCCCGCTGTACCGGCCGGCGGCCGAGCTCCTCGCCTGGTGCGCGGGGGTGCCGGCCGGGTGGATCGCCGCCGTGGCCCGGGGCGGCGCGAGGCTGCCCGGGGCGGAGCTGGGCCTGGCCCTTATACACCTCTCCGAGCCCCCGTGCGTCGGATGCGTTCAAGAGCGAGCGGCGGGGGTCCGCGTACCGCACCCGGAGCGGCTGGCCGCCGTACTGCACGGGGCCCTGGCCGCGTGGGACCCGTCGTACGACGACCCCTCGTGCGGCAGCCCGTCGTACGGCGGCGAAGGCGACGGGCCCGCGCGGGTCGCCGTGGCCGGGGCCGCCGAACTGCTGCGCACGGCCCGCGCGGCGGCCCTCGACGCGGCGCGGCGCGGCGGCGGCCTCGACTCGCTCTCCGTCTCGTACTCCGCGGTGGCCCGGGACTTCGTCCTGCTCGGGCCCGGCACCGCGCACCTCCAAGGCGACGGGCAGCGGCACCTGCTGTCCTGCCGGGCCATCGCGGACGGCACGGGCACGGGCGGCACAGGTACGGGCGGCTCCTGCACGGGCGGCTCCGGCCCGGGCGGCCCGTCCGTCGGGTACCGCAAGGCCGGATACCGCAAGGCCGGGGACCCGGGCTCACGGGAGTCCGGCGCGTGGGAGCCCGGCCGGGACGCCCTGGCCGTCGGGCGCGGTGCGGCCCTCGCCGCCGTGGCCAAGCGCGGGGCGGAGCCGGTGGCCGAGCGGAACGCCACGGTGGTCATCGCCGCCGGCGCCAGCGGGGTGTTCGCGCACGAGCTCCTCGGACACCCGCTGGAGCGGGACGTCATGGCCGGCGGCCTCGCGGGCGTGTCCTGGCGGGAGGGCGAGCGCGTCTGCCCCGTCGCGCTGGACGTCACCGACGATCCGGGGATCCCGGGCGCCTGGGGCAGCTACGCGTACGACGACGAGGGGACCGCCGCCCTCCCCGGACACCTCGTCCGGGGAGGCACGGTCGCGGGGTTCGTCGAGGACGCGGGACGCCTGCGCCGGCAGTCCTTCCGGCATCCGCCGATGTGCCGGATGAGCAATGTGTGCATCGGTCCCGGCCCCGACGACCCCGCCGCCCTCCTGGCCTCCGTCGCCCGCGGCTACCACGTGTCCCGCCTCGGCGGCGGGGAGGTGCGCGCGGACGGCACGTTCTCCCTCGGCGCGGTGGACGTACGCCGCGTCCGCGACGGCCGGCCGGCCGAGCCGGTCGCCGACGCCGTCCTCACCGGGGAGGTCGCGGCCGTCCTCGCGGGCCTCCGGGGGATCGGCTCCGACTTCGCGATGGGCAGCCCCGCCTCCTGCGCCAAGTACGGCCAGGAGGTGCCCGTGGGCGACGGCGGTCCCACGCTCCTGGTGACGGGCGTGGACCTGGGGCCGGGGGTGGACCCATGGCCCGGGCCGGGGCCCAGGCCGGGGCCGTCGGGCTGAGGCGGCGCGCGCGGACCCGTACGACCGACCGCTCCCCGTCGGCTTCCCGTCAGCTCCCCGTCCGACCATCGACCGAGGAAACGAGAGAGACTTGATCACGGCAGACATCGCCATCGTCGGCAACGGCATCCTCGCCCTGTCCACGGCCTTCGAGCTGACCGCCCGCGACGCCTCCCTGTCGGTCGCCGTCATCGGCCCGGAGGACCGCGCGGGCGCGGCCACGCCGGCCTCCGGCGCGATGCTGAACTGCTTCGCCGAAATCACCAAGTACACGCTGCGCTCCGACGCCTCGCGCGCCAAGTTCGCCATGTGCCGGGACGCGTTGGCCCTCTGGCCCTCCTGGCTCGACCGGATCGGCGAGGCGTCCGGCCACGACCGGCCCCACACCGTCTCCGGCACGGTCGTCATCGAGAACGCCGTCTCCGGCGAGCTGGACTCGGAGAACTTCGACGCCATGCTCGACGCCGTCGCCAAGTACGGCGAGGCCCACGAGCTGATCAGCCCGCGCTCGATCGCGGGCCTGGACCCGACCCCGACCGCGCGGCCGCTGCGCGCCCTGTTCCTCCCCGACGAGGGCGCCGCCGACAGCGCGGCGGTGTACGGGGCGGTGCGGGCCGCGCTCGACGCGCGGGGCGTGCGCTTCGTCCCGTACGCCGCCCGCGCGCTCACGCGCGACGGTGACAAGGTGACGGGCGCCGTGCTGGAGAACGGCGACCAGGTGCGCGCGGGCACCACGCTCGTGGCCGCCGGGGCGTTCACCACTCCCCTCCTGGACACCGTGCTCGGGCCCGACGACGTACAGCCCGTCTTCTCCGGCACGGGGATCGCCGCGGTCACCCATCGCTCGGACGCCACGCCCTTCCACCACGTGGTGCGCAGCGTCAACCGGGCGGGCTCGTGCGGGCTGCACGCCGTCCCGTTCCCGGGGGGACGCGACTACCTGGGCGCCACCAACGTCGTCTTCGCCACTCCGCGCACGCTCCCGTCGGCGGGTCTCAGCCATTTCCTCCTGCAGTGCGCGATCGACCAGTTGAACAACGGCTTCGCCTTCTCCGAGATCATGGAATGGCGCGTGGGCAACCGGCCGGTGTCGCTCGACACGTTCCCGCTGATCGGGCGGGGCCCCTTGGACGGCCTCCACATCGCGACCGGCACGTACCGGGACGGGTTCCACAACAGCCCGCTGATCGCCGCGATCACGGCGTCCGAAATCCTCGGCGGCGCCGAGGGAGCCGAGGAAGCCGACGGATACGACCACCCCTTCGTCCCCGCCCGCCGCCCGATCAGCGTGTTCACGGCGGCGGAGAGCGCCGGCGAAACCGCGTATCAGGGCGCGTGCACGGGCTTCGAGGCCTCGCTCGTCCTCCCGCGCCTGTGGCGGCATCAGGCGGTGCCGACGCTTTTCAGCCAGGGCGCCGTCCGCCTGTACGAGGACCTGGGCGCGGCGGGGGGCGCGGCTTCCGGGGAAGCGTACGGATTCTCGCCGGACCTCGTACCGTTCCTCGTCGCGGGCCTGTTCAGTGAGGACGGGCCCGATCGTGAGGCCTATCTACGGGTGAAGTCGCTGCTGGGCAGCCGCGGAGCCTCTGTCGGACTGGAGACGGCACGTTGACCACGGATTCGAGCGAGATCGCGCAGGACGACGGCACCACGCCGGGAACATCCCCGGGAACACCCGCGGGAACCCCGCCGGGGGCCACTGAGGACTCGTCGTCCCTCCAGTCGGCCCGAAGAGTGGCGCTGCCCTTCTACGCGTACGCCATCCTCGCCAACTCCCTCTTCCAGCGCGGTGTGTTCGTCCTCTACCTGGCCCACCAGGGCTTCTCCATCTCGCAGATCGCGCTGCTGCAGACGCTGCTCTACATCATCAGCGCGGTGGCCGAGGTCCCGACCGGGTTCGTCGCGGACCGCGTGGGCCGGCGGGCGAGCATCGTGATCGGCCAGGGCCTGATCGCCGCCTGCCTGGTGGGCCAGGTGGCCCTGACGGGCTTCCCGTGGTTCATCGCGCTGTTCGCCGTCCAGGGCATCGGCATGGCCTTCGTCTCCGGGGCCGACACCGCGCTCCTCTACGACCTGCTCAAGCGGCGCGGCGCCCAGACCCACTACATCAAGGTCAAGTCCCGCTACGCCACCTTCGGCGCCACGACCATGGCACTGGCCATCGCACTGGGCGGCAGCCTGCAGAAGCTGTCCTGGGAGCTGGTGTACCTGGCCTCGGCCGGCGCGCTCGTGCTGGCCGCGTGCGTCCTGCTGGCCCGGGTGCCGGAGATGGGCGGGAAGGAGGCCGCGGAGCTGGACGAGCCGGAGGACTCCGCGTCGGAGAACGGCGCGACCCCGTTGGGCACGGCGGCGGTCCTGCGCGCGCTGACCCCGCGCCTGGCCTCCCTGGTGGTCGTCTCGGGCCTGATGCACGCCACGATGACCCCGTACTTCATCTTCACGCAGGAGGCGCTCAGCGATCAGGGCTTGGCCACCACCCTGGTCAGTGTGGTCATGTCGGCGGGCTTCCTCATCGGCGGCTTCGCCCCGCTCCTCGCCGACCGGGCCGACCGCCGCCTCGGCGTACACCTGCTGGTCCCGCTGACCCTGCTGGTCCTCGCGGCGGCCCTGGGCGTGAGCGGCCTGGGCCTGGTCTGGCTGACGGTGGCCGTCTTCCTCCTGGCGGTGGGCGCCCCGGACATCACGGCGGTCGTGGTCGACAACGTCTTCAACGAGGGGGTCCCGTCGCGCTACCGCGCGAGCCTGCTCTCGATGATCACGTTCGTGGAGTCCCTCCTCATCGGCTGCGGCTACCTCGCGCTGGGCAAACTGATCGACGTCTTCGGCCCGGGCGAAGGCTTCGCCTGGTACGCGGCGGTCCCGACGCTGGCCCTGCTCCTCAGCATCCCGTCCCTGAGAAAGGGCCACTGGATCAAACCCTGACCGCCGACGCGCCACTATCGCCAGATGCTGTTCGCCGGAATTACTGGAACCCACGAACCCTGTTCGTCAAACCGTCTCAGCGTGATCGTGGGCTTGATCCGCTTTGACGGACATCTGAGATCAGGGGCTTCAGCCCCGGAAGGATGATGTTCATCATGGAGAGCATGGGGAAGAAGAAGGCGCGTCCTCGCCGCTCGTTCACGCCGGAGTTCAAGGCAGAGATCGTCGAGCTGTGCCGGCGGGGCGACCGCGTGGTTGGCCAGGTCGCCAGGGGTTTCGAGCTGACCGAGACCGCGGTGCGGAGCTGGGTGAGGCAGGCCGAGGTCGACGCCGGCGAACGGGACGGTCTGACCAGCAGCGAACACGAGGAACTGGCCGCACTGCGGCGGGAGAACCGCCGGCTGCGGGAGGACGTCGAAATCCTCAAGCGCGCGACGGCTTTCTTCGCGACGGAGACCCGGTGAACGTGCACCCGTTCATCGAGGCGGAGAAAACCGCAGGTCACAACGTCAAAAGGGCGTGTGAACTCCTCAAGGTCTCCCGGACCGCCTACTACGCCCGCCGCACTGGCACCCCTGGCCTCCGGGCGGTGCGGGACGCCGAGCTGACCGAACAGATCACCGCTGTTCGCCAGCAGTCCCGTGGCACCTACGGTGCCCCGCGCGTTCACTCCGTCCTCGAGCGCGAGGGCGCCGGCTGCGGACGCCGCCGGGTCGCACGGCTGATGCGGCTGGCCGGCCTGACCGGTAGGCACCGACGACGCCGGCACCGCACCACCATTCCCGACCCACACGCGTCCACCCGAACTGACCTGGTTCTTCGTGACTTCCAGCCCGATTTCGCAGCTCTCGACACCCGCTGGTGCGGGGACATCACCTATGTCGCCACAAGTGAGGGCTGGCTCTATCTGGCCACCGTGATCGACATCGCCTCACGCCGTGTCGTCGGCTGGGCGACGGCCGACCACCTGCGAACCGAGCTCGTCGCCGACGCACTGCGGACCGCCTGCCGAACCCGGCGGCCGGCCGGTCCGGTGATCTTCCATTCCGACCGCGGCTGTCAGGGTGAATTCAACTGGTCGTCGCAACACCTCGTGATCATGGAGGTGTGTAATGGGTCTGCCGAGGAAGCAAGGGTCGCAGCCGCCATCCGGTGTGCGTCGGCAGTGGGCTGCGGATAGGGCGATGCGGCCGCCGATGCGCTCACCGGGCCGGCCTGAGCCATCGCGTGCTGTGCAACGAGACTTCTGGCGCCTGATCGCCTCGGGGATCACTTCTGTCCAGGCTGCCGAGGGGGTCGGGGTGTCGGCACCGGTCGGGATCCGATGGTTCCGACACGCTGGCGGGATGGCGCCGCTGAGTCTGGACGAGCCCTCGGGCCGGTACCTGTCGTTCGCCGAGCGTGAGGAGATTGCACTGCTCAAAGCTCAGGACAAGAGCGTGCGTGAGATCGCCCGCACGATCGGGCGCGCCCCGGGAACGATCTCTCGCGAACTGCGTCGCAACGCCGCGACCAGGAGCGGCAAGCCGGTCTACCGCGCCGTGGTAGCCCAGTGGAAGGCGCAGCAGGCCGCGAAGCGCCCAAAGACGGCGAAGCTCGTGGACAACGACCGTTTACGTGAGTACGTGCAGGACCGGCTCGCCGGTGACATCCGTCGGCCCGACGGCACGATCGTTTCAGGTCCTGCGACGGCACCGTGGAAGGGACTGAACAAGCCCCGCCGCCAGGACAGGCGGTGGTCGACGGCATGGAGTCCGGAGCAGATCGCGCGCCGGCTGCGGGTCGACTTCCCTGATGATGAGTCCATGCGCATCAGCCACGAGGCGATCTACCAGTCGCTGTTCATCGAGGGCCGGGGCGCGCTCAAGCGCGAGCTGGTCACGTGTCTGCGCACGGGCCGTGCGTTGCGGGAGCCAAGGACTCGGTCCCGAAACAAGCGGCAGGGCCACGTCACCGCTGACGTCGTTTTGAGTGAGCGCCCGGCCGAGGCCGACGACCGTGCTGTCCCTGGCCATTGGGAGGGCGACCGTGCGACACGAAGTTGCACGAATTTGAGTGGACTGACCGATTGGAGAGGCAGTTGATGAAGCTGTAGGTGCAGTCACGGGTCCGTGTCCGTGTGACCCGTCCCCGCCCTTGACGTGCGATGCCGGTAACGGAGTGGTGCGAAGCTCAGGGGAAAGCCCAAGAACTTCCGTTCCATCCGGGAGTTACCGGCAAGGGGAAGACCGGACGGGTGAAGTACATGAACTCCCGATGATGCCTCGTGATCCCAAGCCCCGCCGATGGAATGCGTGAGTGGGGTGCATGGCTAGCCGTCGAGAAGCGGCAGGCGCTGGCTGGTAGAGGTCACTCCGGCCAGGTGGACACCGCCGCCTCGGGGTAAAGGGAGCACCCACCCCGGTCGTATCTCATTCGTGTGGAACGTGGAAACCCCGTTGGGGTCCGGGCCGCTTTGGCCCGGTCAGCCGACCGTAAGGAAGGCTCAACTCCCCAGCGGGAACAGGACGGCCCAAGAAGCCAATGCCGGAAGCCGAAGGGAAACGGAAACCCGGGGCAGAAGATCGGACTCTCCGCCGGTCGCCTCGCATAACCGTCCGGATACGGGTGATCTGCCCGGACCCGAAAGGGTGCTGACGTGGGCCGGGTGAGCCTGTGCAGAATCACTGGACAAAGACGACGGAACCGAGGGGCAAGTTGGACATCATGCAGATAGCGGACGGGCTGGCCTCGGCCCTTCCGGCTGCTCCTGCACCGGTGAACGGACCCGAGGGCGAAGACTTGGACTGGGCGTCGATTGACTGGCGGCGGGTCGAGGAGGACGTACGGCGTCTGCGGCAGAGAATCTTCACGGCATCGCAGGCAGGGGATCTGAAGAAGGTCCGTAATTTGCAGAAGTTGATGCTCCGGTCCCGGTCGAACACGCTCCTGAGCGTGCGACGGGTCACGGAGATCAATGCTGGACGCGCGACGGCGGGAGTCGACGGAAAGGTAGTGCTGCTTTCCCAGTCCAAGGCCGCATTGGCCCACTGGGTTCAGCACCGTTCCCGACCATGGATTCCCAAGCCCGTCAAGCGGGTGTTCATCCCCAAACCGGGGACCATGAAGAAGCGCGGACTCGGGATTCCCGTGATTGTTGACCGGTGCCTGCAAGCTGTGGCATTGGGAGCATTGGAGCCCGAGTGGGAAGCGCGGTTCGAGCCGAAGTCGTACGGCTTTCGGCCCGGCCGTGGCTGTCACGACGCGATCGGGGCCATCTACTCCACGCTCAACGGGAAGAACCCGCAGCGTGCGTGGGTGCTCGACGCGGACCTGACGGCGGCGTTCGACCGTATCGACCACGGCCGGCTCATGGCCGCTCTCGGCACCTTCCCCGCCCGGGGACTGGTCCGTCAGTGGCTGAAGGCCGGGGTCGTGGATCGCGGTCGGTTCGCCCCGACCGAGGAGGGAACTCCACAGGGTGGGGTGATCAGCCCATTGCTCTTCAACGTGGCCCTGCACGGAATGGAGGAAGCCGCAGGGGTCCGCTATTACACCACCGGCAGAGATGCCGGGAGTGCGCAAAGCGGCAGCCCCGTGCTGGTGCGGTACGCAGATGACTTTGTCGCGATGTGCACCAGCCGTGAACAGGCCGAGCAGGTCAAGGAACGGCTGGCTGCATGGCTGACGCCCAGGGGACTCGCCTTCCACGAGGACAAGACACGAATCGTCCACGCGGAGAGCGGATTCGACTTCCTGGGGTTCAACGTCCGCCGCTATCACGGCAAGCTGCTGATCAAGCCGAGTAAAGCGGCTCAGCGACGGATCCGGGAACGGCTCAGTACCGAAATGGTGGCTCTGCGAGGGGCCAACGCCGGTGCGGTACTCAAGAAGATCAACCCGATCGTGCGGGGTTGGTCGGCCTACTACCGGACGGTGGTGTCCAGCGAGATCTTCACGGCGCTGGACAATCACATGTGGAAGCTCGCTTACAAGTGGGCCAAACACAGCCACCCGAACAAGCCGAAGCACTGGATATCCGACAAGTACTTCGGCCGGTTCAACAGGTCCAGGAACGACCGGTGGGTGTTCGGTGACCGCGACAGCGGTGCCTACCTGCTCAAGTTCTCCTGGACGAAGATAGTCCGGCACCAACTGGTCAAGGGGAAGGCGTCCCCGGACGATCCTGCCCTGGAATCCTATTGGGCTCAGCGGCGCCGCAAGGGAACCCCTCTACCGGTCGATGCCATGACCGTGCGCCTACTACAGGCACAGCACGGCCGGTGCTCGATCTGCGGAGGGCTCCTCCTGCACGCCGACCACCCGCCACAAAGCCCAGGAGAATGGGAAGTATGGCGGGCTGTCATCCGGAAGGCGATCTCCAAGCAATACATCGCGTTCCCGGACGGGAGCACGCCGGACGGTCAACGACCCCGTCTCCTCCACACCCATTGTCAACGGCGGAATGGAGACGCCGCGATGACGAGTCCAGCACTTTTGTCTGCCAACGAGCCTCTGGGGCTTGCTTGAGCCGTGTGCGGTGAAAGCTGCTTGCACGGTTCTGAGGGGGCGGGGACGCAGTAATGCGTCCCCGCTACCCGACTGATCATCGGGACGGGTAGGTCCGCGATCGGCACGCTCGTCGAGCGCAGCAGCAGGTCCACGCTCCTGGTCCATCTGCCACGGCTGGACGGCTGGGGCGAGGAACCGTATGTGAAGAACGGGCCAGCGCTCGGCGGATACGGGGCCGTCGCGATGAACGCGGCACTGACGGAGTCGATGACCAAGTTGCCCGAGCAGCTACGGAAGACCCTTACCTGGGACCGCGGGAAGGAGCTCTCCGGTCACGCCCAGTTCGCCATGGAGAGCGGGACGCGGGTGTTCTTTGCTGACCCCCACTCGCCCTGGCAGCGACCGACGAACGAAAACACCAACGGGCTCCTGCGACAGTACTTTCCGAAAGGCACGGACCTGTCTCGGTGGTCCGCCGAAGACCTCGAAGCCGTCGCATACGCACTCAGTAGCCGACCCCGCAAGATCCTCGGGTGGAAGACACCCGCCGAAGTCTTCGAAGAGCAACTACGCTCACTTCAAAAACCCGGTGTTGCATCGATCGGTTGAACTCGCCCAGTACACGAGCCGTGAACTCGCCCTCTTGGCAGCCGAGGTCGGCATCCGCCTGTCGGTCGGACGCACTGGGCAATGTTGGGACAACGCGCTCGCGGAATCGCTTTTCTCGACCCTGAAGAACGAGCTGGGCGACACCAACCCCTGGCCGAGCCGGGCTGCCGCACGCACCGCGATATTCGAGTGGATCGAGAGCTGGTACAACTTGCACCGGCTCCACAGCAGCCTCGGCTACCGCAGTCCCGCCGAATACGAGACCGCCCTCGCCGCCTGACCACCACACCAAAGGTGTCCGTCAAAGCGGAACAAGCTCACCCCACCGCCACAAAGCCCACGCTCCCCGGCCCCTGAATGACCACCTGCTTGACGCCTGGGTCCCGCTCCCACCCGACCAGCGCCTCGGCCATCCGCGCCACCATGGGGTGGGTCAGCACATTGAGGGCCCGCGCCGATTCAGGGTGATCACTCGAGCCCAGCCGTCACAGGTACACAACACGGGTCGTCGTCACTCATCACCCACCAAGTGGGCCCTCTCCCCAGCCCCTGCTCGACGGCCTCCGGTCCCCGCCTTGAATACAGTTGGCACTCGATCAGCCCGGACGGGCCGGTGCGCATCACATTCGCGCCCAAGGCCTGGGATTCGGACAGCGCTGCCACCACCAACCAGCCATGCCCGGTTCGACGGACACACCCATCAGCTCTCTGTAAAGACTCCCCGACGCGTCTCCGTCTGTTGCCGCGACGAATCGGCAGTCCAAATCCTCCAGAGCCCCATCAAGAAGCTCGGCGACCTCACCCGGCAGACGTGCACCGATACGGGCGAGCTCGTCCCGGGCTTCCAGTCGTTCTCGGTAGAGGTCTGCCGGATACCAACCCGACGGCGCCCACCCGGACTCCATCTGCCGGATAACCCGTTCCCATATGACCAGGTTGTCCTGCACAGCCCAGAGGATGCTGCCGATTCCGTCATCGAGAGAGGGACGAGCCCCGTTCGAGTCAGTGCGCCGTAGCTGTTCCACCGACACTTTGAAGGCCTCGGCTACAGGGCTTGCCAGCCGCTGCTCCCGTACGATCTCTGCGAAACGCGTGACGATCGCCCGCGGAAGCTGCGGAACAGCCTCCTCGACGGCGGTCACCTCAAGCAGTGGGGGCTCGTCATCGGACGGTTCGAGCCGTGCACGCGTGAGAAGACCTCCCGGCGTCACAGCCCAGTATGCGCTGGGGGGTGCTTCAACGGCAGGGAATAGGACCGTCGTCGCTGTGGCCTGCGCGAGTCCGGCGGCAACCTCGGACTCGGTCGGCCGCACGGTGATGTAGTCCTGGATGTAGATGTCCAGCGACCACGCGACGTCGCCAAAGGTCGCTTGGTAAGTGCACAGGACAGGCGCATCCCAGTTCGGGAGACCGGGGTCGCCATCGGGGTCGACCATCTCCACGTCATTAGCTGCCGTCCCGAGGCATGCGGCAAGTGCGGCGGCCATGGCCGTGGGCCTGACAGCGTCGACCGTGAGAAGGTTGTACGTCACTTGTACGTCCCGTTGTAGATGGCGAGCGCTTTCTCGACGATTCCTGGATTGTTGGTGAAGCGCGGGTTCCTGCTCAACTGCGGCGCGGCACTAAGGTCACCTTTCGCCTTGGCGACCTGCTGCAGGGCAGCGTACTCATTCCTGTCGAGACTCACGAAGCCAGGGCCGGAGTCAGGGAACACCGTCCCTGAGTGCTCGACACCATATAGGCGATTGTTCACTTGGTAGCGGTCGAGTTCACTAATATAGGCCGCCTTCCCACTGGCAATGTCAGCGACATCCTGCTTAACGGTGCCCATCTCGCCGCGCAGGATGACAGTGTTGTTCCCCCTCACCTCGCCACTGGCCGACCCCGAAACAGTATGGCGCGCGTTGGGTGCCTTCAGGTTCTTTCCGGCAGCTGGACCTGGTATATCGCTTGATGCTGGCCAGGGACCTCGACCGGGCCCCGAATCCGCCCCGGAGGACGACCCGTCCCCGCCCGGAGCCTTCGCAGTGCCTGATTCCGGGGTGCTGGGCGACGTGCTGTCCGGAGCGGAGTCGGCCGGGGTGTCCTTGCCTGCGGGCTTGGGGGTGTCATCGATGAGGCTTTTCAGTGCCGAGATGAGGGACTGACCTCCGCCGAGGCCATCAGCCTTAGCGAGTTTATACTCCCGGTATGCGACCACCCCGACTTTGCCCACACCGTAGCCGTCCACGAAGAGCGAGCCGATGAGCCCAGTCCACCAGCCAGCCTGGTAAGCCTTCGAGTCCGGATCGATATTGAAGAGCTCACCGGCCGGCCGGCCACCCCAGAGATTTGGTACATGCCGCTTCGGCGCCTTGTAGCCGGTCCAGTCGTTGAATTTCTTATTCTTGCCGTTATAAATCTCAACGCAATTATTGAGCAGAAATCCGGGGGCATTAAACCCGAGGTTGACACTATTCATGCCTCCGAGCGCTCCGTCGACCACCCCCGCGAGGAATTTGCCGACGTCGGCCCAGCCAACGAATAGCCCGGACGGGTCGCTCATGTTGACGGGGTCGTCGCCGGCGTAGGTGTAGCCGCCCATTTGGTTCTGGTCGCCGGCTTCGAAGACCGGGTCGCAGGTGAGGAAGCGGCCGATGACCGGGTCGTAGTTGCGGGCGCCCAACAGGTTCAGGCCGCTGGTGGGGTCGACTGGCTGGCCCAGGTAGGCGCGGTTGTCGGCCCAGGCCGGCGGGGCGGTGCCGCGCGGGGCTCCGTACGGGTCGAAGGCGCGGCGGGTGACCGTGAGGGTAGTTGCGTCGATCTGGAGCTGGGAGGTGTTCTGCGGGGTGGTGAGCTGGTAGGTGACGGAGCCGGTGGAGGAGCGGGTGATCCGGGTGCCGTCGGGGCTGGTGTAGTTGCGGAGGCCTTCGACCGTCTTCGTGGTGTTGTTCAGCTTGAGCTGTTCGGTGCCGCCGAAGAGGTAGAGGGTGTCGCTGTCCGGAGACCGCTGGATCAGCAGGCCGCCGTCCGCGTCGTACAGGTAGGTTGCGGTCTGGGTGCCGCCGCCCGGCTTGGGGGTGGTGACCGTTTCGGTGCGGCCCTGGGCGTTGTACGTGAACGTCTGGGTCGTGGTCGCGGCCGTGCCGGCCTTGGTGTCACGGCTGGTCGTGTTGCCGACCGAGTCGTAGTGCGGGGTCAGCGTGGTCGTACCGGTGGGCCCCGTGGTGGTGATGGACGTGGCCGTGTTCGGCTGGGCCGCCGGCGTGGAGCCGCTGCCGGGGTAGGTGCTGGTCTGGGTGACGTCCTTGAGGGGGTTGCCCGCGGGGTCGTGCTTGACCTGCTGGGTGCGGTCGCCGAGCTGGTTGTAGGTGAAGGACTGCCAGTACGGGTTCGGTCCGCCGATCGTCGTGGACGTCGGCTGCGCGGTGTTGCACTTGGACAGCTGGCCGGCCTTCGGAGCCGCGAGACCCTTGGTGTCCGTCCAGGCTTGGGCCAGGCGGTTCTGCCCGTCGTAGAGGAAGCACTGCGTGTCCGTGCCGGTGGCCGATCCGCCGCTGGACTGCACGCTGGACGTTCCGGTGAGGTTGCCAGCCTCGTCATAGGCATAGGTGGTGTCTTCGACCGCGTCGCCAGTGGTGCCGGTTTGCAGGCTGACCCTGTTGGTGGCCTGTCGGCCGGTGGCGTCGTCGTAGGTCTGAGCGGTGCGGAGCTGCTTTCCGTAGGGACCGTACGTGGACTGGATGACCTGGCCCAGCGGTGTGTAGATGGCCTTGTTCAGGTACGGGGTGGTGGCGGATCCGTACCCGGTGAGGCCGCCCTGCGGGTTGTACCCGTACCCGATCCGCTCGGCCGGCAGGCCGCCGTCGGCGCCGTAGGTCGTTGAGTTCAGCAGCCCTACAGTGGGCGTGTATTCGGCGGTCGCGGTATACGTCCCTGCGAGCTTGCCCTCGTCGGAAGGGATGACCGTCGTGGTGCCCGTGGGCTGGTAGGCGGTCGTGTAGCCGTCGATCTTCTTCGTGTACGCCTTGCCGGCTGTTCCGCCCACGAATCGGGTCGAGGACGTCGGGCGTCCCTTGAGGAGCGTGTCGTACGTCCACTCGGCCAGCTTCTTGGTCTGGTCCGTGGTGCTGGTGCCCTCGTATTCACCGGTCTTGCGGCCGAGGGTGTCGTAGGTGGTGGAGAGGCTCTTGCCCCGCGCATCGGTGCTCAGGATCACTCGCCCGAACAGGTCGTAGCCGGTGGTGGAGGTACCGGTGTCCGGGTCGGTCTGGGACAGTTTCTGGCCGAGCAGGTTGTACGTGTAGGTCCACTTATTGCCGGCGGTGTCGCCGATGGACGCGACGTTTCCGGCAGGGGTGTACGAGTACGTGGTGGTCGCGTCAGCCGTGGCGGCCTTGCCCGCGGTCCCGGACGTCCAGATGGAGGTTCCGGCGGCGTCGTACATCTGGGCGGTGTCGTCGCCCTTGACGAGGAGGTAAGCGCCCGTGGCTCCGGCGGTGCCCGTACCCGAAGACCAGAGAACGGTTCCTGTGATGCTGGTGACGACGAGGTTGCCGTCGGCACGGACCGTCGCACTCGCGCCCGGGTTGCCGGCAGTGCCCGAGGACCAGAGAGTCTTGCCGTCCGTTATGGCGGCCAGGACGAGGTTGCCGTCCGCCTGCATGACGAGCCGGACGCTCCGGGAATCAATGGTGGTGCCGGATGAAATGGTCTTGCCGGCTGTCAGCTTGTTGTCTGCCGTGGTGTCCAGGGACTGGGTGGACGTCGTCTGGCCGATGGCGTTGGTGTAGGTGAGCGTGGCCTGCCCGCCCTTGGGCGGAGTGGTGGAGGTCTTGTCGACACCCGAGTACGTCGTGCTTCCCTGCCAGAGCTTGGCCCCCTTCGACCACTGCTCCGAGGCGGTGACACGTCCCTGGCCGTCGTACACCTGACGGGCCTGGCTGGGCACTGTGTTCTCGGCCTCGACCCACAGGGTGGTCCCAGGAGCGGTGGTCGGATCCGCGTAGGGCGCGATGCTGGAGACGGCCCAGCCGTGGCTGTCGTAGGCGGTCGAACTGATCAGACGGCCGGCGGAGTTGTTCGCGGTCGTCGACTGTTGCTGACGAACCTGGAGCATGCCGTCGTAGAGCGTGACGGACTTGCCGTAGCTTCCGTTATCCCGGAGCGTCTCCGTGGTGACCGACGGCGGGTTCGGGCTGTCGCCGGCCCCGCTGACGGTGTACGTGAACTTGCGGTCCGGGGTCTGCGTGGCCTTGTCCCGGCCCGGTGTCCAGACTGCGGTACGGCGGCCCAGCGTGTCGTAGGTGCTGGCGGTGACGCGACCGTTGACATCGACAGATTGGAGATCCAGCCCGCGCGCCGGAGACACGTCCATCGTGGATGTCCAGCCATAGGGCTGCGGGTACGTCGTAGTGACCTTGGTCGGCAGGGTCACCGAGGAAGGCGTGTACGAAATAGTCGTGAACTGCGAAGCCGCGTCGGTCTGCTTGATGGCGCGCCCGTAGTCGTCATACGTCAGACCGCCGTTGGTCTGGAAGACCGGATTCCCCGCGCCGTCGTACTTGGTTACCACCTGCGCCGCTGTCAACCGGCCGACAGAATGGGTCTTTCCGTCCGAGGCCCAGGTCTGCCCGAGCTGCCCGTGCGTGCCAGGACTGGTAACGGACCCGTCGCCGTCGTAGAAGAACCGTTTGTGGCTGAGGGTCGTACCCGCACCAGGCGTCGTGGTGCAGGGGCCGGCCACTGCGATGACCTCACTCTGAAGGGTCACCATCATCGGGTTGCTCGCAGGCGCCGATGCGTACGTCGTGGTGGTGCAGTTCTCCTGTTCGGGTGCGGCGACGTCACCCTTGTCGTCGATCTGATGGACCCGGCCCAGGTCGTCGTACTTGGTTACGACTTTCGACGTGCGCCATGCCCCGGTCGACATGAGTCCCATCGACCGGTTGGCCACGTCCGTGGTCCGCCGGGAAACCAGGCCCGGCAGCGTGGACAACGATGCCGGAGCGGGAACCTTGGATGTCCAGGCCGTGCGGCTCTGAGTTGAGGTGACCTTCGTGGTGAGCGGACCGTTGAGCGTCTTGGAGGTGACGGTCCCACCGGCCGCCGTGAAGACCTGCGACTCCAGCGTGGCGCCGGACAGCCAGTCACTGTCCGGGAAGGATTCGCCCAGGGAGTTGGTCAAGGAGACCGATCGCCGGGTGCCGTCCTTCTTGTAGTCGCCGTCCATGCCCTGCAGGTACGTCGAGACGGACTGCGTGATCGGGTCAGGGGCGACGCCGGACTTCGTGGTCACGGTGCGGTAGCCGCGGAAGTCGTTCCACGTCCGGTACTCGTCGTCGGTCAGCTCCGAATCGTCCCGGTGCCAGGCCGCGCCGCCGCCGTACTCGTAGTTGGTGACCTGGTGAGGAGAGCCCGCCTTGGTGAGGTCGCTGGTGACCACCTGGGTGACGAGGGTCTTCACGAACCAGTCGGCGATCGGCTTTGCCACCCCGGACGGGGCCCAGTAGGCCTGGTAGCAGGCCATCGTGTTGTTGTCCGCCGCCGCGGGCATCGTGTTCTTGACGCGCGAGCACTCGGGATCTCGGTAGGTGACCGCCGTGGAAGCGCCGGTCTCCGTACGGATGCTCGAGATGCGGGGGTGGTAGAGCGCCGGCGCTGCCGGCGTCAGCCCGTCCACGCGGTTGTCGATCTCGATGCCCGTGAAGGTGACCGGGTCCATCGTGAGGGGTTTGCTGCCACCGCCGGTGGTGTCCCGCCCGGTGTGCTGGATGGAGGACAGCCACAGGATCGACTGAAGCATTCCGGCGCTGTCCGGCTTGCCTGTCTTCCCGGTGACCGGGTCGATCACGCCACCGGCGTCGGAGAAGACGTGCGTGAGGGAGTACGAGTCGACGTCCTGCCAACCCGTACCGATCTTTACCTTGGTGTTGATGCCCATCAGCCGGTGCGTGGACCAGAACGTCGGAGAACCGAACCGGCAGACGTCGTCGCCCTCACCCTTGGTCTTGTAGGTGGAGGGGCAGTTGATGTCGTAGGGGACGTCGGGCCAGTTCTTGGCCGTGTCCTTCGACAGGTTGCCGGCCGCGCACACGGTGTCGGAGGTCGTGCACCGCTGCTTGGTGTCGAAGTTGATCTGAGCCGCGGGGTCCCTGCCGGCGACGGCGTCGGCGAGCTTGTAGCCGTAGGAGATGCGCGTGAGCTCGCCCGAGCGCGTGTACGGGGTCAGGGTGCCACCCTCACCCTTCGCGGCGACCTGACCAAAGCCCATGTTGTAGTAGTTCGACTCGGTCGTGTAGTCGTACCGCTGGACGTTGCCCTGCGAGTCGACGGCGAAGTCCAGGTTGAAGCGGTACCCGACCTGCTCGTCGCACCGGGAGGCGTTGCCCTTGGCCGCGCTGTAGCAGGGGTCCCCCGACTTGGGGTGGTATACCGGAATGCCCCAGGCGCTGTTGGTCGCGGAGTCCGCCGCTGTACCGGGCGCGTGGTTGAGGCCGAGGTAGTACGCGGTGCCGTCGGTCGTGGTGACCTTGAAGTACTCGCCATCCCACAGGCCGTTCGTCGCCCCGCTGAGCCGCTCGATCTTCGTGCCGTCGTCGGACGCCAGGCGGTAGACGCCGTCACTGCCGCGGATGAGCTGGCCGGTGTGCGCGCCGAGCGAAAGCGTGCCGTTGAAGCCGGCCCAGCACTGGTCACCCGAGTCCTTGATCCCCGAGTCCTTGCAGGACTTGTAGGAGCGCTCGATGAAGCCCGGCGCGTACGACCAGCCGTCACCGATCCAGGAGGACTGCGAGTTCCGCGCGGACGTCTTCCCGTCGATGGACTGCGAGTTGTACGTGAGCGCCACGGAGGGCGCCGTGCCGCCCAGCGAGGGCGGTACCGCGATCGGGTAGCTGTAGGTGAAGGCACCGGATGCCGACTGCGCCCAGGATCCCGACGCCGACAGGGACGTCGCCGCGTATTCGCCCTGCGAGCCACCCGTGTCGGACACCGCCGCGACGGCGACCTCCTGAGTCGCGGCCGACGCGGCCATCAGCGGGGTCGCCGCACCGGAGAGGACCGCATCCTTGAACCGCGGCGTGCTGCTCGGCATGTCGACGTTGGCCGTGAGCCGCTGCTTCGTCGGGTCGTTGACTGTCTGCAGGGGGGTCTGCACCCGGCAGGCGGCAACCGACGGAGTGGTGAGAGCGCAGCCTGGCAGGGACACCAGATGCAGACGGGATGCCCATCCGCCGCCATATGCGTTGACCAGTTCGCCGTAGTCCACGCCCACTGACAACTGGCCGCCGACTGCCTTGCCGTCGGTGGGCGCCACACCGATGAGCATGCCGTTGACGTTCACCGATTCGGTCTGCTGACGGCTCGCCGTCTGCACGCGAACGGCTGTCGGGCCGTCCGCTGCCGGGCCGCTCTGCGCCCCGCCGGCTGAACGCGCTACGCCCTGTGCCCCGGCAGGCGCGGCCGGAGCGATCCAGACCGGCGACTTTCCGGCCCGGACCGGCTGAACCGGATCCGCGCCGACACTGTCCGAGCGCAGCAGGGAGCCTGACGCCGCCTTCGTGGGCTGGTTCACCGAGACGGTTTCCGTGCCCGCCGTCGACCACTTGGGGGTCTTCGGCACGTGGGCGCGCAACTCGCGCGCCCCTTGCGGAGTACGCGGAGCCGCAGGCTTGGCCGAACCCTTGACCGGGTGGCCCTTCACCACGGGCAAAACCGGCAATGTGCCATCCGGCCAGGATTTGCCCGTGTACTTGTATCCGACCATGCCGTCGGCGTTGGCCAGCGGCACGACAAGCGACATCGCCGCCGTCATCACCGTGACGAACAGGGCCCGACGCCTCCAACCCTTAACGGGCATACCGGTAGATCTACGAATCGATGAACGCACCTTGACAGTCCCCACCCCAAGTGCGCGGTCCAAGAAGAACCGGAAATAGACAGAGCCGCAATCAGCCCTGCAAGATCAGTGGAACAGTATTGCGACGACAACTCGAACCGCAATAGCCTTCTCGCGGATCAGGCCTCAACCCTTTAGATGGGTGTGCCCCAATAGCACCTCGTTGAGGCCGGTCGATTCGGCTCAAGAAAGCCGGAACGGATAATTCAACATGCCACAAGACTGCGCATCTTTGGCCATTTCCGTTCGCAACTTGGCTGGATGAAACCATCCGGCAAAAGCGCCATGTGGGGGGATACCACGTATGCAGCAACATCGAATTTCAGACATTAGACGGGCTGCTGTTCTCATGACTGCCCTCGGCCTGCTCGCCGCAGGTCCTGGGACCGCCTTCGCCGGTACGCGCTCTGTCGCGCCCTCCGGCACTGCCTCCGCGGCTGCTGAGCCACCCGCTGGTTCCATCCCCGGGGCGATCCAGCGCGCGAAGGCCGAAAGAAAGCCGGCCCCGGTCACCACGCTGACCACTACGACCGCGGAAACGGTCGCGAACCCTGACGGCTCGCTGAGCACGACCACCCGTCTGAAGCCCGTACGCGTCCTGAAGTCCGGAAAGTGGACCGGGGTGGACGCGACCCTTCAGCGGAACGTCGACGGCACCTACACCCCGCTCGCGACACCGTCGGGCGTGACCCTCTCCGGAGGCGGCACCGGCCCCCTCGCAACACTGACCAACGGCGAAGGCCGTCGCATCACGCTGTCCTTCCCCACCGCCCTGCCCGCCCCGAAGGTCACCGGCAACAGCGCTCTGTATCCGGAGGTCTTCGCCGGAGTCGACCTACAGGCCTCCGTCAACGACCAGGGCGCCTTCAGCGAGGTCCTGATCGTCCATAACGCCGAAGCGGCAGCCAATCCGGCGCTGCGCAGCCTGCGTCTGGCGACCACGGCCGACGGCCTGACCTTGGGCAGCGACGCCGCCGGCAACTTCCAGGCCACCGCTCCCGACGGAACCCCCGCGTACACCAGCGCCACACCGCTCATGTGGGACTCCCGTACGGATCCGGGCCAGAAAGCAGCCGCAGCAGGCAAGGCCTCCGTGCTCCTCCGCAACGCGGCTGCTGCCGGCGGAGAGGGCCCCGTTGCCCCTCCCCAGGAGGATCCGCAGACCCGGTCGTCGGCCAGTAGCCCCGGCCTTGGTGCTCAGGTCAAGCCGATCGGCATCTCGACGCGGCCCGACGCGCTGACCCTCACTCCCAACCAGGAGTTGCTCACCGGCACAGGGACGACCTATCCCGTCTACATCGACCCCATCGTCAATCCGGTGACGTCGGGAACGGGCCACTTCGTCGTCGCCCAACAGGGCTGCGAGACCGCAACCACCTACGACAAGCCGCAAACCAACGGAGAGGGAGTCGGCTACCAACAGTACTCCTCCACCTGTTTTGGCATGCAGGAGTCGTTCTTCGAGATCAACACGAGCGCGCTGTCACCCCAGATGGTCATCTCGAAGTCGACTCTGTACTTGACCGAGACCTATGGGGCCGATCACGGCTGCTCCAACACGTGGCCCATCACGGTGAAGCAGACGGACCGCATCCACAGCGGAACCAACTGGCGCAACCGTCCCGGTGTCATCGCCACCGTGGACACCCAGCAGATCTCCAGCGCCTACTTCGACTGTGGCTACAAGTACGCGAACTTCGACATCACCGACCGCATCCGGCAGGTGGCTTCACAGGACGCGGACACCTGGACCTTCGGGCTCTACGGCAACGCGAGTACCTCGGCGACGAACCACGGCTTCATGCGGTTCAGCACCAACCCGTACATCACCACGGTCTTCGACATCCCACCGGCCGCGCCTGACTCCCCCAGCACTACGCCCGACTCCGCGAACCCGTCCGGTGCGGCCTGCAACAGCGGTACCCCCGGCTGGATCGGCCGCACCTCCACGACCGGTGGAAAGAGCAACATCTCGCTCAACGCCCGCCTGACGACACCTATGGAGGGCGTGAACCTCCAGGCCGTCTACCAGGTCTGGGACAACATGAAGAACAACGGCAGCGGCGGTGCCGCGACCGTCTCCCAGCCCCGAAGCCCCTACGTGGCATCCGGCACGACGGCACGGACCAACGTGGACGTCGCCGTGGCCGACGGTCACCGATACGGCTGGGGAGTCAAGGCATACGACGGGACCCTGGACGGTCCCTGGACCTCGAACTGCAGCTTCAAGGTGGACCTGACGCTTCCCACCGCCGCCGCGTTCGGCGACTCCACGGCGTTCCCTCCGCTCGGCAGTGGCCGCACCCCCACCGCACACGCCGGCGACACGGGAATCACCATCCCCGTATCCAGCACGGACGTCCTTCCCACCGGCTGTGAGCTCACCGCGTGCCTGAGCAGCGGCATCCGCCGCTTCGAGTACGCCCTCGATACGGCCATTCCACCGACCGGTGCCCAGCAGATCACCGTCACACCGGACGCGAACGGCGCCGCCACCGCCAACATCCCGATCAACCTCACCGCCCAGCAGTGGGGCACACACACCCTCTACGTCCAGGCCGTGGACGGAGCCAACAACGCGGGCCCCGCCACCTACAGCTTCTACGCCCCCTGGAACCCGGCAACGCCGGTCACCGCGGGAGACGTCACAGGGGACGGGATCCCGGACATCCTCAGGCCCGACCGGGCCGGCAGCGGAAACCTCCTGCTCATCCCCGGCAACACGGACGCCTCCGCGACGCCCATCACAGCATCCACGCCGGACAGGAGCCCTGACCAGAACACGGGCTGGGACAACTACCTCATCACCCACCGGGGCAGCCTCAGCCAGTCCGGCGTAGACGACATCTTCGCCTTCAACAAAACCACCCACAGCATGTACGTCTACGGCAACGACGCCTCCGGCAACGGAACTCCGGGGCGCTTCACGCTCACGGACAACATCACGCACATCCCGATCAAGCCCTCGTGCAATACGGCAGCCCCATGCACCGGATACCCGGCAGACTGGTCAAAGGTCACCCAGATACTGGCCCCGGGCAGCTTCAACAACCCGGCCGGACTCGCCGACCTGATCACCATCGAGGACAAGCGCCTCTGGTACTACCCCGGCACTTTCAGCGGTGACTCCCGCCTCGGCCAAGGCATGCTGCTCGGCACCGGCGACTGGTCGGGCACCACCCTCATCGCCCCGGGCAAGGTCGGCGGGACGCCCACCCTTTGGGCGCGCGACGACATCACGGGCCGCATCCACAGCTACTCACTGACCTTCAACGCCGCAGGCGTACCCACCACCCAGCTGACACCGCCGTCGGGCCAGACGCCGGCTACAGCGATCACGACCCTCGACCCCGCGCTGTACCCGCAGGTCGGCTCGTACGGGGACCTCAACGGGGACGGCCGCGCCGATCTCTGGGCGATCGACAGCAACCAGCAACTCGTGGCGTTCTCCGGCACGAGCACGGGCTTCTCCACGAAGCCCACCCCCCTCGGCAACCTCAACAAGCCGACCGCGCAATGGAAGCTGGCCGGGCAAACCGCCGGCACCTCCACGACACCGAGTGCTGTCGGCAACTACCCCGCCACCGCTGCCAACATCGCCTGGCCCACAGAGTCCATCGGTGGCCGCTCCACCCCGTACGCGAACTTCAACGGCGCCCAGTCCACCATCACCACGACCGGCCCCGTGATCGACACCCGCAAGAGCTTCACCATCAGCACCTGGGCCAAACCTGGAACCGGGATGAGCATCATCGCCAGCCAGGACCTCACGCGCGGCAGCTCGTTCCGCCTCTACGCCGAGGAATCCACCTCCCAGTGGCACTTCGGCCTGGCCTACGCGGACGCCAACGGCTATCCCTTCGACTACACCTCCGCAACCAACAACGCAGCCGTCTTCACCCCCGGAGCGTGGGCCCACCTGACTGCCGTCTACAACGCCGACAGCGGCCTGATGAGCCTCTACGTCAACGGCGTGCTCGCCGGAAGCGGCACGCACAAGGCCTCGACCAGCCCCGCCCCCAGCGGCTCGCTCGTCTTCGGACGCTACAAGGCCAACGGCGCGCCCCTGGACAGTCTGAAGGGCGGCGTCAGCAACTTCGCCACCTACCCGTACGCCGCCGCCCCCGCCGCAGTCGGCACCAAGAGCCCGATCACGCTGACCGCCGCAGCAGCCAACTGCATGGACAACGACCACGGCTCCACCAATGACGGCAGCAAGATCGAGATCTGGACCTGCGGAGGTGGCGACAACCAGAACTTCGAAATCCGAGGCGACGGAACCATTCGCATCCAAGGCAAATGCCTCGACGCCACCGGCGCGGCCACAGCTGCCGGCACCCTGCTACAGCTGTGGACCTGCAACCAAGGGCCCAACCAGACGTTCCTCCCCCGCGCGGACGGCTCTGTCTACAATCCGGCCTCCGGCCGGTGCATCGACCTGGATCACATGAACACCACACCCGGCATCCAGCTCTGGCTGTGGGACTGCCACGGAGACGACGCCCAACGCTGGACCATTCCGTCCCTGGCCACAGTGACACTGCCCGCCCCGACCCCGTAGCACGGGACTTCACTAGCCAACACGGCCGCCTTCCTGTAGTCGGGAGGGCGGCCGTCGCCATACCCAGGGCAGCCCGCGCAAGAAGCCACCATCAACGGCCCACCGGCTGCCAGCAGGCTCATGGGACTCTTCCCCGCGGACGCCCCCAAGGTCTGGAGTCGACCTGAGCGCCGCCAGCTCCTGGTCGGGGACGCCACCGTCCCCAAAGCGCCCTCGAAATCCCGCACTGTGGAAATCTCCGACGAGAACACCGGCCTGATCCGAACCCACCGCGTCGACCCGCCGCCCGCATCTACCACCCCAGACGCTCAGAAACCCCAGGTCACGACCATGCCTTCACCTCAGGCCCACTCCCACGGCAATCCATGCGACCACTCCCAGCACCATCCGCTAGGCTGTCAGCGGTCAGACGACTACCAGGCGTGTGCCCGGGAAAGTGTCCGCGAGGGCATCTCCATCTGGGTGTATGCACGTCATCTGACCAGCATGTTTGTCGAGGCAGCTCACGTGATCCCTCTGGGGTTCCGGCAACGTTTCCGACAAGCCCCCGCCTTCGTAGCTCAGGGGATAGAGCACCGCTCTCCTAAAGCGGGTGTCGCAGGTTCGAATCCTGCCGAGGGCACAGCACGCAAGCCGCCGACCTGGGATTTCTTCCCAGGAAGGCGCTCCATTCGGCCCCGGACTCCGCGTCCGGGGCCGTTTGCGTGAGCGGTGCGTGAGCGGACGTGCCAGCGGCCTCTGGGATTCCCGCCGACGGATCGGCACGATCCGGCACGTGCTCCGCGCCTTCTTCCGGCTCCGCGGCCGCCTTGGCAGGGGCTTCCTGTCCGGCTACCCGGGCACGCGGTACGAGCCGGGCGGCGGCCTCGGCGATCGCGAGATCGGCTTCGGGGAGATGGACCGCGCCCGCGCCGTGGTCACCGCCTGGTCCGACCTCATGCCACGCGTTGATCAAGAGGTCGTCGCCCTGCTCAAGCGCGCCCGCAAGGCCGTCACCGTCGCCCTGGTCTCCAACGCGACCACGCGGCTGGATTCGGATCTCGCTCGGCAGGGGCTGGACGTCCTCGCCGACGCCGTGGTGAACACCGCCCACATCGGTGTCGCGAAGCCGGACCCGCGTGTCTACCTCATCGCCGCCGAGCCAGTCGGGGCGCCAGTCCAGCGCTGCCTCCCCAGGCTCCCCAGGCTCCCCAGAACGTTCAACCCCCAACCAGCTGAGGGGAAGAGCGACCCTGGGGATTTTCACGGCTCTGACCGGAGTTCCGTGAATCCCCAGGTCAGGGGGTGTGTGAAGGAACGTTCCGGCAGGGCATCCATTGCTGGTGGGGGTTTGCTCGCTGGATGATGTGCTGTTTCCGGATGTCGACGTGCGTTTGGAGGGTGTGGAGTTCACGGCGGACATCCTGGTCGTCGTGGCGGCTGCGTGCGGTCCGCCGTCCAGATGCCCGGGATGCAACGCCAGGGCTCGACGGGTGCATTCCTGCTACGAGAGGCGCCTGGCCGAGCGGCCTTTGACCGGGAGAAAGCTACTGGTCAGGCTGCGCGTCCGACGATTCTTCTGCGACCGGGCCACGTGCCGGCGGCGGACCTTCGTCGAACAGGTCAGTGGCCTGAGCGAGCGGTACCGTCGCTCCAGCCTCGGGCTGAAGACATGGCTCCGCCGGGTCGCGGTCGAGCTCGGCGGCCGGGCCGGCGAACGGTTGTGCCGTCGCCTGCATCTCGTCGCAGGACGGACGCGGCTGCTGGGACTTCTGGAGCCCCCGATGGCGCCGGAACGGTCCCCGCGGGTCCTCGGCGTCGACGAGTTCGCCTTTCGCAAGGGCCGCACGTACGGAACCATCCTGGTCGACGTGGAGGCCGGCCAGGTCGTGGACGTCCTGCCCGACCGCACCTCCGAGACCTTGGCCGCCTGGCTGCGCAACCATCCCGGCGCCGAGATCATCTGCCGAGACCGGGCCTCGGCCTACACGCGGGCAATCAAGCAAGCGGCCCCCGACGCTGTGGAAGTCGCCGACCGCTGGCACCTGCTCCAAAACCTCGCCGCCGCAGTGGAGAAGACCTGCCACCAGCACCGCGCCTGCCTGCGCAAACGGGCCGACGAGGAGACCGGCCGCATCCGAGAGGCACCACCGCCCATACAGGTCCCAGTCCACGAATTACCCCGGACGCAGATCGTCGAACGGACCCGGCACCGCTACACCGACGTCCAGAAACTCGTTGCGGCTGGCTGGACGATCAGCGCCATCGCCCGTCGTCTCCACCTCGACCGCAAGACCGTCCGACGGTTCCGCGACACTGACCTCGACCAGTTGCTCGCCTCCGCCAACGAACGACGCCCGGCAGGAGTGCTGGAACCGTTCAAGCCATACCTCAATACCCGGTTCACCGAGAGTCTCGGCCAGGTCAGCGGTAGCCGCCTCTTCCTGGAGATCCAGGAACGCGGCTACCGAGGCAGTCGCCAGGTCGTCCGCAAACACCTCGCGGCCCTTCGCGTCGGCAACGCCGAACCCGTCCGCGCCGACATCCCCAGCCCTCGCAAGATCACCGGCTGGATCATGCGACCGCAGGACACACTCCCACCCGAACTCGACCGCCGCCTGCTCGAAGTACGCATCGCTTGCCCCGACATCGCCCGTGCCTGCGACCTTGCCCGAGCCTTCGCCGAACTCCTCCGCCACCGACGCGGCTTCCTGCTCACCGAGTGGATCCGCCAGGCCGAGCGAGACGCACCGAAGCCAATCAGCGGCTTCGCAGGCTTCCTCCGCCAAGACCTCGACGCCGTCACCGCGGGACTCACCCTGAGCTGGAGCTCAGGCGTCGTCGAAGGCCACGTCAACAGGGTCAAGACAATCAAGCGGGCCATGTACGGCCGAGCCTCGTTCACCCTTCTTCGGACCCGGATTCTCGCGCGTTCCTGAGTCCATCGACGCGCGATACGTGATGAGAATGCTGGCCAGACCTGCGGATCGGAGAGCCCAGGATGTCATCGATCTTCGCTGATGCGACATCAAGGAGACCCTGCCCGAACAGGCACAGTGACCCCTCCCAGGGGTGACCGAAGCTGCCGGTCAGGAAGTCCTCTGACAGGTAGATGTAGTAGTCGCCATCGGGGTACGGGCTCAGGGGCCACTGCTCCTGTTCGGAGCCGCGAACGAGGTGAGGCGAGAATCGGAACGAGGCGTGTTGCCAGTCCAGTGCGAACAGCGTGCCTTGCGGAGGTACGCAGGCTGTAAGGCCCTGCTCGACCACCTCGACGAGCCGGTCGAGCCGCTCATATTCAGGGTCGTCGTCCAACGAGGCCAAGCTCCAGGTAACGGAGTCGAGAGGCTCCTTGATAGCCGGCCATTTAGCCTGGTTCATACCGGGATGAAAGGCGAACTCCGCGTCGAAACGGTCCCAGACGTTGCGGTACTCCGCTTCTGAAAGTTGGACCA